>SCTZ01000135.1 GCA_004297765.1 Chloroflexota bacterium | reverse complement strand
ATGTCCGGTGGTGTGAGAGCCGGGCGGGGTGACCCACCCGGCTACTCGATTGAGGGTCCCCCGGGTCTTCATCGGTCCGAGACGGCGATCCATCGGCGTCAGGGGCTGAACCCTCATCCTCGGCTTCGTGAAAGGGAGAGGGGATTGATATATCCTCGCCCCTGACACGCGCGGGCGAGACGCCCGTCCCAGGGGATTGGGCTGCCGTTCGCCCCTCCAAAATGGGCTATCGTTCAATAGGAAGATTGTCTCATCGGAAGCGGAAAAGTTGTGGATAACTGCCTTGAAAGGACCGCTCGGCTGTGTTACATTGTGGCGGCTGGTGGTGAGAAGTGGGGAGGAATGTGGTGGGGTGTGGTCCATCGGGAACGTTTCGAGAGGACACTCCTATGTTCCTCGGCGAGTACGAGTACAGTCTGGATCAGAAGGGCCGGGTCGCTATCCCGGCGAAGTTTCGCGGCGGGTTTAAGGCCGGTCTCGTCCTGGCGCGCGGCTTCGAGAAGTGCATCCGCGTTTTTCCACTGAATGAGTGGACGAAAACGGCGGAGAAGCTTATCGCGCTCCCGATCACGGAGACTGGCAGCAGGCGGCTGAATCGGTCGCTGTTTTCCAGCGCCTTCAGCCTGGAGTTGGACGGGCAGGGACGTGTGCTCTTGCCGCAGCCGCTGCGAGACTACGCGGAGATTCGGGAGGCCGTCGTGATCGCGGGACTTTATTCTGTGCTGGAGATCTGGAGCCGAGAGCATTGGGATACGGAGAAGGACCTGATGGCCGGGTCCATGGAGCAAATTCCGGTGGGCACGATCTAGTTCCTCCCACCTGGCATGTTCCGGTGTTGTTGGCGGAAACGCTGGCAGCGCTCAACGTGCATCCGAGCGGTAGCTATGTAGATTGCACGCTGGGGACGGGTGGACACGCCCAGGCGATCCTCGAGAAGGCGCAACCTGACGGACGATTGCTGGGTATTGATGCCGATTCCACGGCACTGAGCATCGCTGCTCAAAGGCTCGATCGGTTCGGTGATGCAGCGATCCTGGTCAATGGCAACTTCGAGCGATTGCGAGAGATCGCCATGACGGCAGGATGGCAATCCGCCGATGGTATCCTGTTGGATCTGGGGCTCTCAACGCTGGAGTTGGCTCGGCGAGAGCGCGGCTTCAGCTTCCAGGCCGAAGGGCCGCTGGACATGCGCTTCGACCCTCATCGCCAGCGGCTCACCGCGGAGCAGATCGTCAACGACTGGTCGGAAAGCCAGATCGCCGAGGCTCTTTTCCGCTATGGCGAGGAGAGGAAGAGCCGTCAGATCGCTAGAGCGATCGTGGTACGTCGTCCGATCAGATCGACCATGGAGTTGGCGCGGATCGTGGAACAGGCCGTTGGGGGGCGCCGGGGACGGACGCATCCGGCCACTAGAACATTTCAGGCGTTACGGATTGTCGTCAATCACGAGCTGAAAGCTCTGGAGACGGTCCTGCCGCAGGCCCGCGATCTCCTAGCTCCCGGGGGACGCCTGGTGGTGATCAGCTACCATTCGCTGGAGGATCGGATCGTCAAGAACTTCTTGCGCCTGGAGTCCGGCGGTTGTATCTGTCCGCCGCATCTGCCGGTCTGCGTGTGTGGTCAGACGACACGCCTGCGCCCTGTCGGTAAGGGGGCAATAATGCCTTCTGAGGCGGAAATAGCCGTTAACCCATCCAGCCGAAGCGCCAGGCTACGTGTAGCGGAGAAGGTGTAGCACGAGTTAACTGAGACGAGGTCACAATTGTGAGATACGGTGCTGCCTGGGAGCGCGGGCATCCAGATCGGAAGAGC
>SCTZ01000134.1 GCA_004297765.1 Chloroflexota bacterium | reverse complement strand
CGCCCAATGGTGCTAAGATTTCGCACCTTAACAAGTGGAGCAGATGATACCTCCGGCTGAGTGCTAACATGGTAGTATATCCCGACCAAGGAGCATACCACCATGGTGACCGCAACTCAGCCGAAGGCACTCTCTACTATACAGCAATGCCTGCCGACCTTCCAGGAGGTGGTGCCCGCTCAGGTTATCCGCGATCTGGCGCGGGTGGCATGCGCGCCACACCGCTTCTATGAACGGATCTTCACCCCCGTGGTTCTCGTCTGGTGCCTGATTTTCCAGCGTCTCAACGCGGACCACTCCTGCGATGCAGTCGTCAGCTATGTGCGCAGTCGGGCCATCGATCATCTCGATGATCGGCACTGCGCGCCTCTCTCGCAGCGCCTGCGCTCGGAGAGCAGCTCGGCCTTTTGTCAGGCGCGCGCGAGGCTCCCGCTGGAGGTCTTGACGGGCGTGCTGCACCAGAGCGCGCACGCGATCCAGCACGCCGCAGGCGCCGGCGCACTGTGGTTGGGACATCACGTGGTCCTGCTCGATGGCTCGACCATCACCCTGTATCCGTTCGGCGATCTGGTGGAAGAGTACGGTCAACATGCCAATCAGTATGGCCCCACTTACTGGGTGGAGATGCGGGTGACTGGCGCCTTCTGCTTGCGGACGGGAGCTCTGCTCGACCTGGCCGAGGGCTCCTTGCACCAGAGCGAACAGGTTCTGGTCCGGACCGTCCTGAAGCAGCTTGATCCCGGCAGCGTCTGCGTAGGAGACGAGAACTTCGGCGTCTTCAGCGTGGCCCAAGCCGCCCGGCAGCAGGGACTCTTCGTGCTGCTGCGGCTGACCGCCGCCCGCGCCCGCGCCTTGGTCCGGCGCCCCCTGCCCGCCACACTGGACGTCCCGGTGGCGTGGGCGCCGAGTCGCCAGGACCAGTGCGTCCCTGATCTGTCCACGGAGCCCATTGCGGGACGGTTGATCGCTGTGCGGCTGCAGCGCGATGGCTTTCGACCCGTGGATCTGTACTGGTTCACCACCCTGGTGGACCAGACGTGCTACACTGTGGAGGATCTGTGCACGCTCTATGGCTTTCGCTGGCACGTGGAACTGGACCTCCGCTACGTGAAGGCCACCCTGAACATGGATCTCTTGCACGCCAAATCCGCTGACACGGCACGCAAGGAGCTGTATGCCGGGCTTATCGCCTACAATCTGATCCGCGCCGCCATGAGCGACGCGGCCGAACGGGTTGGTTTGACACCGCTGGCGTTGAGTTTCACCCAGTGTTGGCGACGCCTGCGCGATACCCTCTTCTTTCTCTGGACCGCGGACACCCTGGAGGATGTCCGCCGTGAGATAGAGCGGGTGCTGTCGCGTCTGGGCAAATGCCGTCTGATGGAGCGCCAGCGCTTTCGCATCGAGCCGCGGGCGGTGCGGAAGCGTCGGTTGCCCTACCCACCCCTGAAAGGATCACGAGATGCCGCGCGCCAGCGCCTGCGCGAACAGCTACAGACATCAGCGAAATCTTAGCACCATTGAGCGCCGACGCCTGCTGACAGGAAAGCCGCGGCCGCTCGTTCCAAGAAGCTGTACGAGGCTGCTCTTGTAGCCCGAGCCAAGGCTCAGCCGGGAGCCAAGGCTCAGGCGGCAGATACGCCTCATACGGAAGCCGCGACGGCCGCGGCCGCGATGGACCCCGGCGGCATCCCGCATTACTTCGGTCCCTACCCGAACTACGCTAATAGCCCAATGCCCAAAGGTGCCGTCGCCAACCTCACTCTCGACGACGGGGGCAGCGGATACAGTGCTCCTCTCGTTAGCATCGTGGACGTCTACGGCACAGGCAGCGGCGCTTCCGCTTCAGCAACAGTAGACCCAGCCACTGGCGCGATTAACAGTATCGCGCTTGCAAATGGAGGCAGCGACTATACCGCTCCTGTCGTCATCATCTCAGACCCTACCGGCGAAGACGCCGCCGCAACGGCAACGATAGGCGGTCCTCTCACCGGCGGCATCAGGAAGTTCGTCGACTCGCTGCCAGGTCTGGGGGCTGCGAACAAGAACACACTGGACCAGTATATTCCGGTGGCCGTCCCGGACACGACTACCTATCCGCCCGGAGGCAAGGGTTACACCTCGGCTCCTACCATAACCATCACCGATGACACCGGCACCGGCGCCACTGCCACAGCCAGAATCGCCGGCGGTGCTGTCACCGGCGTCACAGTTACCAACGCGGGCAGCGGCTACTCGGCGAATCCGGCAGTCAGCTTCTCCGGAGGCGGCGCCACGTCACAGGCTATTGGGGTTGCAACGGTAGATCGGGTAGTCGGTAGCCCCACTTTCGGTCAAATCACCGCCATCACGCTAACCGGAGCCGACTACTACGAAATCGAGCTTGGAGAGTACACCGAGAAGCTGCATTCGGACCTGCCCCCGACTACGCTGCGAGGCTACAGGCAGACCAACACTTCAGACCCGAATGTAAGCAAGTTCCACTATCTTGGCCCTACCGTCGTCGCTCAGAGAAACAAACCGGTGCGCGTCAAGTTCACCAACAAGCTTCCCACGGGCACCGGAGGCGACCTCTTCCTGCCGGTTGACTCTACGGTCATGGGAGCCGGGACCGGGCCCAATGGCGGAACGGAGAAGTACAAAGAGAATCGCGGCACTCTCCATCTGCATGGCGGCTTCATTCCATGGATCAGCGATGGCACACCTCAACAGTGGATCACACCTGCGGGAGAAGCTACCCCGTATCCCAAGGGTGTCGCCGTCCAGAATGTACCCGATATGTCGGATCCCGGTCCCGGGTCAATGACCTTCTACTATAACAACCAGCAAAGCGCCCGACTGATGTTCTACCACGACCACGCCTTCGGCATCACTCGTCTCAACGTCTACGCCGGCGAGGCCGCGCCCTATGTGCTGACGGACCAGGTCGAGAAAGACCTGATCAATGGCACCAACCAATCCGGTGTCAACCCGGAAGGGAAGAAGGTTCTTCCGGACCTCGGGATTCCCTTGGTCATTCAGGACAAGAGCTTCGTCGACCCTGCCACGATCGCCACACAGGACCCTACCTGGAATTGGGGAACCGGACCGATCGTCGGCGGAAAGCGGACGCCGAAGGCGGGAGATCTCTGGTATCCGCACGTCTACATGCCAAACCAGAATCCGTCAGACCTCAGCGGAATGAACGCTTTCGGACGGTGGCACTATGGTCCCTGGTTCTGGCCGCCCACCACGAACATCACCCACGGACCGGTGCCCAACCCCTTCTACGACCCCGTCAACGCTCCCTGGGAGCCGAAAACAATGCCCGGGACACCCAACCCGTCCGAGGCGGCAGAGGCCTTCATGGACACGCCTTTGGTCAACGGTACCGCCTATCCCTACCTGGTGGTGGACCCGAAAGCATATCGCTTCCGCATGCTGAATGCAGCCGATGACCGTTTCTTCAACCTGCAGCTCTATCAGGCCGACCCCGACGTGACCACCGCTGATGGAAGGAAGAATACCGAAGTCAAGATGGTTCCCTCGGCCGATGGCAGGGAAGGCGGGATACCTGACCCGTCCACAGCGGGCCCGAGCTTCATTCAGATTGGGACCGAAGGCGGCTTCCTGCCGGCGCCCATTGTCCTGCCGAATAAGCCAGTAGAATGGAACTTCGACCAGACAAACTTCGATTTCGGGCTCGTGAAAGCAGGCACACTTATCCTGGGCACGGCGGAACGAGCCGACGTCATCGTCGACTTCTCCGCGTTTGCCGGTAAGACCCTCATCCTCTATGACGACGCTCCGGCGCCGTTCCCGGCCATCGACCCGCGCTACGACTACTACACGGACAACCCGGGCCAGACAGATATAGGCGGCACCCCCACGACTCAGCCGGGCTACGGTCCCAACACCCGCACCATCATGCAGATCAAGGTAAACCCTGTAACCCCTGCGCCAACCTACGATCTGTCAACGCTGCGGTCAGTGTTCGCCAAGACGGCTGCGAAGGGAGGCGTCTTTGATGCCTCCCAGGACCAGATAATCGTCCCCAACGCCAACTACAACTCCGCCTACAACAAGACCCTCCCTGCTGATACCTACGTCAGAATCATGGACAACTCCCAGACCTTCCAGACCCTTTCCGGCCAGACGGTGACCATCCCGCTGCAGCCGAAGGCCATCCAGGATGAGATGGGCGAAGCTTTCGATCCTGAGTATGGACGTATGAGCGCCATGCTCGGACTCGAGCTCCCCAAGACCACGGCCGGGGCACAGAACTTCATGCTCTACCCTTATCTGTCCCCTCCTGTCGAGCTCATAAAGGGCTCGGTATACGGCACTCCCATTGGGTCGCTCAACGATGGCACCCAGATCTGGAAGATCACGCACAACGGCGTAGATACCCACACGATACACTTCCATCTGTTCAACGTGCAGCTCATCAACCGAGTTGCCTGGGATAATGCTCTCAGGCTACCAGACTCCAACGAGCTGGGCTGGAAAGAGACCGTCAGGGTAAACCCGCTGCAGGATACCATCGTGGCGTTAAGACCGATTAAACCCACGCAGCCCTTCCAGGTCCCCGGTAGCGTTCGCTTGATCGACCCGACGAAGCCGGAGGGAGCCTACCTGGCCAATTCTACCCAGGCGGAGGCGAATGGCCTGCCTCCTCAAGCCTTTGACCCGAACGGAGAACCTGTTGATATCATCAACCACAAGGTCAATTATGGCTGGGAGTACGTCTACCACTGCCACCTGCTGGCTCACGAAGAGTTCGACATGATGCATTCGGTTGTGCTCGCGTTTCCACCGAACGCACCTTCCAATCTAAAGGCTGCTGTCAGCGGAAACCGGGCGACCTTGACCTGGAGCGATAACTCCATTGATGAGACCGGATTCACTATCCAGAGAGCAGCAGATGCCGGCTTCACGACGGGAGTGGTCAGCTCCACAGTTGCGTCAAACGTGACGACGTACGCGGATACCATCACACCTGGACAGCCCTACTTCTACCGGGTGGTAGCCAATAACATGGTCGGCGACACCTGGGACTATACGGATCCTAATCTAAACGAAGGCGCAAGCTTCCCCCATTTCTCCGCCGACTCGGCATTCTCGAATATGGTGGCGATCAACGCCGCGGCCCCGGTCATCGCCACCACCTCGTTGCCCAACGGCCAGGTTGGCATCGCCTACAGCCAGACCCTGGCGGTTGGCGGTGGCGTGCCTCCTTACACCTGGTCGCTGTCGGTCGGAATTCTACCTGCCGGACTCACTCTTGATCCGGCGACGGGGGTCATCTCCGGGACGCCGACCACTGCCAGCACCCGTTACTTTACCGTTCAGGTAGTCGATAGCGCTGGAGTTAGAAACGCACGGCAGCTATCCCTTACCGTCAGTCCGGCGCTGACGGTCACCACTACCTCGCTCCCCAACGGCCAGGTTGGTCGTGCTTACAGCCAGACCCTGGCAGCTTCCGGTGGCACGACTCCTTACACCTCCTGGTCGCTATCGGCCGGAGCTCTTCCTGCTGGACTGACGCTTAACGCCTCAACCGGGGCTATCTCCGGGACGCCACTCATTGGTGGCACCTCCAATTTCACTGTCATGGTAACCGATAGCGTTGGTGGCACGGCAACACGGGCTTTGTCCATCACCGTCGCTGCCGGGCCACTTACCATCACCACAACCTCGCTGCCCAACGGACAGGTTGGCGTTGCCTACAGCCAGACTCTGGCGGCTGCCGGTGGCACGCCTCCTTATACCTGGTCATTGTCAGGTGGGGTTCTACCTGCCGGACTAACACTTGATCTGACAACTGGAGTCATCTCCGGGACGCCAGCCACTGCCGGCGCCCGCTGGTTTACCGTTCAGGTAGTCGATAGCGCTGGTGGCAGAAACGCACGGCAGCTGTCAATTAACATCACACCGTCCCTGGCCGTCACCACTGCCTCGCTGCCTAACGGCCAAGTTGGTCGTGCTTACAGGCAAACCCTGGCGGCTACTGGAGGCACGACCCCCTACACCTGGTCGCTATCAGACGGAGAGCTTCCTGATGGACTGACGCTTAATGCCTCAGCGGGGGTCATCTCCGGGACGCCAACCACTGCCGGCACCTCCAACTTTACCGTCATGGTGACCGATAGCACTGGCGGAACGGCAACACGGGCTTTGTCCATCACCGTCGCTGCCGGGCCACTTACCATCACCACCGCCTCGTTGCCCAACGGCCAGGTTGGCGTTGCCTATAGCCAGACCCTCGCGGCTGTCGGTGGCATGCCTCCTTATACCTGGTCGCTGTCGGTCGGGATTCTACCTGCCGGGCTAACACTAGACCCGGCAACCGGAGTGATCTCCGGGACGCCGACCACTGCCAGCACCCGCTACTTTACCGTTCAGGTAGTCGATAGCGCTGGAGGAAGGAGCGCGAAGCTTCTGTCCATTACCATCAGATAACGGTTTCGAACCCGGCGCCGGGGATGGCGCAACTGGACCAACGCTGAGACCGCCGCGGTTTCCGAAACCGCGGCGGTCTTGTTGGATAGAACACCTCACTCAAGAGACAGCGCCGCAAAGGAGTTATTGCAGGACCCCGTGCTCCAGCAGGATCTTCACGCCGATTGCGACAAGAGCCAGGCCACCGATCGCCTCCATCCATGAGCCGACCATGCCTCCGATAAGACGACCGATAGATAGGCCAAGCAGCGTCATGCTGGCCGCCACGAGGCCGATCACCGCCGCGGGAAAGAGCACCGGCACTCGTAGCACGGCCAGGCTCAGTCCGACGGCCAGAGCATCGATACTAGTGGCCACAGAGAGCGCCACCAGAGTCTTGCCACGCGTGGGGTCGCCCCTCGTTCCCTCTTCTTTGTCGAAGACCGCGTCCCAGATCATCTTCCCACCCACGTAGCCCAGCAAACCAAAAGCTACCCAGTGATCGTAGGCCGCGATGCGACTCTCGATGGTCGTACCGGCAAACCAGCCGATGATGGGCATGAAGAACTGAAAGAGGCCAAAGTGAAAGGATAGTCGGAACGCCTGACGATGCTGGACCTGACCGAGGGAGAGTCCGGCGCCGATAGCCACCGAGAACGCGTCCATGGCCAGGCCGAACGCGATCGCGAGCAGCGGCAAAAGCTCCAATCAGAACCTCCTGTCGCGGCTGGGTCCACTAGGAGATCGACGACAAGCCCCGTGGCCCCGGGAAGCGACGAGCCGCGCCGCCCAATTATAGCGCGAGCCGCAAAGGCCACTCAAGCAATGGGGCTAGCGTATTAGCGGTGTCGCCACTGTAGTAGTCGACCACGCTGATTCTGAGCAAGGCGCGGGCATGTTCGCACGCTTGCCTGCATCTAATACCGATTGTGTTTGCCTTTGTCCTGATTTGCTGATGCAACGCCGAAGAACGCCCAGGGCTGAAGCCGCTGGGCTGAGTCAACGAAGCCCGCCGAGGCGGGCTGATTACCGCGCCCA
>SCTZ01000133.1 GCA_004297765.1 Chloroflexota bacterium | reverse complement strand
TCAGCGGAAAGAGCAAGGATGGACACGCTTCGATCTCGATGACATCGGGATAGCTGACGTGCCATCCCCTCTCCCTTTGCGAAGGGAGAGGGTTGGGGTGAGGGTCCCCAGGGTCTTCATCGGTCCGGGACGACGATCCATCGGCGTCAGGGGCTGAACCCTCACCCTGACCCTCTCCCTTTGCGAAAGGGCGAGGGAATATCGCCGCCCGCTCGCTGTACTTGAGGAACGACGTACTTACGACACGACGCGCTACTACTCTTTCCCATCAGGGAGTTCGTGATCGCGACGACGAGACCGAGTCGGTCCTCCCGCGGAAGGACTGACTCGGTCTGGCCAATCACGAAGGAACTACCGGGAAAGAGTATAAGTGACCGTCAGAGTAGCGCTCTGCGGCATGGGTCTTGCTGCGGCAGCCATAGCAGATCTCATGCTATGTCCATGGTCGCCAGCATGAGAATGATGCCAGACCAAGCAGCCCGGAATAGGTATCCATTGTGAGCAGACGCGCACAGGCGCTGTTTCTGACCTGTACCAGACCGAAAGGAAGTCGAAATGATCCGCCGCTTGATCTCATGCCTGATTGTCGTGACCGTTCTCCCGCTGGCCGCGCTTCTGGATGCCGGCCCACCGACACGGGCCCAGAATGTCGTCTCTACTATCACGGTGGGCGCCAGTCCTGATGGAGTGGCTGTCAACCCAACCACCAACCTGGTGTACGTCGCCAACAGTGGCAGCAACAGCGTCTCGGTCATCAATGGAACGACCAGGGCTGTCGTCGCCACCATTGCGGTGGGCACCAACCCCAAGGGGGTGGCGGCCAACCCGAACACCAACCGCATCTACGTCACCAACCTGGATAGCAACAACGTCTCGGTCATCGACGGAGCCAGCAACGCCGTAGCCGCCACAGTCGCGGTGGGCACTCATCCATTCGGTGTGGCGGTGAACCCAACTACCAACCGTATCTACGTGGGGAATGCCGATAGCAACAGCGTCTCGGTGATCGATGGAAGCAGCAATACTGTGCTCTCCACCATCTCATTCGCTGCTGGCCCAGCTGGCATAGCGGTCAACCCTGCGACCAACCGAATCTACGTCATCACTACGGGCGCCGCCGGGGTGCTGTCTGTGATCGACGGATCCAACAACTCCGTCATCACCACCCTCGCTTCCGGAAGCAACTCGGCCCAGGTGACGGTCAACCCGGTAACGAACCGCTTCTACGTGACCAACACCATGATCGGCAACGTCTCAGTGTTCGACGGGGCCAACAATACTTTCCTCGTCGCGATCCCTCTGGGTCCGGTGCCCACTGGTTCGGCTGGCGTGGGGGTCAACCCGACCACCAATCACATCTACGCCACCACCTTCAGTGAGGGCACGAATAGCGTCTCGGTCATCGACGGTGCCAGCAATGCCATTCTAGCCACGCTCCCAGGCATCGGCGGCAGCGGTAATGTGGCCGCTAATCCCGCCACCAACACCATCTACGTGACTACCCCGGAACTCAACGACGTCGCGGTGATCGAGGACGCCCTTCCTCCCAACACCCCACCCCAGATAGATGCACGGATTGAGATAGTCTTCCCGCATGACCAACAGGGCAACATCCGTTCCGTCTCCGAGGCGCCCTTGGTCAACGTGGCCGTGTTTCTGTTCGATGCGGACACGCGCAACCCGGTCCCTTGCAGCTTCTCGAACGCGGTCACGCTGCGCTGGGCACTGAATCTGGTGGGTGTTGATGGCAGTGCCAGCCAGGTGCCCACCCTCCATGAGGTCCCAGGCATTCCGGTCTCCAGCGCTCTTGGCACCCGCCTGATCCAGACCGTCGATGGCGTCTCTTTTCCCGTGTGGATCTTCAACGACGTGCCGGTGCCGTTCGTGCAGCGCTCGGACCTCTTCAATCCGGCCGCCAGCAAGCAGTTCTTCGTAGTCAATGTGGCCGATACCAGCTTCCGCACCAACGTCTGGAGCCACGGCCAAGACCCACGCACTTTCTTCCCCGCCCAGTTCCAGCCACAGAGCGCCTCTCAGCCTGTCACGTCTCCGTTGGACAGCGTGATTCAGGTGGTCTTTCCACACGCCATTGCAGGCAACGTCCTGCCGGTGAATCAAGCGCCCCTGGCCAACGTGGCCGCCGACGTCTTCACGCATCCGCTCGACGGGGCAGTGGACGCTCAGGCACTCCAATCCCAGAACCATCCGGTGCGCCTGAGGCAGGCCCTGAACTCGAACGTGCTGGTCGACGCGAACGTGTCCCCCGTGCTGATCCAGGCCGGACCAAACCCGGCCGGACTCCTCTGGCCACGCTTCGTTTTCAACAACGTAGACGTCTCGGCCGCGCAAGACCTCAACAACAAGTACTTCTTCGCCGCCCAGGTCGGCGGCATTGACACACATACCACCATCTGGTCGCACGGCGCTGAGGCGCGCACCATCTTCCCGGTCCAGGACGTCCCCGCCCGCTCCGGAGCGGCATGCGGTGGATAGCGGTTCCCTGAGGCTAGATCGGGGTATCGATTGAGCTTGCGGCAAGAGGATTAGACCGAGTCGGTCCTTCCCCAGAAGGACCGACTCGGTCTAGCCAATCACGAAGGAACTACCGGGAAAGGGTACTATGGAGTGATCGCCATCGGGATAATCAAGTTGTTGTTCGTCTCGTTGAACTCGGCAACGTGGTTGTACATGTCCGTGCGCAGGATCAGGTAGTAGTCGCCCGGAGTAACCCTGGGCGAGTTGACGGTCTGCGACACACCATAGCTGATGCCAGCCGTCAGGGCGGTATTCTGCGTGATACGCGTGACATAGGTGTCCGTGCTATCCAGAGTAGTGTCCGTCGACAGGTAGACGCGATCCTCCCAGGATGAGGCCGCATCAGCGTTGCCCTGATTCTTCACAGTCCAGGAGAGGGCAACGCTCTGCCCGGCAGGAGCGATGGTCGGAGCCGTGAAGGCGGTCGGAACCAGATCCGTGGACTGGATCGTGAACGGAATAGCAACGCTGTTGTTCATCTCGCTGGACTCGATCACCGCGTTGTACATGTCCGCGCGCAGAATGAGGAAGTAGTTGCCCGGAGCAACCTTGGGCGCGGTGACGCTCTGCGACACACCATAGCTGCTGCCAGCCATCAGGGCGGTATCGTGTGTGACACGCGTGACATAGGTATCAGTGCTATCCAGAGTCATGTCCGTCGACAGATAGACGCGATCCTCCCAGGCTGGGGCCGCGTCAGCGTCGCCCTGGTTCTTCACCGTCCAGGATATGGCAACGCTCTGCCCGGCAAGAGCTGTGACCGGAGCTGTGAAAGCGGTCGGGTCCAGATCCGTTGCCTGGATCGTGAATGGAATGACGTCGCTATTGTTCGTCTCATTGGACTCGGTCACCGCTTTGTACATGTCCGTGCGCAGGATAAGGTAGTAGTCACCCGGGCCAACCCTGGGCAAGTTGACGGTCTGTGACACACCATAGCTGCTTTCAGCCGCCAGGGCGGTATCATGCGTGACACGCGTGACATAAGTGTCCGTGCTGTCCAGAGTCATGTCCGTCGACAGATAGACGCGATCCTCCCAGGCTGGGGCCGCGTCAGCGTTGCCCTGGTTCTTCACCGTCCAGGAGAGGGCAATGCCCTGCCCGGCGAAGCCGGTGATCGGAGCCGTGAAGGCGGTCGGGACCAGATCCGTGGACTGGACGGTGAAAGGAATGGCAACGGCGTTGTTCGCTTCATCCGTCTCGGTCACCGCGTCGTACATGTCCGTGCGCAGAATGAGGTAGTAGTCGCCTGGAGCAACCTTGGGCACGGTGACGCTCTGCGAAACGCTGTAGCTGCTGCCAGCCGTCAGGGTCACACCATGCGAGACGCTCGCTACGAATACATCCGTGCCGTCCAGGGCCGTGTCCGTGGACAGGTACACTCTATCGTTCCAGAATGGCTCAGCATCGGTTGCCCCCTGATTGGTAACGGTCCAGGCGACACTGATCGGCCGCCCCGCGATACCGGCCATAGGCGCCGTCAGGTTTGTCGCGACGAGGTCGGGCGGCGGAGCGAACATCTCAATACGCTGGTTGTGCGAGTCGGCGACGTAAACCTTACCCAACGAGTTGACTACTACGCCGGACGGCCCATCGAACTGACCCTTCGCAACGCCAAAGGAGCCCCATGTCGCAATGAAGGTCCCGGCGCTCGTGAACTTCTGGATCCGATCGTTGCCAGAGTCCGCCACATAGACGTCACCCTCGGCGTCGACCGCGATGCCCGTGTAAGCTCCATCGAACTGCCCGTACGCACCACCCTTGGAGCCCCACTTCGTCAGGAAGGTCCCGGCGCCGCTGAACTTCTGGATGCGATTGTTCCCGGAGTCCGCGACGTAGACGTTGCCCGCCGAGTCCAGCGCGATGCCGGTCGGTCCATCGAATTGACCATCTCCGGTCCCCGTGGAGCCCCACTTGGTGAGGAAGGCCCCGCTGCTGCTGAGCTTCTGAACACGATCGTTACCGGCGTCCGTGACATAGATGTTGCCGGCAGAGTCGAGTGCAATACCGGTCGGTCGGCAGAGTCCGCCGTTGACACCTGGCAGCATCGTACCGGTGGCAATATCGTATTTTGGGCAACTCTTGAAACCCAAGATGGCGAGGAAAGCACCCGCGCTACTGAACTTCTGGATGCGATTGTTGCCGGAGTCCGCAACGTAGACGTTGCCCGCCGAGTCCAGCGCGACACCAGATGGCCAATTCAGCTTGCCAGCCGTGCTACCGTAAGTACCCATCTTGCTGACAAAAGTGCCCGCGCTCGTGAATTTCTGGATGCGATTGTTGCCGGAGTCCGCGACGTAGACGTTGCCCGCCGAGTCGAGCGCGATCGCGGACGGGCTGGCGAACTGACCGTCCGCGCTGGAGCCAACCATCGGTCCACCGGTCGAGCCCCACTTTGTAACATAAGCGCCCGAGCTGTTGAACTTCTGGACGCGGTCGTTGCCGGTGTCGGCCACGTGGAGGTTGCCCGCGGAATCTACCGCAACCCCGGACGCCCACAGGAACTGCCCACTACCAGAGCCATAGTAGCCCAACGTGGCAAGATAGGTCCCCGTGCTGGTGAACTTCTCGACAGCGAAGTTGCCCAGGTCCGCGACATAGACGTTGCCTGACGAATCGACCGCGATCCCGTTCGGCCACGCAAGTACGCTGCTTCCACCATCCCAGGAGTCCCACTTCCTGACGAAGGTCCCGGTGCTGGTGAAAACTTGGACGTTGCCGCTATAGGAGTCGGTCACGTAGACGTAGCCCAATGAGTCAACCGCGACCCCAACCGGGGAGTTCAGGCGACCATCCCCGGTACCAGGGGAACCCCACTTGGCAATAAAGCCCCCCGAACTGGTGAACTTCTGGATGCGATGGTTCGCGGAGTCGGCCACGTAGACGTTGCCGGTGGAGTCCACGGCAATGGCAGACGGAGAGCTGAACTGATCGTCTCCACTCCCTTGAGAGCCCCACTCGGTGATGAAAGCCCCGCTACTGGTGAACTTCTGAATTCGCTGGTTCCCGGTGTCAGCCACGTAGACATTGCCCGCCGTATCCACTGCGACCGCGGACGGCGAGCTGAACTGGCCGTTCCCGTTCCCGGGAGAGCCCCACTTGGTGATAAAGGTCCCGCTACTGGTGAACTTCTGGATGCGTTGGTTCCCCTGGTCAGCCACATAGACGTTGCCCGCAGAGTCCACTGCGACACCGGATGGGCCAAAGAATAGCCCCTTCCCATTGCTGGATTGATTGTTGGCGGGCCACGCCAAGACGAAGGCGTATTCTCCCCCTGTTCCGCCAGCGTCCGCAACGGCCGCGCCCACCAGAGCCGCAACAAGCACGCTCACCAGCACAATCAAAGTCGCCTTCGCCCATGACACCTTCGTCGCCTGTGCCAGACCAGCTATGTTGTTCACTAGCTCCCCCTTGCCTGCTGTGGGATTTGACCAGAGCCGCTCACTCTGGATCCTCGGGGTCTCTGAGCCCCAAAAGAAAACCGACCCTAACAACAGGGTCGGTTTCACCAATCACTCCTCCAGGCCGAGGTGACCACGTTGCAGGCCTGGGATCATTGCTTCCCCATCTCTTTGCTTCCTCCAGAGAGTCCATTGTAATGGTATGGGACCAAGCCCTCGTTGTCAATAGCTTCTGACCATGCAACTGACTAGATGACTATATGTTTATCTTGTCTTCACGATGCTGGACGAGTGCAGATCACGTTCAGTATCTATTCAGAATCGATGGGACAAACTCGCTCTTGGAAGACAATTAATGGCTCCGTGCCGAGTTCCGATATCTAGCTCGCATGTCAAACGCAGTACTGAATGGGGAACTGGGAGTAGTGGCACGCAGTCATCGTCTCGAAGAAAGCCCGCCGATCGTGAACCGGCGGGCTCTTGATGTGGGCAAGTCGCCGATCTGGAGCGCGCCACCGCGCACGGCGGTTTCTACGGCTTCAACAGTGCCTTCACCGCGTGCTGCCAGACTCTGCGGTAGCGCTCGATGGCGCTGTCGCGCTTGCCAGTGGCACGTTCGCTGTCGCCTCTGGCTTGCTCGTCGTTGGTCGGGATCATCGTGGTCGGATTGCTCGTCGCGACTCCGCTCGCGGCAACGAATGCCAGCTCCTGGGTAGCAGCCACCAGGCGGTTGATATACTCCTGCAGTTGTGGGCTGCCGTAGAGCGAGCCGCTACTGTCCGTGACCATCTGACCTAGCTTGTTGACGGCGTCTCTTGCCTCTCTGAAGACCTTGTCGCCGTGCTGGGGATCCAGGTGGTTGCCGTCGGTCCAAAGGGCCGGATCGAGCGCGCTGCTCAGATCAGTGATGACCAGATCGAGCTTGTTGCGGTTCGGAGCGTCAGTCACTCCCGGACGCAGCCCCTCAAGACCATTGAGCATCTCTAGCATCGCCCTCCTGACCGTCACGCTATACGCACAGGCTTTCGAGGTGGGACCGTTGCCGACATTGTCCACCACGGCGAAGGTAGCTGTGAACGTAGTCAGACCGGGCGTGTTCGTATCGAATGAAGCGGTTAGAGTGCTGGCGCCGGCATTGACGCCCGAGCCTGAGCCATCATCGGCCGCGATCGGTCCCACCGTTTGCACGTCACCGCCGAATCCGAACGGACCGGCAGTAGGGCAGTTCTCAAATATCGGAGGGGTCTTGTCGATCGCGACCGTAGCCGCGCTCGCGCTGCTCAGGCCCGCCCCATTCGTGGCCGTGCAGGTGAGCGTAGTGCCCGGGGTGTCCGCGCTGAGTGTGACCGCCTCGCAGCCGGAGGAGTACGCGATAGCCGATTCCGGATCGGCGACGGTCCAGGTGACGGTCACGTTGCCGGTGTACCAGCCATTGCTGCCCGCCGTCCCGCTGACGGTGGGAGTAATGACGGGCGGCGTGGCATCGGAGGCGAAGACCTGAACACGATTGTTGAGAGTGTCGGCGACGAAGATCTTGCCGGCGGAGTCCACCGCGATCCCGTACGGACGGCTGAACTGGCCGTCGCCGCTACCCGGGGAGCCCCACGTCAGCAAGAACGTTCCCGCGCTGCTGAACTTCTGGATGCGGTTGTCGTAGATATCGGCCACATAGACATTGCCCGCCGCGTCCACCGCGACCCCGGACGGGTTGGAGAACTGACCATCGCCACTGCCATAGGCGCCCCACTTGGCGAGGAAGGTTCCTGCGCTGCTGAACTTCTGAACGCGGTAGTTGTAGATGTCGCCAACGTAGACATCGCCCGCCGCGTCCACCGCGATTCCATACGGGTACTCGAACTGTCCGTCGCCAGTGCCATAGGAGCCCCAGGCGGTGAGGAATGCTCCTGTGTTGGTGAACTTCTGGACACGGTGGTTGTACATCTCGGCCACGTACACGTTGCCCGCCGCGTCGAGCGCGACCTCAGCCGGCCAGCTCAGCTGGCCGACCCCGCTGCCATAAGAGCCCCATGTACTAAGGAAGGTTCCTGCGCTACTGAACTTCTGGATGCGATTGTTGCCGGAGTCGGCCACGTAGACGTTGCCCGCCGCGTCGACCGCGATCCCGTACGGACGGTTGAGCTGACCTTCCCCACTACCCGGCGAGCCCCAGGCCGCCAGGAAAGCCCCGGTGCTGCTGAACTTCTGGACGCGGTTGTTGGACGTGTCAGCTATGTAGACGTTGCCCGCTACGTCTACCGCTATCCCATACGGGCGATTGATCTGGCCCTGCCCACTGCCCGACGAGCCCCATGTGGTGAGGAGGACGTATCCTCCCGCGCCCTCGGCAACGCCCGCCACCGCCAGCGCCGCCACTAGCAGAGCTGCCAACACGAGCTTCTGCGCAACCACCCCTCTCGCCAGGACCGCCCTGTACCCATCTGCCATCTGGCTGACTTTGTTCACGACAGCTACCCCCAGATAGAGTGGGCATCCTTGCCTGATATTCTCCTGCTAACATTGAGTGCGGGAGGGTAGCTGCCGATACACGCGTATGCGGCAGTTTGCGGAGCCAGGAAAGTGGCCGTCTGGATCGCGAAGCACTGAGGTTCCTCGTTTTCGCGCTTTTTCGCTCAGCCTTTCGCGTGCTTCGTGATCCAGACGGACTCGCGTGCTTCGCGGCTTCAGGACAAGATCACGCCACAGATAGACACGAAGGAGGTGTCCTCCGCGTCGGCTGGGCAGCGATCGTAGGCCACCGTTTGGCCCGAGGTGGCGCCCAGGACACGTAGGGTGAGGTAAATAGGGGGGACGCCGCAGACGTTGCGGCGGTCAGACTCGTCTTTGATGAACTGGAGGAACTGATCGGCCTTGCCCTGGCAGACCGTCTGGAGCAGGAGCTCGTCCCGCGACTGCAAGTGCGCCCGGCCCGCCACGTCTACCGGCTCGCCATCGAAGGCGGGTCCCATGTGGGCCAGGTCTCCAGCCGCGACGACAAGCGTGCGACGTTTGGCCGTCACTTCGCGCAGAACCTGCACGGCCGCCTCGATGGCAGGGTCCTCGGTGGGATGTTGTTCGCCGGCGACGAATGAATGGAACGAGCCACACAGGATAGGCACCAGCGGACACGGCTGCGATCCACGCACGTGCTGCAACCAGACCGCCGCAAGCTCAATGGAATGTTCGGCCCGGTGGTGCAGCTCATCGGCGAAGGCTAGCTCGGGTCCCATGGCCTGCGCCAGATCGTCCACCACCCCCTGGTCGGTGGGTAGAAGTCCCAGTGGAGTCGCGTAGCTCTGGCGTGTGAGCGTCAAGCGACTGTTACTGCCTGCGTGGTCCGTGCCGAAGATGACCACCAACTCGGCCGTTTTGACCATCTCGCGGGCCTGGCCCCACAGACGCCCATAGACAGGGCCGCCGCGAGCGTAGTCGATGTGGGGGCTGATCAGTCCGCGAAACTCCGCCGGAGCCGGCTGCGCGTCCTTGCCATCGAGATGCGCGTCCAGCAGCGCGCGCAACTGAGCGGACTGGGCCGGGTACGCCGCGCCCGCCGAGGCCGGCGCGCGAAACGGCGCCGCGCGGAAGCTCTCCACCGCACTCTGATATGCCGCCGCGGAGCGCTCGTTGTCCAGCAGCAGCACGTCGTCCAGCTGATCCAGGATACGCTGCACGATATCCAGCGAGAGGTCGATGCCGTTGCGCAACGCCAGGACAGCCCGCAGCGCGGGCACGTCGCGCGTGCCGTCGCATAGAGCCAGCAGCGGTATCACCTGCGGCGGAACGATCACCGCCTTATCCGCCAGGCCCAGGGGATCACGCAAGAGGAGCCCATACTGCCCCTGATGCGTCACAGGCTTGACGTCGACCGGTCTCAGCTTCGGCTTCATGCAGCTCTTCCCCCTCCCACCCGCTACACCTCATACGCGCTCGCGGCGCCTGTAAGTATAGCACGCCAGGGCGGAGGAGGGCGAAAAGGGAAAAGGGGAAGAGGCGAAAAGGGGGAATGACGAACTACACGTGTAGATTGGCGATGGGGGATCGAAAAGGGACGCCGGGCGGCTTCGGGCGCGAGAGAAGATAGGGCTTCTCCCGCGCCCTTCTTTTTCGCCTTTTCCCCTTGTCGCCCCAGCTACTCGGCGCCGCGCTCGATCAGCAGGCGATAGGCCTCGCCGTCACCCAGCTTCTCCACCTTCACGATGCGGTGCCCCTCGGCCTTGACGCTGCGAGGGACGTTGCGCATGGGCTCGCCGTCGTCCAAGGTTACCTCCAGGACCTCGCCGGCCTCCAGATCCTCTAACTCCAGCTTCGTCTTCACGAAGTTGATGGGGCAGAGCACACCGCGCAGGTCTAGCGATCGATCAGGCTTCGTTTCCATAGAAGTTGCCTCCTGCCCTGTACTTCAGACGGGCCGCGGGCTCCGTGATAGGCTCCAGACCGAGGGGAACGACCACCTCGTCCAGGTAACGCCGCAGGCCGATGCGCTCGATGGTGGCGCCGATGCGCTCGCGACCCTGACCGGCGTCCTTGTACCATTCCACCGTCTTCTCGATCAGTGCGTATACCTGCTCGTCCGTGGCGTAGTTGGCCACCTCGTAGGCATAGAGCGGATGCTTGCCGTGCTTGCCACCCACCCGCACCAGCCAGCCCTTGCGGGCGGGGAGCATGGCGTCCAGAGGACAGACCTTGATGCAATCGCCGCAGCCGTTGCACTTGTCGTCATCCCGCACTGGAAGACCGCCTTCCATACGCAGGGCATCATCTTCGCAGGCCTTCACACACAGCTCACAGCCTGTGCAGACATCATTGTCCAGGCGCGGCTCCACCACACCCTGGAACCCCAGGTCCATCTCGCGCGTCCGGAAGCAATCGATAGGGCAGCCGGAGAAGGAGATCTTGAACTTGTGATGCCCGGTCGGCGTCCCAAAGAAGCGGCGGTCCACCTCGGCGCACAGCGACTGGGTATCCATCAGCCCGTTAGGGTTGTAGGTGCATCCGGCACAGGCGGTGGGCACGCGCACGCGCGGACCGCAGGAGGCCACGCTCCAATCGATGGACCGCAGCAGCGCCGTGACCTCGTCGAAGTGCTGGTAGCTGACGTACGGGACCTCGACCGACTGGCGCACCGAGATGTGCACCTCGCCCCGGCCGTACTTCTCCGCGATCTCAGCCGCGGTTTTGAGGCGCTGGGACGTCACGCGTCCGCCCGGACAGCGCAGCCGCACGGTGAAGAGGTCTTTCTGCGTCTGCTTAATGAAGCCACCGCTCTTGAGCTCGTCGAAGTTGAGCTTCAGATTGCGAGACTCGCGCTGCAGATCAGCCTTCAACCCCTCCATGCTCGGGCCGCTTTGTTCGTCAGTGATCACGGCTCTACCTCCCAGTATGCTCACGAAGCATATACGTATAGATGAAGATGCTTCAAAACTCAATCAACTAAGTCGAGAATATACCAGCAAGTGTCTATCCTGTCAAGACCTTGCCGGGCGCTAAATCCCGGCAATCGCCCGGCAACCGCCTTCTTGACAATCTATGACCTCTCTGTTACACTGACCATCGCGTGTGACGCGGGGTTCAACTCGCGCACATAGCGTATCGCGACCAACCGCCCCCTTAGACCGCTATAGATGCCGCCAATCACATGGCGAATGGCCGCTCCCCTGCGTGTTGTTCGTGCTGCGAAGGCGTACTGAGAGGAACGATTGAAGCGACGCGGCTCCGGTCAGCAGCCTTTCGATGAAGAAAGTTGCGCTAACCACTGTCTCATGTCCTCATGTCACCTCGCCAGAGGCGAGGCGCCCGCGCCTCGTCCCTTTATTCAAACCAGCGAGCGTACAATTTCGCGCCCTGATAAGGCATTCTCCATTGGCTTGTGCCGCGATAGGTCTGCGCCCATCGCCGTCATGGACGCGGAGAAGCGATAGCCGATCCATCATCGAAAAGGGAGGGAAAACTTGAAGATCGTCGTTTGCGTGAAACAGGTACCGGACACGGCGGCCGACAAGAAGTTCAACGCGCAGAACCGACTGGAGCGTACGGGCATCGAGAACATCCTCAACCCCTTCGACGAGTACGCCGTCGAAGAAGCTCTCCGCATCAAGGAAGCCCAGGGCGGCGAGGTCATCGCGCTGTGCATGGGACCCGAGGCGGCCCGTGAGACGGTGCGCAAGGCCATCGCCATGGGCGTCACCAAGGGTGTCGTGGTCGCGGACGCGGCCCTGGTCGGCGCCGACATCCCCGTCACGGCCTACGTCCTGGCCCAGGCTCTGAAGAAGCTGGAGTGGGACCTGGTCTTCTTCGGCATGGAGAGCACGGATGCCCGGGCCGGTCTCGTCCCGGCGGCCGTGGCCGAAGACCTGGGAGTGCCTCTGCTGGGCTTCGCCAGCAAATTCCTCCCGGGCAGCGGAGAGGCCTCCATTCATCGCATGACGGCCGAGGGCTATGAGGTCGTGTCCAGCAAGCTCCCCTGCCTGGTCAGTGTCACCCGTGCCATCAACGAGCCCCGCTATCCATCGCTGAAAGGCATCATGGCCTCTAAGAAGGCCGAGCTGAACGTCTGGTCGCTGGCGGATATCGGCGCCGACGCCTCCAGGGTCGCGGCCAGAACCGAGGTGGTCAGCATCGCCCCGCCTCAGCCACGCCCGCCCTGCGTAGTCGTCAAGGATGAGGGCAACGGCGGTGTAGCCGCGGCCGACTTCCTGGTGCAGAGAAAGATCCTCTGATCTGCCGCTGCTCGGGTCTCGCTCATAGGGCGAACAAATAACTGGAGGATAACGCTAAAATGGCGAATGAGATATGGGTTCTCGCAGAGCAAGCGAATGGCGAAGCCAAACGAATCGCACTGGAGCTCGCCACCCGTGCACGTCAGCTCGAGGGTCAGGCCGGTGCCACAGCGGTCGCGGTGGCCCTGGGTCCGGGTGCGAAGGGCACCGCCGAGAAGCTCGGCGCCTACGGGGCGCGTAAGGTCCTGGTCGCGGAAGACGCCAACTTCGACAACTACAGCGTCAATCCGCACGCCCAGGTATTTGGCGATCTGATCGCAGAGCGCAAGCCTCAACTGGTCCTGCTCGGCGGCACCTCTCTGGGTCGAGAGGTAGCGGCGCGCCTGGC
The DNA here is from genome assembly GCA_004297765.1 of Chloroflexota bacterium. GTDB lineage: Bacteria > Chloroflexota > Dehalococcoidia > FW602-bin16 > FW602-bin16 > FW602-bin16. The sequence goes on along the minus strand of SCTZ01000133.1, from coordinate 631 downwards.
GGCTCGGTTTGAGGGCGGGCTCATGACCAATGTGGTAGACATCAGCGTCAAAGACGGCATCGCCACCGTAGTGAAGCCGGCCTTTGGCGGCTCGTATACGGTTACAAGCACCTTCAAACCCGGCGCCACCCAGATCGTCGTGATGCGCCCCAACGCGACTATTCCGGAGAAGATCGGCGACACGGCCGAGGTAGAGGCGGTCTCCACCGGCATCGACGCCAAGAGCCTGGTCGCCAAGATCCTGGAGCGGGTGCAGGCCTCGGCCGGCGCCATGCCAGTGGAAGAGGCCCCGATCATCGTGTCCGGCGGACGTGGTATGGGCGGAGCCGAGAACTTCAAGATCCTATGGGAGCTGGCGGAGGCCCTCGGTGGCACGGTCGCCGCGTCTCGCGCGGCGGTGGACGCCGGCTGGATCCCCTATGCGCACCAGGTCGGACAGACGGGCAAGGCTGTCAAACCCGTCCTGTACATCGCCTGCGGCATCTCCGGCGCAATCCAGCACAAGGTCGGTATGCAGACCAGCGATACCATTGTCGCCATCAACAAGAACGCGGATGCGCCAATCTTCCAGTTCGCGGATCTGGGCATCGTCGGCGATCTCTTCCAGGTCGTGCCTCAGTTGACCGCGGAA
>SCTZ01000132.1 GCA_004297765.1 Chloroflexota bacterium | reverse complement strand
CACTGGTTTTGTCATTCTGAGGCGCGCACGCCGAAGAATCCGCGCCCTGGGGATACGGATTCTTCGCGCTGCGGCGCTCAGAATGACAGATAGCGTCTTCTCTGTGGTCGAACACTAGATAGCAGTCCATGGGATACATATGCCATGTTGTGGACATATAGAGACAGTTATGATACTATTGAGACCGGAGGTGCCGAGATGTACGAGCCATCCTCGCCTGATGATTTGCTCACCTTGAAAGAAGCGCAGGAGCGCTATGACGTGAAGCGAAGCACGCTGCACCGCTATATCCATAGAGGCGAGCTCTCCACATACCGGCGCGGCATGGACAAGCACGTGTACGTTCGGCGGTCCGACATCGAGGCGCTGCGCCGATTTCGGCCATCCGAGGAGCGTGGTCGATTGAGCTCGGCTGCTATCGAGCGTGCGCGCGCGTTCCAGCGTCGTACCTTCGGAGACCGCGTGCTCTCTACTTCTTCGGCCGAGCTCATAGAAGAGGCGCGCAACGAGCGCACGGAAGAGCTTCCGTGAGCCATGCCGCTGACAGCGAACTGGTGGTTGTCGACGCCAGCGTTGCCGCGATGTGGGTGCTCTCCGAGGCACATAGCTCCTCTGCCCTGTCGTTGGCTGCTGATTGGGTCCGAGCCGAAGTTCAGGCCATAGCCCCGGGCTTCATGCTCACGGAGGTCACCAATGCAGTTTACAAGCGCGTGCGACGGGGAGAGCTCAGCGTGTCACAGGCGCGAGAGGCCTTGGACGTAGTGCTGAGCTTCGGCGTCCGCCTCGAGGAGTCACCCGACCTGCACCGAAGAGCGCTGGACTTGGCCTATCGGTTCAACCGACCAACGCCATACGATGCCCATTATCTGGCTCTCGCCGAGCTACACACGTGCGAAGTCTGGACCGGCGATGAGCGTCTGTACAACGCTGTCGGGCCGTATTTCTCCTGGCTGCGGTGGGTCGGCACGTATCAACCCACAGGCAATCGCCCTCGAGAGCGCTGAGCGGGACTGGCTCCGCGAACACATGCTGACCGAGCCCCGGTTTCCCTACCGTGGCACAGCGCCACCGAACCCCGGTCCACCCCCTCCAATCTCATCCACGATCTGCGCCGCTCCCTTCGTGCCCTCAGCTCACAGCGACTCGATGGACTGTCGGATCTCAGGGCGCTCGACCGGCAATAACAAAGATGCCTCGACGCAGATCGGTGCGTCCATGATCAGGGCCAGGTTGAGGGCATCACTGCAATATGTCAACCGCACGTAGGGGCGGACGGCTCTGTCCGCCTGGGGGGGGCGGGGACCGGCCATGGTCCTACCACTAGCGCTGGTCTAATACTCTTTCACGGTAGTTCCTTCGCGATAGGCCAGACCGAGTCGGTTTCGGAAACCGACTCGGTCTCGCGGGCGCGATCACGAACTCCCAGATGGGAAAGAGTATCCGATCGCGCTACGGTCGGTTGGACGAGAAGGCACGCATGCCCGCGAACAGACGACGCCCCCGGGCCCCGCCATCCACCCCACCCAGGCGGACAGAGCCGTCCGCCCCTACGTGGGCTATCATGAGCGCTCACTTAATCCCACAACTGCAGCACTGTCGTCCCCACCGTTCTGCCATGGGGCATGGAGCTTGCTCTTTAGCAGGCAGACAGTACTGCCTCGCGCACCTGGGCCCAGGCGCAGCGTTCCGAGGAGCCCAGGAGGGGTTCTGAAAAAGGTGACTCATGAAGAAGCTTGCCACACTGCTAGCCATCTTCCTGGTGCTGGCATCACTGATGCCAGTGGCATCAGGTCAGGCGGCTACGCAGGACTACGATCTCCCCAATGGACACTTCTACACGCAGGGCAACGCAACCACCAATGGCTCGGACGGCTTCGGCATCGTCGACGACGCGGTTGCGCCCTTCTGGACGTCCTACCAGCAAATGGGCGGTCCGGACGTTCTTGGCTACCCGATCAGTCGTCGCTTCGTCTGGTACGGTCTGGTATCGCAAGCGACCCAACGCGCACTCCTACAGTGGGACGCCAGCACAGGACAGATGATCCTCGCCAATATCGTCGACATCATGCATCAGGAGGGGTATGACGAGTTCCTCCGACTGCGCTACCAGGTACCGCCCCTGATCCCCGATAGCGGGGACGACGGACTTTCATGGGATCAGGTGATGGCCCGCCATTTGGCGTTGCTGGATCTCGACCCCGCCGTGCGGGATGCCTACTTCGCGGACCCTGACCCCTTCACCCACTTCGGTCTGCCCATGGTGGCACAGGATATGGGCTCAGCGTTCGTGGTGCGTGCCCAGCGCGCAGTGATCAAGCACTGGAAAACGGGGGACGCGTCTCCGCAGGCCGGACAGATCGCGGTGCTGTCCCTTGCGAATCTGGTGAAGGGAACCGATCTCATCTCCGCAGCGGCCCTCCAGCCGGAACGCGTGTCCTTCGACGCGACTGAGGTCTCCCTGCCCGACAGCGTCAGCCCTGAATTCCGCAACGTGATCCTTCGCACAATGCCGGCCGTCGTCAAGGTCACCACCATCGGCGCCTCCGATCGGTTCCGAAGCGGCGGTCAGCTTAGCTCAGGATCAGCCGTGATATTCGATTCTGCCGGATACGCGATTACCAACAACCACGTGGTCAACGTCGACGGACTGGAGAGGCTGTCGATCCGGGTAGCCGACGGGCAATTCCTCAACGGCCGCGTTGTCGCGGCAGACACGAGTACGGATCTGGCCGTCATAAAAATCGATGGGGCCGATTTCGCCGCGGCAACCTTCGGCCACTCTGCTGCAGTTCAGGTTGGGCAACAAGTGGCGGCCATAGGCTACAGTCCATACGTTCCCGGCGATCCTAGCGTCCATGTCGGCTCCGTGACAGGGGTAGGGCGGGAGATATACGAGCCAAATGGCGTACTGTTAAAGCAACTGGTGCAGACCGATGCCGGTCTATTCCCCGGCTACAGCGGTGGTCCACTCATCAACGAGTCCGGTGAGATCATCGGCATCAACACGGCCGTGACAACCCGTCGTGGTCAACTCGACCCGACACACGGGCTCTCGATCTCCGCTGACGCTGCGCGGTCAGCAGTCCAGGAGATGATGAGCCAGGCGGGAGTTGCCTATTCTAGCACGGGGCAATAGTCGCTAAATCACACCTTCGTCCGGTCGTTCTGTCGGACGATTGCCACTGTAACCGTAGCTGTGCCCGTTGAAGAGAAGGGAATCCGCTGGCGAGAGTTGATAGACCATGGCTGTCTCATCGCAGTGCGGAAACTTGTGGCAGCGATAGCACTCGCCCCACACTTTGCGGGGTAACTGCTCGACGTCCACGCGCTGGAATCCCAGGTTCTGGAAGAAGCCCGGCCGATAGGTAAGCGCGAAGACAGTGGGAACGTCTAGTTCCCGAGCATCGGACAGACAAGCGTCCACCAGCAGTCTGCCATAGCCACGGCCCTGCTGTTCCTCGCTGACAGCCACGGACTTCACCTCGGCCAGGTCGCCCCAGTTCACATGCAAAGCCGCGCAGGCGACGACCGCGCCCTTCTCGTTGCGCAAGACAAAGAAGTCACGCACGGTCTCGTATAGCTCTCCCAAAGGACGGTGCAGCATATCGCCCCGGTCCGCGAAGCCATTCACCAACCGCTGGATCTCTGGGATATCCCTCAGCTTGGCCTTCTCTATTCTTATCGTCGATTCTTTTTCCATTGCTCCGCTTGCTCCAGTATCTCCGTGGCATTCTGCCGCGCCGTTGCACTGGCCGATCCCAGCATGAGCGCAATCTCTTCAACCCTATCGGCGGGAGGTAGCGTCGAGACATGCACGCGCGTTCGCGTGCTCTCGACGCGCTTGGCAATGTTTAGATGGCAGTCGCCGTACGCGGCGGTCTGCGGCAGGTGGGTCACGCAAATCACCTGGTGACTCGCCGCCAGCGCCCATAGCTTCTGCCCCACAACCTGGCCGCTGCGTCCGCCAACGCCCACGTCGATCTCGTCGAAGATCAACGTGGCCAACGGATCGGCCGCGCTGAGCACGCTCTTGAGCCCCAGCATCAGGCGAGCCATCTCACCGCCGCTGGCGATCTTCGCCAGCGGCCGCAGCGGCTCGCCCGGATTGGGCGCCAGCAGGAACTCGACCCGATCCACGCCGCTGGCGTCGAAGGCGTAGCACGGTCCATCCGGACCTGATCGCCCAACCATGTCAGCGGAATCGGGCGGGACGACGGGTACGCCCGCGGCGTCTTCGACACGCGAGATCGAGACCACAAAGCGCGTCCCGGCCATATTCAGATCAGACACCTCTCGCTCAACACACGCGGCCAGCGTCTCGCCTGCCGCTTGCCGTGACAGCGAGAGCGCCCCCGCCAGCACGCCGACCTCTCTCATCAACTGGCGCTCCTGCTCCTGCAGATCCTGGAGGGCTTCCTCGCGGTGGGAGATGGACTCCAGTTCTCGTCGCGCCTCCTTCTCGAACGCCAGGATCTCGGCGATGGTGCCACCGTACTTGCGCTTCAGTCGCGCGATCAGCGCCAGACGCTCCTCGACCTCTTCCAGACGGCGCGGGTTGTATTCGATGGCCTCGCGGTAGCCTGTCAGATCGTGCGCCAGCTCTTCCAACTGATAGACAGCGGACTGGCATGCCTCGGACTTCTCCGAGAGGGACGGATCGAGCCGCACCAGCTCGAGCAGGTTGGAGCTAACCTCAGCCAGCTTATCAAGGATAGCCGTCTCCTCGCCCTGTCCGTCCCGTAGCAGCGCGCAGGATTGCTCAGCCAGTTGGGCAAGTCGCTCGGCGTTGTCCAGCATCCTGCGCTCGTGCGTCAGGTCCTCCTCCTCGCCTTCGGCGAGCTTGGCCGAGGCGATCTCCTCCACCTGAAATCGCAGCAGATCCACCCGCCGCTCTAGCTCGCGCTCACTCGTCGTCAACTCGACCATCTGCTGACGCGTGTCGCGCAACCGCTCCACGCGGGCCGCCAGCTTCACCCGGCGCTCCAACAGCCCGCCATAGCGATCCAACAACTCCAGTTGCTCCACGGTCCGCAGCAAGGAGAGGTACTCTGTCTGGCCGTGTATATCTACCAGCGCCTGCCCGATCTTCTGCAGGGCCGAGACGGGCAAAGCCCGCCCGTTGATGCGGCACACGCTACGCCCACCACGGTGGACCTCCCGACTGACAATCACGGTTTCCTCGGCCTCGATGCCATATGCGTCGAGCAGGGCCGTCAAGCGCTCATCGCGAGCGGAGAGACCATCCTGGGTCTCATCTACGAAGACGGCCTCCAGGCGGGCCGTCTCCGCGTCGGTCCGAATGCAATCGGCGCCCAGCCGGCCTCCCAGAATGCCGGAGACGGCATCGATGATCATGCTCTTGCCCGCACCCGTCTCGCCCGTCAGCACGTTGAACCCCGGACCAAACCGCAGCCGGACCTCATCTATAAGGGCGAAGTTGGCGATACTCAACTCGTTGAGGTACATCATTTGAGAACCAGTCGAGCTAGGGCCTCCGTGAAGTAGGTGCGAGGGCGAAACCGCAGAAACCGGACCACGTGGGGGCTGCATCTGACCAGGATGCTATCTCCCGCCTCCAGGGCCACGTCGATCTGACCATCAACGCTCAAGCTCGCCTGGCGAGCAGCCTGGAGATTCAACTCGACAATGGCCGTGGGTGGCAACACTACTGACCGCGGGAAGCTCAGGTGTGGAGCAATGGGCGTCAGGATGATGTTGCGGTCCTCCGGATACAGGATGGGTCCGCCCGCCGCCAGCGAGTAGCCCGTGCTGCCGGTGGGGGTGCTCACAATTAGCCCATCCGCTCTGTAGACCGCGAGGTCGGCGCCGTCGATGGTCGCGCGCACGTCGATAATCCTCGACACCGTGGCCCGGCTCACGACCACGTCATTGAGCGCCTGGAAGACCATGCCACCGTCCCAGTGGGAATCATCCACCAACTCCTCACGAGCACTCTCGGCCGAAAGCCCCTGGCGCGGCAGCCGCGCCTCCAACATGATGCGCTGCTCCAGCCATCCCTCGCCGTTGAGCCAGCGCGGCACGCTCTCAGCCAATTGGCTCGGCGCCACTTCCGAGAGGAAGCCCAGCTTTCCCAGGTTGACGCCGAGGATGGGAATGCCGTGACGATACGCCATCCGAGCGGCGCGCAGAATAGTCCCATCGCCCCCGAAAGTCACCAGCAGTTCCGTGCCCGGCAGCAGCGTCTTGGCCTTCTCCGGGTCCCAGGTGGAGGACAACCAGACCCGAGCGCCCAGGCCCTCGAGCAGCTTCTGGGCCTCGTGCGCCAGAGGCAGTGACGTCGATAGCTTCGGATGATGAAGTAAGCCGACAGTCTTCACGTGGCAACGACCTCGTCAATTGCCGGCCCGACATCGATCCCTTCGCCCGTCATCGAGAGCCAGACGAGGAACTCGCGGTTGCCGGCCGGACCACGTAGGGGCGATGCTGTCACACCCCGCACAACGAAACCCAGGGAGCGCGCAAACTCGACGATCTTCCACAGCACCGCCTTGTGCACCGTCGGCTCTCGCACCACTCCACCTTTGCTCACCTGCTCCCGTCCCGCCTCGAACTGCGGCTTGACCAATGCCACCACCTGTGCAGTCGGCTGGAGTACCCTCAGTACGGCGGGAAGCACTTTGGTGAGCGATATGAAGGAGACATCGATAGTGGACAGGTCAACGCGCTCGAGCAGAGCCTCAAGATAGCGCACGTTCACCCGCTCCATTACGACCACACGGGAGTCGGTACGCAGTCGATAGTCCAACTGCCCGTATCCAACGTCAATGGCGTAGACGCGCGCAACACCCCGCTGAAGCAGGCAATCGGTAAAGCCACCCGTGGAGGCACCGATGTCCGCCGCGATCAAGCCATGTACGTCCAGTCCGAAGACGTCCAGCGCGTGCGCCAGCTTCACGCCGCCGCGGCTGACGTAGGGAAGAGTCCCGCGAATCTCCAGGTCTGCATCGACAGCCGTCGGAGCCGCTGATCTGGTCACCACCTGCCCATCGACCAAGACATCCCCAGCCATGATGAGGGACTGGGCCTTCTCCCGGCTCTCCGCCAGCCCGCGCTCAACAATCAGAAGGTCGAGCCGACGCTTCATCTCTCTCATCGCGCTTCCGCGCACCGCGCGCGGGCTATCGGGAGCACGTGCTCTGTTGCGTTCAACATAATAGCTCTTTCGCAGTACCGCGAGACTAAGGATAGGCTGCGAGCCCTCAAAAGTCAAGGAGAGAGCAGGTGGACTACAGGTAGGAAGCAGAGAAGCTGGAGATGGGGAGGGAGCGGCCCTCACCCCTTGACCCGTGGCGTGAGCTTCAAGTACTATGCTAGTGCCCGGTGAGGGATGAAAGCCTACGATGTGGCGGTGTTCGTGTTGCGCATGCGCGCAGGAATCCCGCCGTGCTCCCTTTCCCTACTGGGCAAATAGCTGCAAAACAGACGATTGTACTTGACAAGAATAGCGTAGCACATGAGCGGACGCTGGCCCCACCGCGGGACGGAGGTCGGACTGTTAAAGGCTACCGCACTTGAGGAACGGCGCACTTAGTGCGTCGTTCCGCAAGTCAGTACCACACTGCGGAGACGGCGCAGTTGGACCGCCGCCGTAGACCGCCGCGGTTTCGGAAACCGCGGCGGTCTTCTCAGACAGGATGCCGCACTTGAGGAACGACGCACTTAGTTGCTAGTGACCAATTCCGCATCTATACGAGCTGACAGAGGTGTGAACCATCATCACGGGAGCTGCGAAGCCTTGGAGACGATAAGTCGACGACCGGAGACGCCCGTCATGGGCCGTGCAGCCACCTGGCGCAGCCTGCTGGTCACGGCGCGGCCCAGGCAGTGGACCAAGAACGCCATTATCTATCTGGCGCTCTTCTTCTCGATCAACCTCTCCTGGCGTCCGTCGGACCCTTCTGAACTGGTCGACAAGCTGGCTACCGTCTCTCTGGCCTTCGTCATCTTCTGTTTGCTGTCCAGCGTGGTCTACGTCCTGAACGACCTGGTGGATCTGGAGAAGGACCGACAGCACCCGATCAAGCGTTTCCGTCCGCTGGCCGCGGGCACACTTCGCCCACGCACTGCCATTCTTACGGCGGTCCTGGCGCTGATCGTGTGTGTGCTTATCAGTCTACAACTCCATCCCCTGTTCGGCGTCATCGGTGCGGCCTACCTGCTCATGCAGGTCGCCTACTCGTTCTGGCTCAAGCACATGGTGCTGATCGACGTCTTCGTTATCGCCAGTGGCTTCGTTATGCGGGCCGTGGCTGGAGCCGTGGTGATCGGTGTTCCCATCTCCCCATGGTTGTACGTCTGCACCGCTCTGGGCGCCCTGTTCTTGGGGTTCAGCAAGCGACGTCAGGAGCTGGTCTTGTTGAGCGGCAACGCATCCCGGCATCGTCGCATCCTCGAAGAGTACTCGCCGAAGCTGCTGGACGAGATCATCGCCGTCATCACCTCCTCTACTGTCATGGCTTACTCACTCTACACCTTCAGCGCCGATAACCTGCCGCGCAATCACGTCATGATGCTCACCATCCCATTCGTCCTCTACGGTGTCTTTCGCTACCTCTACCTGGTCCACCAGAAAAATGCCGGCGGCAGTCCGGAAGAGGTTCTCCTCCGGGATCGTCCCCTGCTGTGTGATATCGTGCTCTGGCTGGCGACCTCGGTCGCCATACTCATCGTGTTCCGGCCGTAGACCGGGCGATTGGGGGCTGGGAGGGACGACCCCCAGCCCCTAGCCCCCGCGCCGGTACGCATCTTGCGCCCTTAATTAAACGAGACCCGGTCATAAATCACGGTCGGTACAGAGCACGAGGGCGGGGTCTGGGAGCGCGGGCATCCTGCCCGCGCGAGCGCTCGCGCCCGCCTCAGGCGGGCGCTCCCAGGCAGCACCGTCTCTCACAATTATGACCAGGCCTCACTTAAACGCGCAGACGATCTGCGCCCTGGGGAAGGGGGAAGTTGGATGCACGAACGTATGAGTCTGGAGGCTGTTCCTCGGATCGACGTGGACGAGGCTCATCGCCTAGTGGAGAGCGGCGAGTCGATCGTGTTCGTGGATGTGCGCGAGAGGGAACCCTACGATGAGAGCCATATCCGGGAGTCCATCTCGCTGCCTTTGAAGGACTTTCCTCGCAGCTACGCGGAGTTGCCGCGCGATGTGTTGATCGTCACCTACTGAACCTGATCGGCAGAGCAATCCAGCGCCCGTGCGGCGCGGCTACTGTTAGAACATGGTTACAGACGCGTTGCAGCCCTCCGCGGCGGATTGCAGGCGTGGATAAAGCGCGGCTATCCCTCGATGAGATCACGCGCGGCATAGGCGCCGTTCCACAACTGAGATGTCCTTTGTGGGACGTTCTTCAGCGGAAAGATCAAGGTTGAACACGCTTCGATCTCGATGACATCGGGATAGCTGACGTGCCATCCCCTCTCCCTTCGCGAAGGGAGAGGGCGAGGGTCCCCCGGGTCTTCATTGGTACGGGACGGCGATCCATCGGCGTCAGGGGCTGAACCCTCACCCTCTCCCTTTTGCGCAAGGGCGAGGGAATAGCGCCGTCCGCTCGCTGGACTTGAGGAACGACGCACTTAGATGTGGGCGGCGCGGCGGGGAAAAGGCGAAAAGATAAAAAGGGGGAAAGGGAGATACGTTTCTACCCTTTTCCCCTTTTTGCCCTATCCCCCACGCTTGACGGCGCCGGTGGGGCACAACTCGGTGCAGGACTCCACGCAGGCGTCGTCCTCATCGCACGACGCGACGCGGACAACGCGCGGAAGTCCATCCACGACCCGCAGTGCACTATCCGGACAGGAGATCACGCATTCGCGACAGCCGGTATCAGCAATGCACAACTCTGGCTCGATCTTGAGGAAGCGCTTCGAAGACATCTGTCCGCCTTTCCCTTGACCTGTAAACTTCACGACCACAACTCCCGAACGAGGGGACACTATCAATTGTAGCAAGACGACCGGCCATACTCAACCCCCAACGCAAGCCATAAACATTGGGCAGGACATTCTGCAACCAGCACCGGGCTGTGATAAGATGACTTGTGCATGACTGGATTGCTCAGTTATTGTGCGAACTGATGTGGAGGGCGTCTGGCAAGGCGGTCCGCACGTCCCCGCCCCCAGGGCACATGCAATGTGCCCCTACAGGAGGCGCGATATAGGGGCACATTGCATGTGCCCTGGGGGGAGGCTTGGCGCCTGCCCAAAATGAGCCATCTTTCGCCTGGCTTTTCAGACACCCCCTAGTGGACGGTAGTCAATAATGTGGACCAGGGCCTTTGGCAGTTTTTTCGCCACATCCGGCGTTAAGTTTCAGTCGGAGCTATGCCTGCGCGGGCGGAGCCCGCGCCTGCTTTGCAGTCGCTGCGCCGACGAGTGTCCTCCCGGAGCGCTAGATCTCGCGGGGCGGCTTCCCAACCTGCAATTATCGCGCTGCACCGAATGCGGCGTGTGCGGGGCCGTCTGTCCTGTCGAGGCGTTCACGCTGCTGCCATCCCCGGTCGACCTCTTCGCAAACACGCGGGAGCGCGGCGCAGTGCGCCTTGCCTGTGGCAAGCTCCCCGGTAGCGGCGAGACAGTGCGCGTCCCCTGTCACGGCTACCTTGACGTTACACTGTTGACCACCCTTGGAATCGCCGCTCCGCGGGGCCTCTGGCTCGACACGAGCGGATGTCTGAGCTGCGAGGGGCGGCGCGGCTTCTCGGCGGCCAAGCGTAGCTTCGACGCGGCCAGCCGACTACTTACAGTGCTGGGGCTGCAAGCCGAGATCGCCTTCCAGCCGGATCGACCGCAGTGGCTCGGACAGACGAACACCGACGTGAGCCGGCGCGATCTGCTGCGCAGGCTTGCGGGAAAGGCCACCACCGCCGCGGCCAGCCTCGTCGTGGACCTGGATCGCCAGACGGAGGGTGGTCAGTCAGGCTTGCCTTCCAAACAACTGCCTCTACGACGGCGCCTGCTCCTGCACATACTGCGCAGTGGGAGCAACCAGACGCCCGAAATGCTGGCGGCGGAGGGAGCGCCCTGGGCCGAGCCGCGCATCGGATCAGACTGCTCCGCCTGCCTGCTCTGCGTCACGTTTTGCCCCACCGCCGCACTGACGGCATACGAGGATCCCGACCACCTGGAGATCACGCTTGATAGCTCGCGCTGCGTCGCCTGTGACGTCTGTGCACAAATCTGCCCAGCCGGCGCGATCACGTTCGTCTCGCAGCTCTCGGTGGCCGACTTCGTCTCCGCTCACCCCCACCTCATCATCGATTTCCCCAAAATCGCCTGTCCCAGTTGCGGGCAGCTCTTCATCTCTCTTCCCCAAGCCAAGCTATGTCCCCGCTGCCAGAAGGACGCGGAGCTAGAGCAAGACGTCTCCAGTTGGACATAGCGAGCTAGACCCGGCAGTCCCGGTCTGTTTCAGATTGCAGGAAGAGCACCAAGGGCCAATCTGGCACGTATCTTGCCACTCTGCGATACAGCCGCCCGTTATGCGATGAGCAGAGCTTGGCAGGGCATCGATGGGGCAACGATCCGAGATTCTCGTCCGCCTGAGGTGAGTCCAGGGTCACTCATGGGACCTCCAAGAGCCAACTGTGAAGCCGGCCATCGCACTTTTGATTGGCCCTCGCTTCTGTTAGTGGCTTGCGGAGGCACTACATGTTTGGAGCAAGCATTAGCGTCGTCATTCCTGCTCTCAACGAAGCGGAAAACCTGCCACATGTCCTCCCGCGAATCCCGAAGTGGGTGGACGAAGTATTACTCGTGGACGGCAACTCGACTGACAACACTGTCGAGGTGGCCCGCAGGGTTAGCCCAGACATCCGAATCATTCGGCAGCACGGAAGAGGCAAGGGCGCTGCCCTCCGGTCCGGCTTCGCCGCCGCAACGGGTGACATCATAGTCATGCTTGACGCGGACGGATCGACCGACCCGCGTGAGATCCCAGCTTTCGTCGGCGCGCTGGTGGCCGGGGCCGACTTCGCTAAGGGGTCGCGGTTTCTCTGCGGTGGAGGCACCGCAGACATGTCGTACTACCGGCGCCTCGGCACCATTGCGCTCGTCTGGCTCGCCAACTTACTCTTCGGAACGCGCTTCTCTGATATCACCTACGGATACAATGCGGTCTGGCGTTGGCATGGATACGCCTTGGCGCTAGAGCTCGACGGCTGGGCTCAGGAGATCATCAGCAACATTCGCGCCACTCGATTCGGGTTGAGAGTCGCGGAAGTCTCGTGCTTCGAGCACAAGCGATTGGCGGGAGAAGCCAAGCTGAGGGCCTTCGATGCCGGATGGACGATCCTGAAGGCTATCCTGGCCGAACGGCTCAGGCGAGAAGCAAGACTGATCGAGAGAACACAACTGCACAGCCAAAGCAGACGGTTGCATCTCGTGGAAACCCGACCAGGTTATGATGCAGCGCCCGTGCATGAAGACTCTGTAGAGGCCACGCCCCCCACGTTTCGAGGATCAGGGGACGCCTACACAGCGGGGCTTGTGTCCGAGGCTGAATACGGGTCATCCTCTCTTCAGAACCAGTGATCGGTCGGTCAATGAGACACCGTGCGGCTCAGGCGCGCGGGCAGGCAGAGGTGATCAAGGTATGACCCAGCTTGAGCTATCCGCGGTGATTTGCACGTACACAGACAACCGCTGGGAGGATCTAGCCGCAGCGGTCGAATCGCTACGCCAGCAGGAGCCTCCACCGAAGGAGATCATCATTGTCGTCGACCACAACCCAGCGCTACAGCAGCAGGCAGACGCATACTTCGAAGATGCCCTGGTCATACCCAATCGGGAGCCGCGGGGATTGTCCGGAGCACGCAACAGTGGCGTCGCAGCAGCTCAGGGAACGTTAATTGCTTTCCTTGACGACGACGCGACGGCCGCACCCGGCTGGCTAGCCCGACTGAGCCATTGGTGCGAGCATCCCCAGGTGCTGGGGGCAGTCGGGGCGATCGAGCCGGTCTGGCTCAGCGGCCGACCCGCATGGTTCCCACAGGAGTTCTTGTGGGTGGTCGGCTGCACTTACCGCGGTCTCCCCAAGACCGTCGCGACGGTACGCAACCTCTTGGGAGGAGGCATGTGTATCAAGCGCGAAGTCTTCCAAGCAGTAGGCGGATTCCGAACCGAAATGGGCCGCGTCGGCACGATCCCGCTTGGATGTGAAGAGACTGAGCTCTGCATACGCGCTCGCCAGGTCCGGCCGGACGGCGCGTTTGTCTACGACCCGCAGGCACTAATCCTTCACCGCGTGCCAGCCTGGCGCGCCCGATGGCGCTACTATTTTTCACGCTGCTACGCGGAGGGTCTCTCCAAGGCCACCCTATCACAATTGGTCGGCTTCAGGGACGGGCTATCTTCGGAGCGAGATTACGTCATGCGGACCTTGCCCCGCGGGATATTGGAGGGAGTCCAGGTAGCCCTGCGTGGAGACAGGACTGGCCTGGCTCGTGCGAGCGCAATCGTCACTGGACTCATCCTTACAGGCGCCGGCTACTTGACGGGGAGGATGCGGCGTGGTGGCTCTCTTCCCGCCATGGTCTTGCCGAGAACCGGGCAAGTCGAGACCCCTGCGAGATTTCACCCCAGGGATTTCTAGAATGCGACCCATGGATAGCACGCTAAGAGTCCTGATGGTAACTCCGCGCTACTTGCCGTTTATAGGGGGCGTGGAGCTTCACGTCCGCGAGGTCAGCAAGCGCCTGGCAAGAGCGGGGATATCGATAACTGTGCTCACAACCGATTGTGATGGCCAATTGCCCAGCGCTGAGGAAATAGACGGTATACACATACGGCGGGTTCACGCTTGGCCGGCACACCGTGATTACTACCTCGCCCCAGGCGTCTACCGGGAAGTTCACAGGGAGACCTGGGACATCCTGCACTGCCAAAGCTATCACACGCTGATGGCTCCAATCGCAATGGTGGCGGCGCTGCGAGCGCGGATTCCGTATATGGTAACCTTCCAAAGCGGTGGCCACTCCTCCCGGCTCCGCAACGCCATCAGGGGCATGCAACATGAGCTGTTGCGCCCCCTTCTGAACAGGGCCGATCGCCTGATCGCCCTTTCGGAGTTCGAGGCCGGGTTCTTTTCCGAGAAGCTGCGCCTGCCCCGGGAACGAATCGTGGTCATTGCCAACGGCTCGAACCTGCCCGATCCTGAATGCCAGCCTGAAGCAGACCCGGACCATCCCCTGATCGTCTCTGTCGGCCGCCTTGAGCGGTATAAGGGTCACCAGCGTATTCTCACCGCCCTGCCTCTCATCATCGAGAAGTTCCCTGGCGCGCGCCTACGCATCGCAGGTAGCGGTCCTTACGAGCGAAAACTTCACCAGATCGCCAAACGCCTCTCGATCGTTGAACGGGTGGAGATCGGCCCTGTGCCTTTAGCAGAGCGCCACACCATGGCCGATCTGCTCGCGCGCGCCAGTCTAGTCGTGTTCCTCAGCGACTACGAGTCTTACTGTATCGCGGCAATGGAAGCAGCGGCACTGAGACGCCCGTTGTTGGTGGCAGATACGTCGGTCCTGAGCGAGATAGCCGCACGCGGACTTGCGCGAGCCATACCGCTGGACAGTAATCCCACCCAAGTTGCCACGGCGGTGGATGAGATGCTTCGTAATCCACCCTCCCCGCCTGCCTTGGATCTGACGACATGGGATGACTGCGCTGCTCAGCTTCGCGCTCTGTATGAAGAGATCGCGCAAGGGAGGGTGCCATGCGCATCTTGATGCTCACCGACCTCTATCCGCCGATCATCGGTGGCATGGAACTGCACGTACAGAGTCTCAGCACCGAGCTAGCCCTGCGTGGGCACCAAGTGTCCGTCGCGACACTATGGCACAAAGCGTCGATCGAGCTCGAATACGATCAGGGCGTGAAGACATATCGAGTTCATGGCTCACTACAGCGTATGGCGCACTTGTTCAGCGATGCTAGCCGACGTTTTGCTCCACCCTTTCCGGATCCAGAGGTCACGCTGGCCTTGCGGCGAATCATGGCAAAAGAGCGCCCGGACGTTGTTCACGCACACAACTGGCTGTCACGCTCGTTAATTCCCCTCAAGCCATGGAGCCACACACCGCTCGTCCTCACTCTTCATGACTACAGCTTGTCGTGCTCCAAGAAGAACCTGACGTACCACGAGGCGATCTGCGGAGGACCAGAACTGCGCAAGTGCCTGGGCTGCTGTATCGATCATTACGGTTTGCTACGGGCGCTCCCAATCGTCCTGGCCAACCACGCGATGCGTGTTCCCGAGCGGTCAGCCGTGGACGTATTCCTACCGGTCAGCCGTGCAGTAGCGAGCGGCAACCAGCTTCAATCCCGGCGACTACCGTTCAAAGTAGTCCCCAATTTTTTGCGGGAGGACGCCGCGCCGCTCCATGGGGACGATGAATCCTACCGAGCGCAGCTACCAGCCGAGGAGTTTATCCTTTTCGTCGGGGCTCTGGGCCGCCATAAGGGGATCGACGTCCTCCTGGAGGCCTATGCTGGCTTGATCAAGCCTCCACCCCTGGTTCTGATCGGCACACCCTGGGTGGACTCACCTACACGGTTTCCTCCCGGAGTTACCGTTCTGAATAGCTGGCCACACGGCCCGGTCATGGACGCGTGGTCCCGATGCTTGATGGGTGTGGTGCCGTCCACCTGGCCCGAGCCGTGCCCGACCGTGGTGATGGAGGCCATGCATGCCGCTCGTCCGGTTATCGGGTCCCGCATCGGTGGCATACCCGATCTGGTTGCGGACGGCGAAACGGGACTGCTCGTTTCACCCTGCGACCCGATAGCACTTCGCCAGAGCATAGAACGTTTGTTGGTTGATCCAGGACTTCGAAAGCGAATGGGGCAAGCCGGACAGCGGAGAATCGCCCAATTCATGGCGAGCGCGATCGTTCCACGCATCGAGCGGGTGTACGAAGAATTGCTGCTCTCAGACCGTCCGCTCACCGACAGTCGAATCGAGACGCCTGTGCGCCCCAACAAGTGAGACCCAAGTTCTTCGACGAGCTGGAAGGAACATGCGGTTCTTCTTCGTTCCTGTAATTTTAGCTTACCTCCTCATGGCTGTCCTTGGGGTCGGCATGACGTGGGATGGTAGCTACTTTTTGTTCAGGATACTGGAATCCCAGGCCCCGTTCGTACCATATAGAGACACCCGTCTGACTATGATCCCCCTACATTGGATCACAATCCTGGTCAGCCGCTTGACAAGCGACCACGACGTTCTCCAAGCTGTCTTCAGTCTGACTTTGGTGTTGGTTCCCGTACTCGCTCTGGCAGCATCCTGGTGGATCGTCCAAAACAAAGCACGGCCGCTTTTCGTGTGGGCCGCACTCGGAATCTCTCTTGGAACATTGCCGGGACAGTTCTTTCTCGTCAGCGAGGCGGTCCTTGCAGTGCAGGCGTTTTGGCCTGTTCTACTTGGCATCCTCATGCACATGCAGCGATCTCATCTTCCTATTATTGCCGTCTTCACCGCCGCCACGTTCTTGGCTCACCCTTTTGCAGTCCCTCTGCTTGGTGCCGCAGCGACGCTAGCTCTAATCCTGGGCTTGCGCTACCCAGGAGAACGAGCCAAGCTATGGTCTTGGGCAGTGGTCTTCGGCGTGCTATCCGCCATAGACGCGCAGCGCATGTTTTCGTCACAAACATCCTATGAAAGCGGGGAGATGTCTCTCGAAGCGATAACTACGCATCTCGGGATCTCCCTGGTTGGGCTACCTCTCGCATCGCTGATTTGTGCCTGGGTCGCCGCGCTGATGGTCTTCGTTGCCTCGCGCTTCGAGGATCCCTCCAAGCGTCTTGTCCTGCTGGCGCTTTGGGGTCTAGAACTAGCTTGCATCGTCTTAGCAGCAATACTATGGTTGGTCTGGGCAAGCAGCTACCAGTTTTGGCAGACTGCTCTGGGTTACCGGATCTTGGTGCTGCTATGTTCTGCTCCGTTCATGATGCTAGCCGCCCTGGAAGGATTGCTCTGGAGGCATGATCAGTTGAACGCGGCGAAGAAGGGCTGGCGACACCGAGCCAGGACAATTCAGGTAGTGGGAGCAGTATTCTTTCTCGTGCTGTCCACACAGACTATCTCGTGGCGGGGAGCAACGGCCCAACTCCGTCAGGCTATCAGCGAGAGCACTTACACCTGCATCTCGACGACGTCCATCCCATGGCTACACTCGGCTCCTCTCAACCACTGGTCCGTCACGGCATACTCGCTGTTGCTTCAGGGGAGGAATCCGCAAAAGGTCGTTCAGCAGGGCGATATCTGCACTGAAGGGGACTTCGCCGACGGCCTTTACATGGCGGATTTCTACACACATGCTTGGACAGGTAATTGGTTCGATTTGCAGCCGTTATACCGGCGTCTGGTGACTGATGCGGATACATCTCCAAGCTGTCGGCTTGTTCCGTCATCTGGCTGGTACTGGGCACAGGAGTATGCTCCGCTACGTCAGATTTGGCGCTGGAACGATGGTCGCGGCGAGTTGCGCATCGTCGTGAACAGAGACGTCGACGCGGTGCTGAGCGGAGAGCTGAGATCAGCCCAGCGACCCAACAGCGTGGACGTTTTCGTCAACGGAACGAGACAAGCCACTCAGGAGATCACGTGGAACGGCTTCAAACCGTTCGGCTCGCCGAGAATCTCGCTCCATGACGGCATCAATACCGTGGAGCTTGTCAGCGCCAACCCAGCAACGCCCATTCCTGGGGATTCACGCAACCTGGCCATGGCGGTCAGGAGACTGGCCATGACGATCGACGGCGATGAGGTGGCATGCGAGTGACGCCGGGCGTCACTATGGTGCATTCGACAGTTCCTTCTCACCCTCCGCCTGGAGCGATCCTTCGACATCGGGGTTGACATGAAGTTGCTCAACAACAAGAAGAGGGAAGAGCTGATTCTCCTCCGCGAAGAGAACAGGCAGTTGCGTGAAGAGAATGCCCGGCTTCGGCAGGGGTTAGCCCACTTCGCAGAGCAACTGGCCGCCGCCGCGGCACGCATCGAGGCCGCCGTCTCGCTCCCTGAGCAACCCAACACCGGTCCAACGCTTCCCGAGGTCAACGACCACCAGGTTCACCGGTCAGACCTCGGACAGTACGAAGAGCAGCATGTTCCACAGGTAGACGAAGCCGCCATGATCCCAACGACCTCGACTGACGAGATCCAGGCTTCGCCACTGCCCTGCGCTAAGTCTGAGCAACAGAACTCGCGCGGGTTGGGATGGCTGCCAGGGCTTAGCGTGCTAGCCTCGCTCGGCTTGCTTCTAGTGGCACTCGCGGACACCGGCGCACGCGACAGCGTGACCTGGGCTGCGCCTCTGTTCTGGGTGGGCATACTGGTCATGTATGCCCCGATCGTACTGCGCATGGTCTCGTCCAGACCGACGCAGTACGAGCGCATTGGGCTCGTTCTCGTGGTAGGTCTGAGTCTTTATCTCGTCAAAGTACTCTACAGCCCGCTGCGGTTCTCCTTCCACGACGAGTTCATCCATTGGGCAACCGCCAACGACATCCTTGCGACCGGGCGTCTATTCAGCAACAACTTCTTGCTACCGATCAGTCCTCTATTCCCTGGACTCGAGAGCGTCACCGCGGCGGTCAGCGCTACAACCGGGCTGACGGTTTTCACAGCGGGTATCCTGGTTCTGGCAGGCGCGCGCGCGGTGCTGGTCCTCGCGCTCTATGGCCTGTACCAGCACATCAGCAACTCGCCACGCATAGCCGGGATCGCGTCGCTGCTCTACGTCGCGAACCCCAATTACGTATTTTTTGACGCCCAGTTTGGCTACGAGTCCCTGGCTCTCCCTCTGGCCGCAATGATTCTCTATGCGGAAGTACGGCGCACGCAGGCAGCGGCCAGTGAGCGCATCGGTCTCGCAGCACTATCCCTGCTTGGCATCGGCGGCCTGGTTATCACGCACCACGTGACCACATATGCGCTGGCAGGATTCCTCGTACTTTGGACTACGGTAGCGTTTCTTAAGACCTATTCCCTGCATTTCCGAGGTGCGCTGAGTGATTGCATTCGATGGTACGGCGGTGAGATATCCAATAGCCAAGCTTTTCGCTCAGTGCGCTCTCGGATCACGTCCTTGACCAGTCGAGCTGAGAGCCGAAGCCAACTGACTGTCGGCACCACGGCCCTACTGGCCCTCATCGGTAGCTTCGCCTGGCTGTACTTCGTCGCCGGTCCAACGTCCAAGTACCTATCCGGGAACATTGTGGGTGGTATACGAGAGCTCGCACGATTCTTGCTGGGACAACAGCCCGGACGGGTACTCTTTCTCTCCTACGGTGGGGATTCGGCGCCGCCGTGGGAACAATGGATCGCCTTTTCATCCGTCGGATTGATCTTGCTGGCCCTGGTCTGGGCCCTTATCCGTCTGTGGAAGCGCTACCAGCATAACCCCGTTGTCCTTGCCCTCGGTCTGGGAGTATCGCTATACCCGATGACTCTGGCTTTCCGTCTGACAGACCAGGGCGCACAGATATCCGGCCGAGCCTGGGAATTCCTATTCGTCTCGATTGCGTTCGCGCTGGCTGTGGTCATGGAAGAGCTCGCGCAGCCATCCCGCCAGCGGGTCGTGCGGGCACTGACGATCTCTGCCTTAGCATCGATCATCCTGGTGGGCGGAATAATAGTGGGCCGACCTGCCTGGATGCGCATGCCGGGGCCGTACCTGGTAGGGGCGGACCCACGCTCGATCGAGTCTGAGGGTATAGCCGCAGCACGATGGTCCCTGTCCACCCTGGGCCCAGGTCGGCGAATGCTCGGGGATCGAGTCAGTCGTCTGCTCATGGCAACCTACGGACACCAGCGTCCGATCACGGAGATCGGCAACCAGATAGCTGGAGATGGAGCACCTATTCTGCTCACGCCGGAAGTACGGCCCGAGCAGCTAGAGGATCTTCAGCGTGCGCGTCTGGAATACCTCGTCGTGGATCAACGGCTGAGCACGGCACTGCCGAAGCTGGGTTTCTATGTCGGTCCCAGCGAGCCCGAGGCGTTCAAGCACACGCGGCCTATCGATTCAGCGGCGCTGAGGAAGTTCGATGACCTCCGAGACGTGAATAGAGTCTTTGACAGCGGTAACATCATCGTTTACGACCTGGTGAGGTTCTTGCATGCGCAGGTCCGCTGATCTCATCCTTGTATTCGCCCTGACGGCCGTGTCGATGAGGGTCCTGCTCCAGGACACGATCGATCCGCTAATCAGGCTGATCGTAGGTCTGGCGCTCGTCCTGGTGCTGCCGGGCTATGGCGTGATCGCGGCGGTGCTGCCCGCCGGATTGACTGCTTGGGAGATGCTCCTCTTCAGTCTTGGAACGAGCGCCGCAGTTGCCGCGCTGGGCGGGATCGCCCTGAACTGGACGCTGGGGGGACTGGAACAGGGAGCATGGGTAGCATATTTGGGCAGCATTGGATTAATCGGCAGTGTGATCGGGATAATGCGTCGTTGGCGAACCGGGATCGGGCCGAACCTCTCGCTTCATAGTCCGATTGGAACGTGGCAGGGATTACTGTTTGTCGTGGCGGGGCTGATCGCGGCTACAGCCATTGCCGTAGCCTCCAATGGCGCCACGCGGCCTCTCGGTCCCGGCTTTACTCAACTCTGGATGGTGCCGGCAGACGCGGCTGGTCCGGACGCGGTCCAGCTAGGCATATACAACTTGGAATCCGTGGAGATGACATACCAGATCGACCTGAAGCAAGATGGTCAGACGTTGAGACAATGGACATCGATCAGCCTGGCGTCAGGCGAGAGATGGGAGATAGTGGTAGCGGTGCCCAGACCTATGACAGACGACGGCCGACTTGTAGCAAGCTTGCTGCGTTTGGACCAGCCGGAAACGGAATACCGCCAGGTCGTGATTTGGCGCAGTAATAAATCGGCGGAGTAGCGTTAAAGATGAAACTACTCCTGTATTTTTGCGATGCTTTTGCCTGGCGCTATTGCCAGCAAACCGATTTCATGATGGATTTCTGGACCACATGCCGGCCGCTGAGGACCCTGCTGGGCTATAGCTCCGGGATAGTGCCAAGCCTCCTCAGCGGCAAGTACCCCAGGGAGACAGGCGTATGGACCGAGTACTACCGCTCGCCCAGGCCGCAAACTCGGCTCGAACGAGCGCTGACTTCTTCCCGGCTAACGCTAGCACCCGCGAACATAGTTCGATTGGTCCTATTCCATTGTGCGATGCGGCTAGGCTCGCCTGCCGTCCATCAACTCCGCCTGCCGTTGGAGCTTGGGCACTTCTTCAAGCACGCCCCGATCGACTACCGTCGTTTCCCCCCTATCGAGCTTCCGGTGCCCACACTCGATCAGGTCTTCAAGCAAAAAGGGCTCCGGTTCGAGACTAGATATCTCAAACCCGGACGCTCGGCATCGTCCGAGTTAGAATATCTGCGGTCCAGGCTCCCCCACGTCGACATTATGTTCTATTACGATATCGCCCTGGACCACAAGGGGCACCACGTTGGGGCCAGCGCATCTCGGCTTAAGCCGGAGCTCGATCGCATCGCGCACTTCTTCGAGCAGGCCTGGGCACTGCGGGAGTCTGCGGAATGGGAGATGCTGCTCTTCTCGGAT
The DNA here is from genome assembly GCA_004297765.1 of Chloroflexota bacterium. GTDB lineage: Bacteria > Chloroflexota > Dehalococcoidia > FW602-bin16 > FW602-bin16 > FW602-bin16. The sequence continues at coordinate 27,932 of SCTZ01000132.1, read as the reverse complement.
CACGGCATGACAGACGTGGACACGAAGTACGATTTGCTGCACGCGCTACGCGATGTTGGGCTAGGCAAGCAGTTCCTTGTCTTCGTCGATAGTACGCTCGCGCGGTTCTGGTTCTCGGGGTCCGAGGTGCGCGAGACCATCATGGCACGCCTCGGCAGGGCCCCCGCACGCTTCCTCACAGTGGCCGAAAAGGAGGAGCTCGGAATCGACTTCGAGGACGACCGCTATGGACAGGAGATTCTGGTGGCGGAGGAAGGCGCTGTCTTTCAACCCAGCTTCATTACGCCAGCCTTCAATCGACACCAACCCTTTCCCTTACGGGCGATGCACGGCTATCTTCCCGAGTTCCCGTCGTCCTACGGCATCTTCGCGTACCGTGGCTCGCGCTATCTTGCGGAGATTCCCAACCCCATGCCGGCCGTAGACCTATTCAGTGTGATCACGGCCATACTGGAAGCCGACGCTTGAGAGAAAACGCTCTAACACCACGCGCCCCGAGCAATAGGGTACGTGCGCTGCTTGAATCCGCGGTTCCCCGGATTCTCGAACGAGCGGGAACCAGAGGGTTGTTGACCCTGGCCGTGGTAGGGTCGGCTGCACGCGGCGAGGAAACCTGGTCCGGCGAGAAGCTCGTGGGAGACATAGACCTCGCGGCCGTCGTGCGCTGGCCCGATCCCTGGACCAGGCACAGGTTCGAGCGCGCTGCGAATGGGTTTCATGATGCCATGGGGCTGGGATGCTTCCCCCTCTACAGTCTCAGGCGTTATCGCACCCTGGAGTTCTACGAAGCGAAGAAGACTGCCTGGGTGGTATGGGGGCAACCGGACGTGTTCGACCGTGTCCGCGTAGCGCAGGCCCAGGACATTCCCAAATGGGAAGGGTTGCGGCTACTGCTGAACCGCGCCGTCGACTGTCTCCGTGCAAGGGCCGAATTGATACCAGGGTGGTACGCGGCGGTCAAAGCATATCTCGCGCTGGGGGAAGCTGACCTCATCTTCGCCGATCGCTACGTGCCGTCCTATCGGGCCAGGGGCGATATCACCGAAGTTAGCGGTGTGGTGCTCGGCTCGGCGGCGTTATTCGAGCGCTTTCACTGGGCAACACGGGTGAAGCTGGGCGAAGAGCCTCCACCCGACCAATTCACCTCGCGGGAGCACGAAAGATGGCTGATCGAAGGGATCGCCTCGCTCACCTCACGCTACCTCGGACAGAGCGTAACGGTCCCGGGCGGACTGGAGCTTCTGAGCAGGCGCATCGGACACCCTGAGCATCGTGGATTATACATCGCGCAGCACATCCGGCATCCTCGCCAGTGTGCACCTGTGCTGCGACGGGATCCTGCTTTTGTGGTATGGGGACGCGCTCTCGCAATCCTGAGCGGCGAGAAGCCCACCACAGCCCGAGAGCTAGCCGCTCTGATCAGCGATTTCGGGCGGGTCCTGCAACCTCTGCCGCGGTAAGGGGTCGTGTTGGGTGACATGCTTATCAAGCTAGCCAAAGTATCTCCACCATTCGTGCGCTCAAGCACTGTCCTGGTCCTGGGCAGCTTCATTAGCTCAGCCCTCGGCTTCATCTACTGGGCAGCAGCCGCACGTCTATTCAGTCCTGCGGAGGTGGGACTTGGGGCAGGTACGATCAGCGCCATGACAATGATCGCCAACATCACCCTTTGCGGGATCAACGTCGCCAACGTGCGCTTCATGCCAACGGCCGGACATCGCCAGACGGCCATGATGCGCGGCACCTCGCTCGCAACAGCGCTACTGGCCGCGCTGGGCGGAACGGTCTTCATCGTAGGCGCCCCGATCTGGGCCAGCAACCTGGTTGACGTCGGTGTAGTCCTCATTATCAGCTCAGCAGTGTGGGGAGTGTTCACCCTGCAAGACAGTATCATGGTTGGTCTCGGACGGGCAGGATGGGTGCTGCTCAAGAATGGGCTCTTCGGTCTGGGAAAGCTAGCGCTGCTCGTGGTGGCCGCGTTCGTCATTCCGGTCTCGGGTTGGCAGAACGTGGCGGGTCCATGGCTCCTCACGGCGGCGCTGACAGTGTTCGTTGCATGGATTGCCCTGGAAAAGTCGCTCGCTCAACCGAGCACATCGAGCAAGCCAGCCCAGGTTCCCAAACCCACGGCATTCGCCCGCTATGCTCTGGCTAACCACGCCGGATCCATACTGCTGAATCTGCCCGGTCTCCTCTACCCCATCCTGGTCCTCGAGATGCTAGGAGCAGAGAACACCGCGTATTTCTACACGAGCTGGATGATGGTCTACATGCTGATGCTGATCGCGATCAATGTGTCCAACGCTATGGTTGCCCACGCAGCTGTGGATGAAGCGGCACTACCTGTCCTTTTGCTCCAAGGCTTGCGCTATGCTGGTCTGCTGGTGCTCACCGGAGTCATCGTCCTCGCGATGCTCGGGCGGCTGATCCTGCCCTGGTTCGGGCCTGGTTATCAACAGGGATACGGATTGCTGATCCTGCTCTCCTTGGGCGCGCTCGCCTACACGGCCAACTCCTTCTACGTCAGCTTCATGCGCATTCGCGGTAGCCTGCGCTCTGTCATTCTACCAGGCGCAATCGCGGGTTGTCTCTCCCTCGGTCTGACGTGGCCGCTCACGCGAGCACTCGGTCTCACCGGATTCGGCGCAGCCTTCATCATCGGTCAACTCACCGCAGCACTCGTCGTTTGGACTCCAATGCTAGCCGGTCTGCGCCGCGGGTCGAGACGTCTTCTCAAGGAGTGACAGTGGCGGCACTTTCACGGTAGCGCGTTGAATCCCTGGCTCAACACGCTTTCAGCGGGCTTGTTCTGCGGTGTGAACCCACCATTTGTCGAGCCTCCCGCGCCGTTGGCCGGGATCCACTGCCACCAATGCATCCCCGCAAACCAAGGCTGATTCGGAAACACGTTGAAGATGGCTTGATAGGCGTTGGCCTGGGCCGTCAGATTGATCGGCGGAGACCCCTGCCACGCACTCGGATCGATAGTCGCCCCATCCACGCTTCGGTACCCGATCTCCGTGAACAGGATCTGCTTGTTCCATTTCTGTGCCAGGCCCTGGAACATCGCTAGATACCCTTTCGCGGACCACGCGGCCACCAACTGATCCGTGCTAGGATTCGGATTGCTCTTGTCCGTGAGGGAATAGTAAGCGTCGATCCCGATGTAGTCCAGCGCGTCCCACCATCGGATATCTAGCGGCTCGCTGGTAAACCCTGTCGCATAGGTCAGCTTGCCCGCGTATCTTTGTCGGATTTGAGCGATCAGGTTTCGCCATTGCGCGTCCTGATACTTCATTCCCCGCAGTTCCGTTCCCACTACAAACTGTTCGATCCCCAACGTCCTCGCCAGGTCGGCGTAGTGGAGAATAGCTTTTTCGTATGATGTGAGCCAATTCTGCAGGTCCGTGGCGCTCCAGCCACAATGCGAGCCGATGTCTCCACTGTTGAGTCCGTTCGGGTTCAACATTTGGACGTGCGGCTTGAGCATTACCCGCATCCCCAGGCTGTGTGCTTTAGATACCGCGTGCGTGATATCCTCGTCCGTCGGTGTACGGGGAGCATCGAAGAGAATGCTGGTGGAACAGCCGTTGTCTTGATAACCCGCTATCACCAGAGTAATCCATTTGTTCCCCGCGCTGGCGAGCTTGGCCAGGGCCTTGTCGGACGATCCAAAGCTAAGCACCCCTGAGCGGTCCCCCATATAGTTCACACCTTTCTGCAGACGCGAGTCCGGTCCACTCGGTGGGGCCGCGATGATCGGAGACGGATACTGAACCGGAAAATACTGGATCCAGTTGCCCGTCCCCGTCAGCAGAGGCGTGGTTACGATCTGGGTTCCATCCGCCGAGAAGACCATATAGTTATAGCCGTAATTGATGGGAATATAGCGCAGCTTCGCGCCGGTCGCGGCGTCGATGAGGGCGATAGTGCCATTACCCCAGTAATGGTACATTGCTGCGATGGTCTTGCTATCCGGAGACCAGGCCAGCCCCTCTAACTTATCCCCGGGCAGGCCTGTCGCAACCACCCGCTCCAATACCCCCGTCGCCTTCTGGTAAATACCGATCAGTCCACCGTTCTGCGGAGATGCTTCTGTCACATAACGCGAGCCGTCCGGAGCGGTAGCCTGGGCCCCAAACGGTACACTGCCCGTCGGCGAATAGACCGCATCCGACCGCATCCCAAACAGACTTGCCGCCTGCGACGTGGGAGTCTGGGTTTGAACCGCCGGCACCGGCGTTGCCGCGGACGGTGGGGACGAGGGAGTCGACATGACCACAGGTAGAACCGTCGGCGTCCGGGTCGGCGTCGCTGTCGGCAGCACGGGCGTGACAATTGGCACTACGGGCGTAGCGGTCGCCGGTACAGACGTGGGTGTTGGCGGCACGGGAGTAGCCATCGGTAGCACAGGGGTCAGTGTAGGGGTCGGGATGGTACTCGCCGCCTGCACACTAAGAGTAACCAGGGCCCCACCCCCCGGATCGACGATCGGGTTGTTGCTGCTGTCCCACATCACGGTGGTCAGCTTCATCTGCTGGTTGACGATACCACTGCAGTTCCACACCACACTCCAGCCGTCGGCCCCATCACTATCCGTTCCTAACTCCTGCCAGCCCAGATCATAGAAGGCCCAGAACTGCACCTCGGTGATTCCGTTGGCCGCGGCCTCCAGGCTAAGAGGACAATTCGTGATGGTTGCTCCAGTGGTAGGAGTGGCCAAACGTCCAGACGCTTGAAGCAGGACCAGTGCACCACCGCCGGAGTCCACGCTAATGTTGTTATTGGTATCGCGCATGACGGTCGTCAGCTTCACCAGTTGGCTGCTGACGCCGCTCCAGTTCCAGTTGATGCTCCAGCCGTCGGCTCCGTTGATGTCCGTGCCCAGGTCATGCCAGCTGTTGTCGTAGAAGACCCAGAACTGGACCGCGCTGACGTTACTGCCCGCGAACTGAATGGTTAGCGGCGAGGCGGTGATGGTATCTCCATCGAGTGGGGAAGTGATGCCCGTAGAAACGATTCTCGCGGACGGTCCGGCGGAGGCTCTTGGAGCGGTCGACGACAAGACTATGATGGTCAGCGACATCACCCAAATGGTTGGGTAAAGCCCGCATTTCATCCAGCGTCTCGACATCTTCGTTCCCTCCCAACATCAGCCGATCATCCTGGAGACCCGCACCTCTCATCAGACTCCGTTCTCGCGTTCCTGCGCACTGGTCTGTTCGGGTGGGAATCAGGTCATCGGATTCGGCTTCTCGCCGTCTCGATCATAGGGATGTGCCATGCCAGACAAAATAGTCCGATAGTCCCAACCAGGGGTCCTTTGAATACCAGGTACTCCCAGGCGTCGCAGGCGAGGTTTCGCCGAAGGTGCTATCAGCAGATTCGGGGGGACGGTTGCGGGGCCCGCCCGTTCAAGCCACTCCCTGAATCTGCTGGCAGTTCGTCCCGCAGCCATCCTAGAGGCCGTTTCAGGATAGTCTGCAAGAGAGTGCTATCATGAAGATGGAGGCATTCTAACTGGCACGATGGCAAGCTCATAGCTAGTGTTCGACCACAGAGAAGACGCTATCTGTCATTCTGAGCGCCGCGGCGCGAAGAATCCGTATCCTCAGGGCGCGGATTCTTCGGCGTGCGCGCCTCAGAATGACAAAACCAGTGTGGTCGAACACTAGAGCGCACTGACTTGGAGAGACGCTTCGTGCGGGGAGTGGCATACTGTAGCAATGTGGCGCCGGTAAAGCTCCCCATCTGGCTACTACGGTCCGGGAGAGCTAATCAAACGTGGTACTTGCACTTGCAGAAGTCTACCTCATCCTAGCTGTCTATCTCGCCTACGTCGGCTTTGGCGTCACTCATCTGCTCTTGCCCATCTCCCTCCAGCGTTGGCGGCTCATTCTGATGCCTTTCCTCGGGTATGCAGTCACCGTCCTGATCTTTGCCGGGTTGAACACATACCTGTTAACAGGCCAACAGATCACGCTTGTGCTGTTGGCCGCGGCGACCGGGCTGAACCTGCTTGCGGTGCTCAGACTCAAAGATCGGCACACCCATTCAGCCTGGAGGGATAGTCTACTTCCGATCCTGCTGTCGCTGGCGACCTATGCCATCGCCACTCTTCCCCTGCTGAACTACGGGATGCTGACGATCGTAGGGACCAATGGAGACGTCGAGCAGTACCTGGGAAGCGCGGAGTACGTGAGGCAGTACAGCGTGCCTGCCATGGCCGCTGCCCCGCCAAATCCACTGCAGAGCCTGGCCCTGTGGGTCGTATCAGATCCGCTGGGCAACATGGGCTTCAGTTACGTTCTAGCCCTAGTGGCCATCCTCCTACGCTGGCCCGTGCTCCAGGTTTTTGCGCCCACCGTAGCCTTCTTCGTCGCCGCCAACGCCGTCACGGCATACCTGTTCGCCAGAATATCACTTAGGATGTCGGCACGTGGCGGCGCCCTCACCGCCTTAGCCGTTGGTCTCAACAGTCTCATACTCTGGGCAGGCTTCTTCAACTACGGACGGCAGATCGCGTCGCTCTCCCTGTTGCCGCTGGGCGCGATCGCCTTTGCGACCTGCCTCGAGGAATTCAAGCCCCGATCCACGCTCCTGGCCGCTCTGCTTTTTGCGGCTCTGGCGCTGACCTACTGGCCCGCCGCGGCTCTCCTGCTCGCGTCCATGACGCTCTTTACTGTAATCACTATTGCCGGCGGGTTGCGCGCCCCTGCCAAAGGGAAGCTTGTTGGCGTGGGCACAGCTACGTTCGTCATTCTTGCCATCGGCAGCCTGCCGCTGGCCGCCAATCTACTCAAGCTCTCCAGGGTCATGTTCGACGCCTGGCACGAGACAGAGCGGGGCACCGCAGGCACGTTCGCCCAGACCTGGCTGAGTAACCTGCTGGGGATAAGAATCGTCTCTCCCCTGCCGGACTTCTTCCTACCCATCGAGCACGTTTTCGGTCTCGCCTATTACGTCTGGCCAAAGCCAGAATCGGCCGTGGTGCGATTCGGTCCGATACCAGGTCAGATCCTGGATAGCACAGAGACGCTCATAGCGGTGCTGGCGCTCTGCCTGAGCCTCTACGGCTTTTGGCGCGCAGCCAGGTCCAAACGCTACATGGTGGCAAGCCTGGCAGTGATGGCCGCACTCCAGCTAGCCGGCGTCCGATTCCTGTCACACAACACCTATTATTACTTCAAGACACTCACGTTCTCGGCCTTCCTGGCCTCAGCCCTGGTCATGCTGGGACTGACAGAACTCTGGCGAGTTCTAAGCCAACATCGCCGCACGGTCGTCCAGCAATGGAGTGTGGGCGCACTGGCGCTGTTCGGCATTGCTTTCCTGTTCATGAACAGCGTGAACGCTTACTCGACCGTCAACTACTTTCTCGATCGGCCTCAGTCCCCTTTCGTCAGCCCATATCTGGACGTCCAGCAGGTCAACCAGCTCATCGCACCGGAAGCCTCGATATGCCTAAGCAGCCACCCGGCTTTGCAACAAGAGACGATGAGCGTAGTCTCGGTTGCCCTGATCGGACATCCGCTGTACGGCGACGTGCGTACCATCGAGAGCTCACTAGACAAGCGTTACCTGGAAGATCCCCGGATGCGTTACTTCACCGTCAGAGGGCGTGATGTCGGCGTAGAGCGGTATCCCTGCGACTATGCACTACTGGCAGCACAGGAGGAGCCGACGGATAAGGGCTATGCCGCACAGGACCTGCTCTGGTCGAACACGCTCATGAAACTCTACCGACGCGGGCCGACGGTGGCGCGACTCGAGTTTGACGCGCGACGACGTGGTGAGGTGACTTCGAAAGAACCCCTGGAGATCATGGTACAAAAGCCGGCACTCGAAACATCGCACGCGGGCAACCCGGGAGGCGAGGGCGCCACCGCGGACAGCCTGGTACTTCAGTTCGGCAGCTTCGTAGATCAGAGGCTTTCTATCGAGATCAATGGCGAGAAAATGGAGCGCCAGATCAGCCCCGGACTGTGGCGGTATCAGAGCAACCCGGTCGAGTTGCCCGCCACCATCAGAATCGACGCGAGCGGCAAGGACCCTTTGCTGATGAGCTGGGTGGACCTAACGAGGTCAACTAACCCCGCGGCTTCTCTCGCCAGGCAAGAGAACGGCGTGGTGCTGCGCGCCGGCATCACAAGCCGCGCCGGTCGCTTCGTCGCGCGCGTGCGGTGGCTGGGGCCGATTTCCTCGCCTGTGCCGGGCTGGATCGAGCTGCGCGTGCAGGGTCGGTCAATTCCCGACGAGGAGTCGCTCATCACCACGTGGCCTCTGGAGGGGAAGGTTGGGTTGACAGAAGTATCGTTGGACCGCACCACAAAACAGGTCGAGGCCTCGCAGCCAAGCAGTCCATCCGGTCTTGCACGCTGGAGTCCCCCGGAAGGGCCGCTGGAGTCCTTCGCGACCGAAATCCGGGTGGTCTTTGCCGACATCGCTCACGATATCGTCAAACAGCAGGTCATGGAGCTGTTCTATGTCAAGAGACAAGCCGATGGCAGGATCGACAGCACGCCTTTCGAGACCTGGTTCTTGTATCCGCAATTCCCGAGACGATCATGGCAGACGGCCGACGCCGTCTTCGGCGGAACGGCGCGCCTGATTGGCTACGATTTGGAAGAGCAGGATCTGCGACCAGGAGAAGACGCCCATTTGAGTCTGTACTGGCAGGTTCCACGCGACTTCGACCGGGACTGGCGCGTCTTCACTCGTCTGGTCGACAGGAATGGACAAACGTGGGGACAACACGACCAGGGTCTCCTCTCGGCCCGACGTTTTCAAAACGGATCGACCGATTCCGAGATCCTGCGGCAGGACTATCACATCCCCTTGAGCGAAGAGATCCCGACCGGAAAGTACATCATGGAAGTCGGATTGTACCTGCCTGATAGCATGGAGCACCTGCGAGCGACAGGCAAGGGCGTGCGTGACAGCGACAGAGTGGCAGTCAACTGGGTGAAGGTAGCGGGAGATAGCTCTTCGTTGTCCGGCGCATCTTTCGAGCCGCGGCACCCGACCAACGTCGATCTGGGCGGGCAGGTACGCTTCCTCGGTTACGATCTACGCCCCTCGGCTCCCCGATCCGACGACAGCTTAGAACTAACGCTCTATTGGCAAGCTGATGCTGATAGGGAGATCGGCGAAGACTACACGGTCTTCGTCCACCTACTCGACCAGACAAACACGGCTCGTCTCGGCCACGACGAACAACCTCTCCAAGGACAGTATCCTACATCCGCGTGGTCACCCGGGGAAACGGTCGCGGATCGACACACGGTCAACCTCGACAAGCTCGCACCTGGAGAATACGAGATCGAGGTGGGGTTATACTCGCTGAGTACGGGCAAGCGTCTGGCGATCGGAGACGGATCAGAATCCGAACAGGATCGGATCCTGCTTGGGTCAATTCAGGTCCAATAGTGGTGAACTATTGGGTCGACCGCGACGCCTCCGCCCCGGGCTCGGAGTCTGGCGCGGCTAGCGGCAGCTTCACGTGGAAGGTGCTTCCTTGTCCGGGCACGCTGTCCACCCAGATATCCCCACCGTGTGCCACGACGATCTCGCGCGCCACGAACAGACCGAGCCCCAGACCTTCGATCCGGCTTTCCGACGCGGCAGGCGTCCGATAGAAGCGCTCGAAGATACGCGGCAGTTTGTCGGCGGGGATGCCGATTCCGCAATCGCGCACAGAAATCAATGCGTGCTCCGGATCCAGGTCCACCGATACCTGAACCTCGCGGCCTTCCGGGCTATACTTGACCGCATTGGAGAGAAGATTGGTCAGCACCTGCTCCAGTCGCATTTCATCCCAGACGCCAATGGACTCTCCATCGGGCAGAGCCAAAATGATGGGATGGTCCGAGGCGGTGGCCTGGTAATCTTCCACAACGCGTTGCACCAGTGCCGTCAATCCCATGGGGCGCGGCTCCAGATGGAACCGCCCCAACTGGATGCGGGAAACATCCATCAGTCGATCGATCAGCCGTGTGAGACGATCACATTGTCGATCGATGGTCTGTAAGGATGTTTGGATCTCGGCGGTCAGGCCAACTCGCTGCGCTCGCCGGTTCAACATCTGCGCAAAGCCCTTGATAGCTGTCAATGGATTCTTGATTTCGTGCGCGGCAACGAAGAAGAAATCGTCCTTGAGACGATCCAGCTCTCGCATCTCGGTCACATCACGTAGCACGGCCACGGTCTCGTCCGTCTGTTCGATAATCGGCGCAGCGCTCATCAACACCTGAACCGGTGGTCGTCCCGGCAGTGCGATCTGCACATCCTCCACCACTGTTTCCCTCAGATACAGCGCCCGCCAGATCGGCAGATCCGAAAGTCCAAGCGGCTTCCCGCTAGAAGATCGAATATGGCTAGCTGTGGGCAGATCGGACAGTCGAATTTGCTCACTGTCCTCGACACCCAGCAGGGTCCTGGCTACTCGGTTTATGGAGGTCAGACGATCGGCGGCTATATCCGCCACGATCACGCCCTCCGGCATCTCATCGATTACTGCCTGCAGTCTGGCGGCCAGATCGGCAAGCCGTCCATTGATCTCCGCCACCACCTGAGCGCGGCGGGCGTTCTCCATGGCCAGCTCTCGGATTTGGGACTCCGCTGACTTCAGCCGGCTCACGTCCGACGCCACCGTCACGATCGCCACCATCTGACCCGCTCGGTCCCGCACCGGGCTGCACGACAGCTGAACTGGAGTTTCTCCACCGGTGCGCTGGTTGACCACCACGGTCTCCACCCCTCTCGTCTCCTCCCCGCGCCGAGCGCGCTCCATCGGCAACTCCCCTGGTCTCAAAAGGCGACCTTCGGGGGTGAGAAGCCCCAGCACCTCTGCCACCGAGATGCCCAGGACAGAGGTGGGATCCAGACCAGTTAGGTCGGCCCCCACGTGGTTGATGGTCTGCAACTGCCCCTGCACGTTCGAGACGAAGACCGCCTCGCCCATGCTATTGATGATGGATTGTAGAAGATTGCGCTGCTCCTCTAGCGCGTGCTGGAACTCCTCCCGCTGCCTCTCGATCTCTCGCGTGCGTAGCAGCGACCGGACGCGGGCAACCAACTCTATCGGATGTACCGGGCGAGTCAGGTACTCGTTGGCGCCCAACTCCATGCCGCGCACGGTGAAGCGCGGGTCGAACGCCGCGGTGATCATGATCACAGGCAGATCATGGGTAAGCTCGTCGGCCCGCAGCGCCTGGAGAACCTGGAACCCGTCCATTCCCGGCATCATGACGTCCAGAACCACCAGATCCAGATCGCCCCGCCGCGCTCTCGCCAAGCCGTGTTCCCCGCTCAGCGCGGAATCCACGGCGAAGCCAACGTTCGACAGGGCGCGCTCGATAATGTAGACATTGTCCGGATTGTCGTCGATCACCAGAATCTTGGCCGGGTTATCATACCCCATGGGTCACCTAGCTCCCCCGATCATACCCCAATCAGCAGGACGCGGCAGCCTCTCGCCCTGCACCTGCGACAGACTCGGCAGCTAGATCAAAGCTGGCTGTCCGCATCTCGACGCGGCCGGCCTCGATCTTTGAGAGGTCCAGAATGTCGTTTATGAGGCCAAGGAGCATCTCCCCATTGCGGCAAATGATCTGCAGCTGCTTCTGGCCCCTATCAAGTAACTCACTGATCCATGGTTAGGTTGCATGATCCAGGCCAACAGCTGTGCGCTTACGAAAGATTCTGGCCCGCCGGTCGATAGCATCGTAGCTGGATCGGAAGGACTCAGGGAGAGTTTCCGCCTCCCCGAGCACCATGTACCCGCCCGGTGCGAGGCGCTTGTCAAGCCTGGATAGTACGACGAGCTGGAGTGGCCTCTGCATGTAGATCAAGACGTTGCGACAGACCACCAGATCGAACAGTCGACCGCAGAGATCCGCGGGCTCCGCTTCTGGCTCAGCCACCAAGTCATGAGAGCGAAAGCTCGTCAGCGCTCGCACCTGCTGACGCATCCGCCACAAGCCCTCCGCCGAGTCGTCCGACTCGAACCAGCGTTCGACGATCTCCCGCGAGACGTCCTGCAGCCGCGCTTGCGGATAGGCGCCCAGACGCGCTGTGGCCAACGCGCGCTCATCGATATCCGTGCCTAGTACCAGCGAAGCCGCCGTAAGGCTCGGATCAGCATCTTGGCTCACTTGGCTCAGAAGCAGCATGGCCAGCGAGTACACTTCCTCACCGGTGGCGCAGCCCGCGCTCCAGCTCAGCAAGCCACGCCTCTGCCGCAAGGCCAAGGCCCACAGATCTGGCATCACGGTGCGGGCGAGCAGGTCAAAGGTCCTGTCATCCCGAAAGAAAGCGCTCACCTTGAGCGTCAAGTAATCAATGAGATCGTCGAACTCAGCGGGACGCGTGGAGAGAAGGCGCAGGTATTCCTCGATGTCCGAGGCACGAACTGCTGCCATGCGACGCTCCAGACGTCGACGGATCGTCGTGAGTCGATATTGTCGGAAATCCAGGCCTCTGGCCGCGCGCAGGGCCTCCAGCACGCGCATCAGACCAGCGTCGTCCTGTGTTGGAGAAGCCGGAGGCGTAGCCCCTTGCATCTCTGCCATGCTTTCCACAACCGGTCATCCTCTCTGATTGCCAGACTAGAGGGTGTCTGAGAAGCCCAAGCGACGTCGATGTCCCCCGTCCCTGCCCTGGGAACGCCGAGCCCCAGCTCGGCGTAGCCACCCCAAAGTCGCGCGAGCGTCGCAGGCAGCCGCATTATAGCACGAGGCAATCAGCAACCGAGCTTACGTGCGATAATGATGCGCTGGATCTCGGAGGTGCCCTCGCCGATAGTCAGAATCTTGGCGTCGCGGTAGAAGCGCGAGATCGGGTACTCGCGCATGTAACCGTACCCGCCATGGATCTGCACGCCGTCCTCGGCGCATTTGACGGCGATCTCGCTGGCGAAGAGCTTGGCCATGCCAGCCGTGGTCGAGAACTCCTTGCCTTCGTCCTTCAACACGGCGGCCTTGTACGTGATCAGACGTGCCAGCTCGACATTCACCGCCATGTCCGCCAGCTTGAACTGCATGGCCTGAAACGATGAGATCGGCTGACCAAACTGCACGCGCTCCTTGGCGTAACGCAGCGACTGCTCCAGAGTTCCCTGGGCCAATCCCACGCCGATGGACGCCACTCCGATGCGCCCCGCGTCCAGGATCTTCATGAATTGACGGAATCCCTCGCCACGCGGACCCAGCAGGTTGTCTCGCGGCACGCGGCAGTTGTCAAAGAACAACTGCCGCGTATCGGACGCATGCCAGCCGGTCTTCTTGAGTGGCTCCGATTGAGTGTAGCCCGGCGTGCCATGAGGCACGATGATGCTACTGATCTCCCTCTTGCCATTGGGATGATGCTCCGTCACGGCCGTGATGATCACGTAGCCGCTGATCTCCGTGCCGGAATTGGTGATGAACATCTTGGAGCCGTTGATGATCCACTCATCATCCTTTAGCTCGGCCGTGGTAGAGGTGTTGCTGGCGTCGGAGCCGGCGCCGGGCTCGGTCAATCCAAAGGCCCCAAGCCACTTGCCCTCCGCCAGAGGTCGCAACCAGTGCTGTTTCTGTTGCTCTGTACCGAAGGCATTGATCAGGCCGCCTCCCAATGAGATGTTCGCAGCGGCGGTAATGGCAACCGAGGAGTCGACGCGCGCCAGTTCCTCGATGGCGATGGCGTAGGAGACCGAGTCCGCTCCACCGCCACCGTATCGCTCGGGAAACGGCAGCCCCATCAGTCCGAGCTCGCCCATCTTGCGAACGATCTCGTAGGGAAACGTCTCGCTTTCGTCCAGTTCTTCTACGACCGGTGCAATTTCGCGCTCGGCAAAATCGCGCACCATCTTCTTGATCGCTAGCTGCTCATCTGTCAAATCGAAGTTCACGGTTGCCCCCATTTATCTCACTTGCTACTTTCTATCATAGCCCATCCCCGTCCCTGTTGAACAACGCGCTGTGCCGCCCAGCCGCTGGTCCAAATCCTGCAACATCTTCCGGTGCGGCTTGCGATACGGAGCAGGCACGCATACATTTAGAACCCGTTGGTAGGAAGTTTGGCTTCGACGCTGCCTCTATACCGGCTCTCCCCAGTATCCTTCGAGAGCGATTATGTTCCGACACTCGCAGTCTTCGAATGCCAGTGCTTGATGCCAACTCATAGGGAGGTCCCTTGACTTACTCGGACAAGACACTGCAGTGCCAAGACTGCGGTCGCGACTTTACCTTCACCGCGGGCGAGCAGGAGTTCTATGCACAGCGTGGACTTCAAAACGAGCCCAGACGGTGCCCCGAATGCCGCTCCGCGCGTAAGCACGAGCGCGGCGAAGGCGGAAGAGGATCACGTGAGATGCATTCCGCGACCTGCGCCGCGTGCGGCGCGGAGACGCAAGTGCCATTCGTCCCACGCGGGGATCGGCCCGTGTACTGCAGCTCCTGCTATCAGAACGTGCGCGGCGGCTAGCAGCCGATCCAGCGCTCAGGCTCGCAACCTCAGACCGCCGCGGTGCTTCCGCGGAAGTACCGCGGCGGTCTCGCGGCACGCGGGCCCGCACTAGTGTTCGACCACAGAGAAGACGCTACCTGTCATTCTGACTCGCCTGAGGCGAGGAAGAATCCGTATCCCCAGGACGCGGATTCTTCGGCGTGCGCGCCTCAGAATGACAAGACCAGTGTGGTCGAACACTAGTCTTGTCGCGGACCGTGAAGCTCGCCCCTGCAATAGCAGCTACAGATGCTCTGAGTTCCTCACGCCTCGGCCCTCAGTCCTCGACACTCTAAGCTCATAACAACATCCGTAGCTGCTGTGCGTTCCTCACCGCGTAGTCCTCGTAGCAGTTGTTCATGAGAGCGTGAACCTCTTGCGCCGTCGCGCTGAGATGCTCGATCCTGGGCACCCATTCCTGTAGCTCGGCTTCGCTGTACAGGTAGCGGAAGCGTTCGGCGGTGGTGAGTCCCGACTTCTCCCAGTTTTCACGGTTTCGTCCGTGGAACCGAACTACAGCCAGGGGCGCCGTGGCCGCCACGACCGGCGGCACGCTGGACTTGAAACCCTGGGGCTCGTCCACACAGGTGAAGGACAGTCCGTTCTCACGGAGGAAAGACAAGGTCTCGACCTGGTGCGCCTCGTCCAGCCAGGTGTGCTGGCGAAACTCGACGGCCAGCGGATACTGGGGGAGCTTGTCCTTGAGGCTCAGGATATAGTCCTTGTTGGCGTGAGACGGCACGAACCAGGGCGGAAACTGGAAAAAGACGGCCCCAAGCTTGCCCGCGCTGTCCAGCGGCAGAAGGGCCGCGCGGAAGCGATCCCACAGCTCGTTCAGCGCCTCCTCGGGCAAGGCGCGATAGTAGACCCGCGCCTTCTTCTGATCCTCTGGGCTCAGGATGGCCCGAATGTCCTTGGGCAGCGCGGGCACCTGGGTGGGATGCTGGGTGAAGAGCGCGAAGGCTTTTATGTCAAAGACGAAGGTGTCTGGCGTGCGCTGCACCCACAGAGCGGCGTTGCGTTCCGATGGCAGGGCGTAGTAGCTGCTGTCCACCTCCACCAGCGAGAAGTGGCGGGCGTAAAACTGCAGCCTCTCCTCTGGTGTTTTGACGTCGGGTGGGTAGAACTTCCCGCTCTTGATAAGCGTGGGATCGGTCCAGGAAGAGGTTCCGATGAGGATCTTGTCTGCCATGCAACGCCCTCTCAAAGATCCGATCAGCCGCGCCATCCACTCTCCCTGAGAGAGAGCTAGGATGAGGGCGTCGCGCCCCCAACCTCCAGCGGGACCTATACAAAATTCCTGGCCCGCGGCGCTACGGTCGGCTCTTCAAAGTGCAATGGAGACAGCTTGCGGGCCATGATGTTCACAACGCCATCCTTCCTCTGCAGGGTTCCCGCCACGAGGATGAACGGCTCGTGCCGAGCAACAGAGCGCCACTGGGCATAGATCTGCGGCCGCAATATCACGTTCATTAAACCATACTCATCTTCGAGGGTCAAAAAGACGTGTCCCTTGGCCGTCCCGGGTGCCTGCCGGCAGACCACCAGCCCCCCTACCTTTACCCAGGCGTTATCCTTCACCTGATCGAGCCGATAGCTCTTCGTCGCCCCCATCATCCGCAGCCGCGTGGCAAAGAACTCCATCAAATGGTAGCGCGTCGAGAGCCCCAGCACCTCATACTCACCCCTGGCCTGCTCCAGAGCCGACGTAGGCCGCAGAACAGCCTCGTCGCCCGGCAGGATCGGGCCGAATAGGGGCTGGGGGGAAAGGGGAGAAACGTACCCCCCTTTCCCCTTTTCGCCTTTTTCCCTTTTCCCCCGCCGTGCCGCCCCAACCCCCAGCCCGAGCTGCCACAGCAGCTCGCGGCGCGGCAGACCGAAGCAGTCCATGGCCCCGGCCATGATCAGGTTCTCCAGAGGCTCCCGCTCCAGGCCGCTTCGCTCGCAGAAGTCGCGCAGGGAGAGATAGGGACCCTTTTGCGCCTCGGCGTCGAGCGTATCGAGGGCCACCCCACCGATCCCCTTCACGTAGCGCAAGCCTAATCGAACCTTACCATCCTCCACTGTGCAGCAAGATCGGCTCCTGTTCAGATCGATAGGCAGGATCGCCACCTTGTGGCGCCTGGCATCGTTGATGATTACTTCCGGCGAATAAAACCCCATGGGCTGATTATTTAGCAGGCTGGTATAGAACTCCGGCCCGTAGTAGGCCTTCAGATAGGCAGATTCATACGCCGTCCGGGCGAAGGCGGCCGCGTGGCTCTTGCAGAAGCCGTAGGAGGCAAAGCCGGACAGCTTGTCGAACATATCGTTCGCCAGAGCCTCGTCCACATCGTTGCGCCGCGCCCCCTCCAGAAAGCGTTCCCGCATCTTCTCCATCTCCCGCTTGGACCGCTTATGGCTCATGGCCCGGCGCAGGTGATCGGCCTCGCCCGGCGTAAACGCCGCTAGCTCCATGGCCACCTTGATCACCTGCTCCTGGAAGAGGATCACGCCCAGCGTCTCCTTCAACACCGGCTCCAGCCGAGGATGCGGATACGCGACCTCCTCCAGCCCCTGCCGGCGGCGCAGATACGGATGCACCATGTTGCCCTGCAACGGACCAGGACGAATGATGGCCACTTCCACCACGATATCCTCGAAGCACCGCGGCCGGGACTTGGGTAAAGCCTGCATCTGAGCCCGACTCTCCACCTGAAAGACGCCCACCGTATCGGCTTCGCACAGTAGATCATAGACAGCGGGATCGTCCAGCGGAATGTGATCCAGATTGAGCTTGACACCCCGTACCTTCTCGATCAGCTCCAGGGCCTCGGCGATCAGCGAAAGCATGCGCAGTCCCAACAGGTCCACCTTGATCAAGCGCACATCCTCCACGTCATCTTTGTCCCACTGACTCACCACCCGCCCGGGCGCCGTGGCCCGCTCCAGCGGCACGATCCCCACCAGCGGGCAAGAGCTTATGAGCATCCCCCCCACGTGAATAGAGAGATGGCGCGGAAAGTCGACGATCTGCTCGGCCAGCGACAGCAGTTGGGCGACGGGGGTTGGGATGGGTGGGGGCTGGGGACTGCAAGACAAAGCCTCACGCTCGGGCAGACGGCTATCATGCTCATTGTGGCCAACTACTGGTCCCCAGCCACCCCGCCCTCGATCCTTCGCCAGTTTATCTAGAAGATCCGCCGGAAACCCCAGCACCTTACCCACGTCCCGGATGGCGTTGCGGGCTTGAAAGGTCACCACGTTGCAAACCATGGCCGTGTGCTCTTCGCCGTACTTCTCGTAGACGTAGCGGATGATCTGCTCCCGGTGGTTGGTGGAGAAGTCGATGTCGATGTCGGGCATCCCGGTCATCTCTTCGTTGAGGAACCGCTCGAAGAGCAGGTTATGCTGGATCGGATCGACACGGGTGATGCCCAGCACATAGGCCACGATAGAGTCGGCCGCCGAGCCCCGCCCCTGCCCCGGGATGCCGTTCTCCCGCGCGTAGCGCATGATGTCCCAGACCACCAGAAAATACCCCGCTAACCCCATGCGCTGGATCACCCCCAGCTCGTGGCTCAGTTGCTGAGCCGGGGTTGGGGGTTGGGGGTTAGGGGCTAGGGGCTGGGGATTGGGGGACCAACCCCCAGCCCCTAGCCCCCAACCCCCATAACGTTCGGCGGCGCCGGCCCAGCAGAGCTTCTCCAGGTAGCCGAAAACGGTCTCGCCCTCTGGCACGTCGAAGCTGGGGAAGCGGTAGTGCTCGAAGTTCAGATCCACATCGCAGCGATCGGCGATCCACGCCGCGTTGGTCAGGGCCGTCGGATAGCGCGCGAAGAGGCGCGCCATCTCCGCGTGGGACTTGAGATAGTACTCGCCGTTCGCCCGGCGTAGCGCGTGGGATTCGTCCAGCGTAGTGCGATGCTTGATACAGACCAGAATGTCCTGCAGCCGTCGTCCCTCGCGCCGAGCGTAGTGCACGTCGTTGGTGGCCACACAGCCCAGGTCCACGTAGCTCGCCAGGTCCGCCAGATTGTCACAGAGCCGCCGATCCTCCGGCAACAGATGATGCTGCAGCTCGATCCAAAAGCCCCGCGGTCCGAAGATGTCGGCGTACTTTCTGGCCGCGGCAACCGCCTCCTGGCGCTCTCCCCGCAGCAGACGCTGCGCGATCTCCCCCTCTCGACAGCCGGAGAGGCAGAAGAGTCCCTCGGCGTGACGAGACAGGAACTCATAGCTCAGGCGCGCCTCGTGCTTCTGATGAGATAGCTGGGCATGGCTGATCAATCGGCTCAAGTTGGCATAGCCAGCCTTGTTCCTGGACAAAAGAACCAGGTGGTAGCCGTCCTCCAGCATCATCTCGGCGCCGATGATCGGCTTGATCCCCGCCTGCTTTGCCGCCTTCCAGAACCGCACCGCACCATAGAGCCCGTCGTGGTCGGTCACGGCCAGCGCCGGCATGCCCAGCTCTACTGCCCGCTCCACCATCTCATCGGGCGGTGAGGCTCCATCCAGAAGCGAGTAATTGGTGTGACAGTGCAGCTCAATCATAGCTGGGGGCTGGGGGCTGGGGATTGGGTGTTAGGGAACGGGTACAGCTCAATCATAGACGCGCTCCATATACCATTCATTGCTGATCAGGTCTTTATAGATCACGCAAAGCAGCCCCCCGCGCGTCTCGATCTGATAATAGTCCCGGGCCACCTCCCTCCGCCACCAGTCCTCCTCCACGCGCCAGTGGTTGCCAATATCGACCACCACGTCTCTCCGCCCGCGCCAAACCAGCGATGCCGGCTCATAATCCCGATTCACCGCCACCTTGATGGGCTTGGGAGGCGACCACAGCCGAGTCATTCCCCTTTCCGCCCCTTCACCGTCCCCTATCCACCAGCGTAAACCGCCTCTCCGGCAAGCGCGAATGGCGATCCAGCAACACGGCCCGCTTGAGACAGCCCCGGCCAAGCCTGGCCTGCACGTTATCGACAACACGCGCTATCTGCGCATCAACCGCGTAGGGGCGCGATTCATCGCGCCCTCCCTGGCCGCTATCATAAAGATCGAGAAAAGAATCCTGCCTACCACGTCCACCAAGCCCACCGTAGGAGCGAACCGCTGTACCCACCCCCACAGCCCCCTCCCGAAACAGCCTGACCACCTTCCCCCGCTCACGACAGAGGTCGCCCAGCGTGATCCGCACCGCCGAGAGCCACTGCATCGGAACAACCGACTCCGCTCTACCTTCTGTAAGGTTGGCCCTAGATCGCCCATATCTATTCACGGACAAGCCCTGCCAGAGCCGCTCCAACGCCCGCCTTAGCTCGTCCTCCCTGGAGGTCGGCTCCTGGAGGATCGTCTCCACCTCCTCTACCGTCCCATCGTCGCGCACCAGGGATAAGACAACCCGCTGACACAGCCGTCCCTCGGAGCGGAGCTTCTCCACCAGCGCCTGGACGGGGGTTGGGGGCTGGGGGTTGGGGGCTAGGTGACCAACCCCTAGCCCCCAACCCCCAATCCCCAATAGCCTCTGAACGACGGACCACACCATGTCGGGCGGCACGTCGTCCAGGTCGCGGGATACCGTCAGCTCCGCCGGCGTGCGGACTGGCAACACCACCCTCTCGTCATTCCCATTGGCCAATCGGTGGGCAATCACGCCTTCCGGACCAAACTGGCGCATCATCGTGTTGGCCGGCAGAGCAGCCAACTCGCCGATATTCTCGATGCCCAGCCGAGCCAGGTGCTCCAGCATCCAAGCCGAGCAGGGCAGAAGAGACACCGGCAGCGGGGCCAGAAACTCTCTCTCCTGCCCCAGCGGCACGACGATGGGGGTTGGGGGCTGGGGGGAAAGGGGAGAAACGTACTCCCCTTTTCCCCTTTTCCCCCCGCCGTGCCACCCCAATCCCCAGCCCCCAACCCCTAGTGCGGCCGCCTGGGCCACGAATTTGGTTCCGCCCACTCCCACCAGAGGCGTTAGTCCCGTTTTGCGCCGCACGGCCGTGCTGATCTTTCCGGCTAGCTGCACATGATCCCCATGCAAGAGGCGCAACCCGCGCACGTCCAGGAAGCACCGTCCCAGCTCTTCCGCCTCCACCAGCGGGCTGAAGGTCTCCAGAAGCTCGCGCATCTCGCGAAAGCACAGCACATACTTCTCCTCCTCCACAGGCAGAAAGGTTGCCTCCGGACAAAGGTCATGCGCCGCACGCAGCGAGATCCCCACCTCGACGCCACAGGCCGCGGCCTCCTCCGAGCAGTCGTACACAGTCTTCCGCTCGTAGGGATAGCCCCCAATCACCACAGCCCCCACCAGACCAGGCGTCGTCTTCCGCTCTACCGCCACAGCGAACCGCGGGATCAAAACACAAGCAAAAGTTCGCATTCAGTACACTGCTACCACTACCGCGTCCGTCGGATTGCCCTCGTCGAAGACCGCCACGGCCACCGACCGTCCTACCACCATCTCAGCGCCCGCGATCGCTCGGCTCACCTTGATTCCCGCCAGATACTGCCCCAGGCTAGCAGCCATTTGCACCGTACATGTGTAGGTGCCCACATCCCAAACCTGCAAAACCCCTCGTCTCACCATCTCTACGCTCCTCCCAGCACCAGATCCATCTCCCACAGTCCACGCCTTTCCGGGCCGCGTTGTGTGCTCGACCGCGCGTAGCGCACGGTATAGCCGCGGACACGTCGCTTCGCCGTCGAGAGACCCAGGCGGCTCTCCGTCACCGTCACAACGTCGTAGAGTTCCACACCGCAGCTCACCGGGGTCACCAACATCGTCGGCGTCGCCGCCAGCTCCCATTTGCGCTTGACGGCCGCCGCTCGTCCGTTTACCCTGTCCGCCGTGTTCAGGTTCAAGTCGACCACCTGGGTCAGACGATCGCCGACGCCGGCGATCTCGTCCCAGGTCTGTTCTTCGCCGTAGGTCCCCGCTCCGAAGACCTGCACCCGGTTCACTCGGTAGGCTTCCTCCATCGCTTCCCCGCGGTAGATCACGTGGTCCGTCCCGTAGGCATAACTCGCGCTATCGGACGCGGACACGCTCTTCACGTACCCTGTCGCCTGCCGCCAGAACAACACCTCCGGCACCTGGTCCAGAAGACGCCGCACTGCGGTGGCGCCCGACTCCCCCGGAGCGATCGCGAAGGCCGGCTGATCCGCGCTCATCTCGCTGGATAGGCTTCCGATCGACGCCAACTCGAGTCCGACGAAGCCCACCACGGCCTGCAGCAGTTGGAAACGCGTCATGCTGCCCGCGGTCCAGGATAGATGCCGACGGGCCCGCCATAACTCCAGCAGTCCCCACGCATCGACCGCCTCCAAGACGATCACCGCTCGTCTCGCCTCGCAGGAGCGCCGCCAGCTTTGAATCCAGAAGAGGCGCGCCGTCCCCGTCTCGTTTCCCTCCGTCGTCCGCGCCCCCAGCGAGACCTCCAACTGCCAGCCCTTCCCCAGTCCTTCCGCGAAAGAACCACCGGCGTTATAGCGGCCGTCGTCGTTGCGCAGCGTCACGACAGCCCGTCCGGCGCGCTCGCCCTCGTGCAGGTTCAGCTCCAGCACGTCCCCCGTCAGATCGTGCACCGTCGAACTCAGCGCCGCCCGCCATACGCCCGACGACGCTGTCACGAAGACCTGTCCTTCCGCGGAAGGACTCGAGTAGGCCATGGACAGTCCGCGGGTGGACGATAGATCGAAGGGCACTGGCTCCCTCCAAACATTGCTCGCATAATCCGCGGCGCCCCTGATCCCGTGGCTCCAGTAGGGTCGGCTATAGGCCACCGTCCCCGTATACTTCTCCAGGTACCAGAGCCTATAGACGTCCGGGAACCCCACCGCCGGCTGATGGTACTCTACCCCGGTCCCTGCGCTGGCCGTCACCACGTCGACCAGCGGACCCCAATCGCCGACCGCATAGCTGTAGTTGTCCCCAAAGATCGTCGTCCAGACATGGCAGCTATCCGTGGTGTCGGTCCCCGTCACGACCAAGTTATAGTCGCCGCCATAGAAGGCGGCCAGCCCAGTCACAGTCTTGACCACGTTGGTCCAGGCTGTGACCGCACCCCAGCCATCCGCGTACGTCAAAGAGCTGACAGTTCCTCCCACGGATAGGAACACCACCAGGTTGCTGGCATCCCGCGACACCGCGGCCAACTGGGACACGGTTCCACCGGCCACCCCCGCCGCCACCTCGTCCGTCCAACTGGCTCCGTTCTCACCGCTGGCCCTGTACTTGACGCCGGTCCCGGCCGCATCCACGTAGAACAGAGCCACTATAGACCCAACGCCACACAACGCCACGGGCGAGCTGGCATGGATTCCAACGGCCAGTTCTATCCACGCGGAATAGTCGCTCTCCGCCGTCGGATTCGCCACCCGCTGCACGTACAGCTTTCCACCCGTCGCGCGAGCCCGAATCAGCGAGCCGTCCCCACTCACCCAGGCTGCGTGTGGCGAATCCGCCTCGGTCCCGGTATACCAGCGCGACCAGCTAAGAATCTTCACCCTCGCCGTCTCGTCCCATGTCTCGACTTTCACGTAGGGCACCAGCGATCGGCTCTTCTGGGCCGCCACCAATGTAGCACTAAGCGTTTGCACCCCAAGCCTCCAAGACGAGTGATGAGGACTGAGGACTGAGGGCCGAGTCCCTATCCCCCCACTCGGCCCTCAGTCCTCAGTCCTCAGTCCTTAGACAAGGTACTCCGAGTGCCCGAGTACAGCCCGCTCGCCGCCAACCCGGCCACGATCCCGTACACGATGGCCAGCCGTAGATTCCCAATAGACGTCCAGGCCAGTCCTACGTTGATGGCCAGCCCAAAGCCGATCGCCACCAGCGGATAGACCCGCTCCTCCCCCGGGTAGAAGCGCTTGAACCCCTCCACCAGAGCCACGATCACCGGCACTCCCGCCAGTCCAGCCACATTCTGCAGTTCCATACCCCCTCCTCCTACGTATACAGCCGTCTCGTCCGGACCTTCCGTCCTATTTTCTTGAGTTCCGCACGAAACTCGGTCAGCCGTGACTCGCCCCATTTCTGATACCGCTCCACGGCTGCCGGATCCACATTCACCCGCTCCGTGCCGTAGCTAGCCAACTCCACCGCCGCGTAGCCGGCCGCCCCCAGCGCCACCAGGGCATTGAGCGTTGTCGGAAAGCTCTGCGTCGTCCCGATGCTATGCGCCTGCGTCCAGTACACGTAGCAATCATCCCCCGACGGCAGCTCGTCCACCAGCAGCGTCAACGTATCGGCCCATTCGAAAAAAGGCGCGTAGACGGTCGGATACTTATCCACCGGATACTCGACGGCCTCGATCCTCAGCCGGTTGGTGCATGTGGACGAGATGTCGATCGAGCGACTCCCCTCGGCCGTCGCCACCGTGCTCTTCACCTGCAGCGCGCTCACCCGCGAGAGATCCGCCACTGCCCGCTCGATATGCCGCGTCAGATGCGCGTCCGTCCACCGATACGCTGTCGCGTCCTCATCGTGCAGATCCTTCCGCACCGCCGCGATCATGTCCGCTATCGCCGTCATCCCCGCCTCCTTTGCCCCGGTCTCCATCCGTTCCCTCTCCCTTTCGCGAAAGGGAGAGGGAACGGATGCATCCCCCCATTTACACGTTCACGTTGGCCGGGAAGCCCCCCAATTCCACCGCCGGCGCCACGCTACGTGCCCGAACGCCCTTGACCGCCCCTATCAGCGCTGCCCGCTGCTCCGCAGCCGTCAGCCCATCCAGATCTCCCACCGGCACGCTCCCTATGTACTCCACCGGCCCGCTGTCCTCCTGCACCCGTACCGCCAGATACGCCCAGCCATTCTCCTGCCACGCTCGTATAACCTTGCCCGTCGCCATCTACGACCTCCTTCGAGGACTGAGGACTGAGGACTGAGTGCTGATCCTTCCGCAGAAGGACCACCTCCCACTCGGCCCTCAGTCCTCCATCCTCAGTCCTCAGTTCTCAGACGATAAACGCCACAGTAACGCTGTACGTGATCGAGTCCAACTGATTGGCGTTCAGCACCCCGATACGAAAGGTGCGCGGCACCAGGGCCTGCAACGTCCCCGTCCATGAGGAGGTCGAGGCCGCCCCCGGGTAGATCTGGAACGCCTTGACCCCCGGCGCGTTGATGCCCAGCGTGCCCCAGGCATGAAACGCCTGGTAGACCCCGGAGGGCGCCTTGAACTGCACCTTCAACTGGTCGATCTGCCCTGCTGGGGCTCCCACAGCCGTCACGTCCAGCAGAATGATGATGCCCCGCGCGTTATAGTTGACCAGGTCCCCACTGTAGACGTCTGTGTTCCGAGCCGCATTGGCTAGAGCCGTGACCTCGTGGTTGTTGCGCCAGCGATCGTGCGTCGACCCATTGAAACCCCACTGGGTCGCCAGCACGTGCAGCCCCATCCGGTTGCCCTGCGAATCAGCCAGGTTCCACCCATTGACGTCCACCGGCGTGTCGCCCTCTTTCACGCCCTTGCCGCGCAACGCGACGCTGCTGATCGCATTCCCAAACTCATCGAAGATCTGTAATGCCACATTCGCCTCCCTCGTCGTCCTACGCCGGCTCGAGCCAGACCGTCATGGTGCCGACGTACTCCGTCAGAGCATTGGTGAAGTTGAGAGCCAGCGCGTGCCCCTTCTCGAGCACAAGATCCGCCGCCGTCGCCGTCAGCCCCAGGCTCTGACGGGTGTTGGCCGTGCAGCCCGTCTTCAGGTTCAGAGCAGCCGCCAGCACCGACTTCTCGTTGGCGTGCCCGATAGCCTGGGCGTCGACGTGCTTCTCTACCATGACGGTGGTCGTCGCCGAGGTGTTCTCGATGGCCGAGTTGATCTCTTCCACCGCCACTACCCGCACCCGCTCGGACGCGACGAAGAAATAGCGATCGCCATCGTAGGTCGCGTCGATGACACCCGTGCTCACCGCAAAGCGCTCGACGGACCGCTCAGGTCGCACAAAGATCTCCGTGGCCGAGAGCGACGTTCCCATCCGCTGGCGCTGCGTGGTCGAAGGCGTCTCGGTATAGCCCCCAGCCACGTCGGAGAGATACAGCGGGCTACCCGCCGTCGCTCCGGTGATGCCCTGGATGACCGCACTTCGATACACCGTGATGGTCGCATTGGCCGCGGCCGTCTCCCCCGCGATAAAGTAGGCCGGAGCTGGCGAGGCCGCGTTCCCGTCGGCCAGGCCCCCCGCCTCAGTCAACAGGTCCCCCACCTTCACCGCCACCGAGACAGCCATCCTCAGCGGCTCGCTAGCCCACAGAATGATCCGACTCCCATCCGTTTTGTCTGTGAATGCCATATCCTTCTCCTTTTGGGGGAGCTGGGGATCGAGGATTGGGGGATGGTCCCCCAATCCCCAACCTCTAGCTCCGACCCTTCTTCTGGGTTATGAGCAGGGGGGACCAGCCATCAGGAGGGGAACCCTCACCCTAGTGTTCGACCACACTGGTTTTGTCATTCTGAGGCGCGCACCCTTCGGCTCTGCTCAGGGCAGGCGCCGAAGAATCCGCGCCCTGAGGATACGGATTCTTCGCGCTGCGGCGCTCAGAATGACAGATAGCGTCTTCTCTGTGGTCGAACACTAGCCCTCTCCCTCCTCTGAAAATACCGTCGTTTTCATCCAGCACTGGTGCTCCGCAGGGGCATGATGAACTTTTGCGAAAGGGCGAGGGGATTCCCCACCCCCCGCCACCGGCACACATTCTGCCCACTCCCGATGGACCAGCCCCTAGCCCCCAACCCCTAACCCCCGCCTAGTCCTTTACGCCTTCTAGCTTGGCCAGGGCCAGCGTGCTGAAAAGGGCCAGACCGCAGTACCACTTGATGCGCGTGCGCGTGGCGTCCTTGGTCTCCAGTATCCCGATCCGCTCCAGCGTGATCCCGCCGTTGGTCAGACCAGCGCAAAACCCCTCACCGAACCGCACGGCCCAGATGGAGCTGCACACCGCCCCGCTGCCGCCCTTGGTCTCCGTATCGCTCTGCCAGTCAGTCACCGCGATGGGGATCCCATCGTAGAAGGTCACCATCCGTCCAAATTGTTCGGCCGTCTCCAGATAGTTACCCTGAGTAGCCCGCAACTGCTTGATCTTCCGCCGGCTCCGCTTGCTCATCAGCAGCAGATCCGGCTTGCCGGGGCGCACCGTGTCGATCAGTTGGTCCACCATGGCCAACGTCAGCGTGGCGCCGTTGTCGCCGGCCGACACCGTCTGACCGGCCATCACCAGCTTGGCCAGTCCGTCGAACTGCTTGGCATTGGTCGACGAGTCGCCGTTAATGAACTTGTCCTCGAACTCGTCCTTCACAGCCCGCGCCTTCAATTGCAGCACCGCTGCCTCGATGTCCTGCACGTTCCCGCGGGTCATACGGATGTAATTGTCCACGTCCGCATCCCCGCCCACGATCTTCAGAGCCGCCGTAGCCTGGGTGAAGGTCGGCGTCTGCTCCACCCAGGTGTCCCCCACGTCATACCACCCCGCCATCGGGCTTCCGTTCTCCCGGTTATAGGTCAGCCCGTTCCCCAGGACGTCGATGAACGGCAGGTAGTTGAGCACGTCGCTCTCCTTCGCCACCGTCTCGATCACACCCTGCAACACCACGTCATTGGCCAACTTGGCCGCCTCTGTTAGCGTCAGAGCCACAACATTCCTCCTTTTGATAGGGGGTTAGGGGGCTAGGGGCTGTCCTTCTGCGGAAGGACAGCCCCTAGCCCCTAACCCCCAGTCCCTACCCCCTTGCCCCCAACCCGTACCGGATCTTTTCCGCCGGGCTCATCTGGGAGAGGTCGGGTCCCGTCCTGCCGGGCGCTCCCACAGGGATCTTCTCTGTCGCCAGCCGCTCCCGGAGCTCCGTCTCCACCTTCGCTAGCACTCCTTGCGCCCGCTCCAGACTGGCGTCGATCTCCTCGACCGAGGAGCCGACAATCAACTCCGCGGCGCTGGGCACCTGTGCGCGTGTAGTCTTTCGGTAGGCCTCCAGCGTCGCCGCCAGGCTCTCCTTGAGCCCCGCGATCTCGCCCGCCTGCGCACCCACCAGGCTATCGCGCTCGTGTAGTCCCACCTCCGCGGACTCCAGACGCCGCCGCGTCTCCTCCAGCGAGCCAGCCATCCGCGTCGATTCTTCGGCCTGCTCCTCCAATACCCGCAGACGCTCATTTCGTTCCTCCGCCGCCGCAAGATGCGCCCGCACCGCCGTCTCCAGCCCAGCCAACACCTGCCCGTGCTCCTCGCCCACAACTTCCCTCAACCGTTCCAACTCCTCGAGCATCCCTATACCCTCCTTTCTGTTTAGTGCTGCATCCGGAAAGACCGGGCGCGCCCCACCTCCCCCCTGGCGGGCAGAGCCGCCCGCCACTACGGACAGACCAGTGTCCGTAGTGGCGGACCGCCGTGCATTGGTTACAAGTTAGTCTCTTGCGTGAATTGTCAAGCAAGGGAAGGATAGAGCCGGTTATGCTTACCTATTATGAG
>SCTZ01000131.1 GCA_004297765.1 Chloroflexota bacterium | reverse complement strand
CGTCGCGCTCTTCGGTTTGTGTGACGAACCGCCGGATGCGGACCCGCATGTCCGGTGGTGTGAGAGCCGGGCGGGGTGACCCACCCGGCTACTCGATTGAGGGTCCCCCGGGTCTTCATTAGTCCGGGACGGCGATCCAGCGGTGTCAGGGGCTGAACCCTCACCCTGACCCTCTCCCTTGTGCGCAAGGGAGAGGGAATAGCGCCGCCCGCTCGCTGTACTTGCGGAACGACGCACCTAGTGCGTCGTTCCGCAAGTGCGGCATCCTGTGGGAAAAGACCCCCGCGGTTTGAGGCGGTGGTCCAACTGCGCCGTCCTTTCGCGGAAGGACTGCAGGGTGGTACTGACTTGTGGAACGACGCACTTGGCATGCTTGCTTATGCGCGAGTCTCCCTGTATAATCAGCGGGCCGCCAGTTGGGTCTCCCCTTTGAAGGGGTGGGCCTCCATTCGGCATTGCGCATGGTGCGTGCGGGCTTGCACCGGGATGCCGGAGATGGGGTGAAACCTTCGGCCACTGTGGTACGTTAACTGTCATGAGGCGAGTTCACCCAGGGACTTCTGCGCCCTGAAAAGCGCCTGTAGGACGGCAAACAACTGGTTCGGGGTCGTGTTCTGATGAAGCAACGCAGTTTTACGGCGCACTTTCGTCTCTCATCGCTACGGACGGCAAGGCCGGAGAGCAAGGGCATGCTGCTTCTGCTTGTGCTGCTCATGCTGTCCAGCACGTTTGTGACCATGCACTGGCCGATCCGGTCGGCAGATGCCGTTGGACCGCTGGATTTCGATATCCCGAACGGCCATTTCTATACGCAAGCCAATGGCAGCCCTGCTGGCACGGATACCCTGGGCTATGCGGTAACCAACGATTCCGGCGTGCCACTGTGGAACGAGTTCCAGCGGTACGGTGGTTTCGCCAGCCTCGGTTACCCCGTCTCGCGGCGCATGACGTGGGATGGCTTCACGGTTCAGGCTTTCCAGAAAGGCATATTGCAGTGGCGACCCGAGGCAGGCCAGGCTTGGATGGTCAATGTCTTTGATCTGTTGCATGACCGCGGCAAGGACTCCTGGCTGCAGACCGTCCGCTCGACGCCGGCGCCGCTGCCACCCGACTTCGACAAAGGCAAGCAGTGGCCGGACATCGTGCGCGAGCGACTGGCGCTGCTCAACGACAACGCGGCCATTAAGAATGCTTACTTCGCCAACGCCGATCCAACCACCTTCTACGGCCTGCCTGTGTCGCGCGTGGTGGACAACGGCAACCATTTCGCCATCCGGCTTCAGCGCGCGGTATTCCAGCAGTGGAAGGTGGATGTGCCGTGGGCGAAGGCCGGACAGGTGACAGTCGCGAACGGCGGCGACATCGCGAAAGAGGCCGGACTGCTGCCCGCGGATGGGCTAACCCCAGATCTACCGCCGTTGGGCGGTGGCCGCGTGGTGGTCATCGACCCCGGGCACGGGGGCAACGAGGTTGGCACCTCTTCCAAGTTCAGCGATGGCACCATCCTGCGCGAGAAGGATCTCAACCTGCGGGTCGCGCTGAAGGTGGCTGATCTGCTCACGCGCGCCGCTTTCAAGCCAGTTCTCACTCGGACGACGGATCGCGCGGTCAACTCTCCGCCGCAGTTGGTCACGGGACACCCGCCCATCGGGCTCGACGACGAATTGCAGGCGCGCGTCGATATCGCCAACAACGCCAACGCTCAGCTCTTCTTGTCCATTCACTTCAACGGCAATACCAATAGCAAGCTGCATGGCTCGGAGGTGTACTACAGCGAGGAGCGACCCTACTCCAGTGATAGTAAGCGGTTCGCCAGTCTGCTTCTTGATAACGTGAAGAGGGGGCTTGCCAGTATTGGGTATGGCACCGACTACGCCGTTGTCAAAACTGACTGGCAGGCGTTGGGTGGACCTGGTCCTGGCCAGCACTTCTATCTGCTGGGGCCGGTCAGCAACATCATCGTTCGTCCCAGCCTGATGCCCGCGGCGTTGGCCGAGGGCTTGTTCATGACAAATCCGACCGATGCCCTAGCGCTTCGTGACGAGCGCACGCTGGACGTCATCGCACGCGCGTACGCCACGGCGATCTATCGATATTTTCCGGTGAGCATTCCCGCTCCATCGCCCTCGGCACCGTCGCCGTCTCCGTCCCCGCCAGCACCGCCGCCACAGGTCCCGCCGGCGAGGACGATATCGACCGCTCCTCCGGCCGAGCCGGCGCCCGCGATCGGCCAAGGCCGTGTCATCAACGCCACTGGTGCTCTGATGCGCGCGCAGCCCAGCACTACCGCCGAGGTGGTGCAGGGGCTGCCGAACGATGCTACACTCGATATCCTGCAGGCGGTCGAGGGCCAGTCCGTGAATGCCGGCGACCCGCGCTGGTATCGGGCGCGTTACAATGGGGTCGAGGGCTTCGTGTACGCTGCCGTGGTCCAGGAGGGTTTTCCAGTATCCGCTCCCGCCCCGTCGCCATCGCCGCCTGCCCCGTCGAAGCCGGCGCCGGCCAACCCGGTCCCCGCACCGGTCACGGCGATCGGTCAGGGCACGATCGCCAGCAGCGGAAAGGGCGCACGGATGCGGGCAGAGCCCAACATCTCTGCCCCTGTGGTGCAAGCCATGCCCGACGGCGCCAGTCTGGACATCCTGCAGAGCGTCACCGGCCAGGCCGTTGATCCCGGTGATGGTCGCTGGTATCGGGCGCGCTACAATGGGATCGAGGGCTTCGTGTACGCGGCAGTCGTGGAAACGTAGTGCTGTGTAACTGATGTCCTTGCGGGTGACTGGCTACGTGTCGAACAGTCAGATCAGTCCGATCGGTCCGATCGGACTGATCTGATCGCTAGGACTGACGTATGTGAGTTCACCGGTCACACAGCATTTGAATGGGGCATCAGCTCATCATGCAGACGTTGATGGAGGGAGCTAGACGCTGGGGGATCGAGCTCTCTGCCGTGCAGGTGGAGCAGTTCCGCTTGTACTATGAGGATCTCGTGGCCTGGAACAAGCGCATCAACCTGACGGCCATCACGGAGCCGGAGGCGGCCCAGAGCCGCCACTTCCTGGATTCTCTCAGTCTACTGCGCCTGAACCAGCCGCATAACGGCTTCTATCGCTGGAACGGAGGACCACTGCTAACGGTCGAGTGTCGGATGGCTGATGTCGGGGCCGGGGCCGGGTTTCCGGGCCTGGCGCTGAAGATCGCACGCCCGGACCTGCGTCTGTGCCTGGTGGAATCCGTGGGCAAGAAAGCGGTCTTCCTACGTCATGTGGCTGACAGCCTTGGCTTTGAGGATGTGGAGATCGTGGTCGAGCGGGCCGAGACGCTGGGACGTGATGTGCGCTACCGAAACGGCTTCGACGTGGTGCTGGCACGGGGCGTGGCGGCCCTACGGGCGCTGACGGAGCTATGCCTTCCGCTGACTCGCCAGGGAGGCTTTTTTGTCGCGTACAAGAAGGGACAGGCGGACGACGAGGTGAGGGACGCACAGACGGCGCTGGGACTTCTCGGTGGACAGCTATGCTGGAAAGAGGAGTACGAGCTGCCTGGTATGGAAGGGGAGCACGCCCTGCTGGTAATACAAAAAACCTCCGCCACACCAGATCGCTTCCCGCGTCAACCGGGCATACCGACCAAGCGCCCCTTATGATTGGATTGCGGTCGTGCGCGGCTTCTGGTATACTCCTTGCTCGCAAGTGCAACCAAAGCTGTGAGCGGCCAACGGTCCGCGGTCGTAAGCCGGTCGCCGACAGTATGGATGCTTTGCCTCTTTCGAGGGAGGAGACATGCGCGCTGCCAGAAAGATTACAGTGCGGGCGCTGATCCGCATCCTCGCTGTGCTCGTTCTCGGTCTGGGCGCTGCTGGCGCCTTCCTCTCGCCCAGCCCTTTCGCGGCCGCGCCCGTGTTGACCGAGCCTAGCGTGCGTACCATCCCCTACACCAATGTCCACCCTCTCGGCGCGAACTTCTTCCTGGATCAAGAGGTCGAGTTCTGGAAGAAGGAGCAAACCTTGAAGATGGCCCACGATGCTGGCCTCGGCTGGATCAAGCAAATGTTCGCATGGGTAGACATCGAGCCACAGAAGGGCGTCTTCTGGGACGAGAAGTACATGAAGAGCACCTGGGAAAAGTTCGACGCCATCGTCAGCCTGGCCGAGAAATACGACCTGCGTATCATCGCCCGGCTTGACAAGCCCCCCGCATGGGCGGTCAAAGACCCATCGATCAAGTCAGGGCCACCGCGAAATCTGGAGGACTTCGGCAACTACGTGTACAACGTTGTGAGCCATTACAAGGGCCGTATCCAGTTCTATCAGATCTGGAACGAGCCGAACCTGGCCGGGGAATGGCAAGGCGAGAAGGTCGACGCCGTGCGCTACGTGGAGATGCTCAAGATCGCCTATAGGCGCGCCAAGGAGGCCGACCCCAACGTCGTCATCCTCAGCGCGCCGCTGGCCCAGACACTCGATAACAGCGGAGAGAACGTCTCGGACCTTTCTTATCTCGACACGATGTACCGCGCCGGAGCTAAGGACTACTTCGACATTCTAAGCGCCAACGCCTACGGCTTCGATCGCCCGCCGCATGACGAGCCCAGCGAGTCCGTGCTCAACTTCCGCCGGGTGGAGCTGATGCACGATATCATGGTCAGGAGCGGAGATGCTCAGAAACCGATCTGGTTGAACGAGTTCGGGTGGAACGCAGCGCCGGCATCGACGTCTCCGGATAGGCTCACGTGGGGTCGGGTGACGGAGCAGCAGCAGGCGGAGTACACGCGCGAGGCCATCCAGATCGCGCGCACGTGGGAGTGGCTGGGTGTCATCAACCTATGGTATTTCCGTCAGGTCGGGCAGTATCCTCTGGACTCGGCGGAGTACTATTTCCGATTGGTGGACGTGGATTTCGTGCCGCGACTGGCCTATCAGGTGCTCAAGGACGTGAGCGCTAGCTTGAGGGTGGCCGGCCCCGGCTACCATGAAGAGACCGATCCAGCCGTGGATTACAAAGGTGTAGACTACAAGAGCGGCTGGCAGACGATTCTACTGCCGAACGCATCCGGGCGCACGGTGGCCAGCAGCTCCACGCCAGGCGACAGCCTCTCGTTCGTCTTCAGAGGCACGGGCGTCAACCTCATGGTCTGGAAAAACCGGGCGGGGGGTAGATTGATCGTGCGGATCGATGGTGCGCCGGCGCCCTTGTTGCCGCGAGACTCGTCCGGGCAGGCCTACATCGATCTGCTGAGCACCTCAGGCGACTATCGCGAGAACGATTCGGTGGCTCGGGGGTTGGCCCCAGGACGTCACACGGTGGACATCAGGGTTGGGGACGCTTCCAGCCAGTCCGGCGGCGGTCAAAGCAACTTGATCGACGGCTTCGAGGTCTTTACCGGCGACGTCTCGCCCTGGCCGTTCTGGAGCTTTGCCGGCATGTCCGTGGTAGGGCTGCTTACCATCGGAGCTTCCTGGTTCCCTCGGAGGCGCAGGTGAGATGGCGCTGGGCTTTGGATCTGCTCATTCCGGCGCTCGCCCTGGCGCTGTTCCTTTCCTTTTCGCTGAGCCAGTTGGAGTTGCCCGGCCTCTACTATGATGAGGCCCTGGATGCGGTTCCAGCCATGCGATTGGTGCTGGGCCAGCCGTTGGAGTTGGTGCGCAACGCCGGGCTGCGTATCGCAGGGCACACGCTCCCCCTCATGGCCATGGACTACGTGGGGCCGATCAACACCTACCTGCTGATTCCTTTCTTTGCCTTTCTGGGCGTCAGCGTCGACAGCATTCGTCTGATGACCGTGGCCGTTGGCGCGTTGACCATCCTGCTCTATTACTTCTTCCTGCGCGAGCTCTTCAACCGCGGTGTGGCCGCCATCGCCGTTCTTCTGCTGGCCGTTAGCCCCTCTTTCATCTTCTGGACCCGCCAGGGTATCCACGTGACGTCGGTCATGACGGCCATCGCGGGGGGAAGTCTGCTGGCTTTGTTGTATTGGTGGCGTACACGGCGGACGTGGTCCCTGTGTCTGGGCTGTTTCCTGCTGGGGCTTGGCATCACCGCCAAGCTGCTGTTCCTGTGGTATGCAATAGCCCTAGGTCTGTCCTCGCTCGTGCTGGGGGTTAGAGCCTGGGGGAAAAGGGGAGAAACGTACCCCCCTTTCCCCTCTTCTCCCTTTCGCCTTTTTCCCCCCAACCCCCTCGCGGCGTTGTGTTTCCTGCTCGGCGCCGGCCCGCTGATCCTCTACAACGTGCAGACCCGGGGAACTCTGGAAGTGCTCGGGAAGAACATGCTGGTCTCGCAGTATGGGGTGAACAATCTGGACGTGCTCCATAATCTGGGTGTGCGTCTGGATGCGTTCCGCGTGGTGCTGCAAGGCTCTCATTTCTGGTTCCTGGGCGGGCTTCAGATCAATCGGCTCTACCCGGTCGCCTTTGTCGGCGCCGTGGCCGTGCTCTGCGTGCTGCTCTGCTTCAGCCGGGCGGCCCGCGCGGAATGGCGCAAGCTGGTCTTTCTGCCGCTGGTCATGGCCATCTTCCTGCTGGAGAGTGTTGTCACGGTCTCCAGTCTCGAGCCCACCCACCTGCTCGTGCTGCTCCCACTGCCCCAGGCCGTGATCGGAGTGGCGCTCTACATGC
>SCTZ01000130.1 GCA_004297765.1 Chloroflexota bacterium | reverse complement strand
AATTCCCCGGCGCGGCCCGGCGCCAGGTTCGCCAACAGGGCGTGCAGGCCTCAACCCCGGTGCACCGACTGCTCAGCCCTGATTGGCGAGCTCGGCCGGTTTGATTTACTGCGATGTCCCTGCGGTTCTAAAGTTATCCGGGATGTCCAGCGGATAGAGTAAGAAAAAACGCCATGGCGGTCAGAAATGCAAGCTTAGGAGCTGACAGACAGCTGATAGGCATGTCTTCGCACGAGCCGATAGCCGAGCTCGTGCGCGGTGGACCGTAACGAAATGAGCAACACTGGATCCGTGAGCGCCCTATCGAACAACGGCACGGCGTCCGGCACTTCCTCAACACGCTCATACAGATCGGTGGCGTGTGGTGATTGGACCTTCACCGCCGTCTCTCGCACTCGTAGGTGAAGCCGTCGCCCTGGTGGTACCTCAGCACGAAGGTCAGACGATCGTCCTTCAGACTCAGCGTTCCGGCGCCATTGACGGGGTCCAACTCGTCCATCCCCTCGAAGCTGAACACCACTCGGTCGGCGCCTTCTAGCCAGCCGTCCAGATTCCCGGTCTGCAGACCGACCTGATAGTTGCCGACGATCCGACCGCCCTCCTGGCGGAGCCGAACGTACGGTGCCACCTCCATGGACAGATAGTCATAATCGAAGTCAGGGCTCGACACGACGTCCCACGTGCCGACGAATGGTGTTCGACGTTCCATTTGCGCTTCCCCCTTCTCACACACTCTCTTCGACCTAGCGGCGAGCGCGCTTTCCTTCGATGGCCTTGCGCAATTCGTCCTTGAGCGCGGGATAACGCCGATAGGTGACGAAGAGCTCTCGGTAATAGCGCTCGAACTCCGACGCATCACGCTCGACGAGATCCCAGTATGGCCAACCTTGCTGCAGCCCAATCTGCCGGCAGAGAGATGCGTAGTCAGTCGTGGTGCGATACCGTCGATAGAACTCGCGGAGCAGGTCGCTCGGGTGCGACAGCAGAAGAGGGTGCGGTCCTTGCGACGATGGCTGGCGCAGTTGCTCGATGAGTGCGGCCTCCAGGGTGACCATCAGGTCAGATCGACCTGCCCAGGCATCCAGCAACGCGTAGCGTCGGCCGCCGTCGTACCGCGTCTTCTCTGACACGTCAATCGCCGTCGTGGCCGGGTCCGGGTCACTCCGGCTGATCGCGATGAACAGGTGCTCCTTGGTCGTATCGATGTCGGTGCGTAACGCCTCCGCCGGGTTGGGGCGCGTGAAGTGGAAGCCGTCCTCACCGAGGCGAAAGACATCAAGGAGCGCGAGGTAAGCCTCGACCACGACCGGGAACTGCCCTGCGCGGAACAGGCTGTCGGCTGCGGCGAACAGCTCGTCCATCTCGTCGATCCAACTGTCGTCACCATAGCCACGGTGGGCGTGGTATTCGGGGTCGTAGCCCACCCCGCCCTGCACGTAGACGTCGGTGGCGATGTCGTCGTGTAAGGTCTGGATGCGAGCGAGGAGGTCTTCGCGGTCTTCCAGTCCGATCGCCTCGGCAACCAGGGGGCGCGGCCCGCGCGTCACCAACTCCAGGAAGCGAGCCTGCTGCTTCTCGTCCAGTTCGGCAATGAAGTCACCGATCAGCGCGATCGCTTCTTCGTTGGGCCAAGACGAATGCGGAGGACGATGACTACTGGTAGACCTGCCGCCGGTGACCGACCTTCACCACGAGTACCTGCAATTCCTTGTCCCGCACGGAATAGTACTACAACGTGATTTCGGCGTCCCGTTGTCATTCTGAGCGCCGCAGCGCGAAGAATCCGCGCCCCTGGGGTACGGATTCTTCGGCGTGCGCGCCTCAGAATGACAAGGAAGTCACG
>SCTZ01000129.1 GCA_004297765.1 Chloroflexota bacterium | reverse complement strand
TTCATTGTATCCGGAGCACAACAATGGAAGGCGCAGTGCCATGAGGCAGATTATCACTACCATCACGCAGCGAGGTCAGGTGACGATCCCCGCCGAGGTCCGCAGACTGCTCAACCTTAAGCCCAGGGGCAAAGTGGCCTTTGAGATCGACGACCAGCAGGTGAGACTTCAGCCTGTCACGTTTACCCTCGAGTCCGCGTACGGCTCCGTGACCCCGCGCAAAAGGCCGGAGGATTTCGAGAGGCTGATTCGCGATGCAATGGATGAGCATGCGGAGGAAGTCGTGCGCGAGATGCACGAGTCGTATGAGACGCCGGGCCAATGAAGTTCTTGGATGCCAACGTTTTCCTGCGCTACCTGACCAGGGACGACCCGGTCAAGGCCGAGGCGTGCTTCGCACTCTTGCAGGATGTCAAACGTGGACTGGAGCAGGTCACGACATGTGAAGTGATCCTACATGAAGTTCTCTACGTGCTAACTTCCCGTGCGCAATATGGCCTCAGCCACGCCGAGGCGGTAGGCCGGTTGCGCCCTCTTCTGACTCTACGCGGTCTGAAGCTTCCCCGGAAGCGGGTGTATCTGCGTGCCCTGGACCTGTACGCTTCTTCGCCCTTCCTCGATTTCGGCGACGCGCTGGCCGTGGCCCATATGGAGAATCTGGGCATTCAAGAAATCTTGAGCTACGACTCCGACTTCGATAGGGTTGAGAGTGTTACTCGGTCTGAGCCGGCGTTAAGGGGAGCATCCCGACCATCCCAAGACGCTCAAGAATAATCACGGGCTGAGCACACTTTTCGGCCGGCTATCGCTCTGCCGCGCGGCGTGAAGTAGAACGTGGAGCTTTGTCCGGGATTGGACGCCACTCAGACGCGGCCGCCGTGCCACTCCACGATCTTCCTGCAAATGGCCAGCAGCGTGAAAGAGTATATAGGCCACCTGGCCTAGTCCTAAGGCTGAAAGCAGGGATGTGGACACGAGCGAGAAGACGCGAGTAGTGCTTTTCTGGGCCCTGAGAAGGGATCGGAAGGCCGATGTCAGACGAGCTGGGGGTGTTCTATCATATCAGATAGGAGACCTGAGAAGCCGTCCTCTTCTCTTAGGTCCAAGGGGTTTAAGGTGGAGCGCCCGGGATGGAGCTGACCCGCGGCGCTCCTCCGTTTTTCAGAGCTTCCTACTACTGATGTAGAGGCGTAGGTCCAGATGAAGCCTCGCATTGGAAAACACTAGGCCGCCTGGCGATCCGTCACTACATCGATCTCCTGCCTTTGCAGTGTCCCGCCGTCACGCCGCAGGACCTCCAGGCGTGCGACCTGGCCGGGCTGGAGGCGGGCCAGGTAGCGATGCAGATCGTCTATCGTACGCACCGGCTGACTGTCGATGGCTGAGATCAGATCGCCCACTCGTAGCCCTGCTCGCGCGGCGGGTCCGCCGGACTGAACCTCGACGATCTCCACCGCACTGGGATTGACTAGACGAAACTGATAGCGTATCCGCGCGTGGAGAGGACGATCCTGTCCGGCGATACCCAGGTAGGCGCGGGTCACCTGACCGTCGCGCATGAGCATCCCCACCACCCATTTGACGGTGTTGATGGGCACCGCGAAGCAGAGACCCTGGGCGTGCTGAATCACGGCCGTATTGATGCCTACGACACGTCCCCGGCTATCGACCAGCGGTCCACCGGAGTTGCCTGGGTTCAGGGCCGCGTCCGTCTGGATGATGCCTTCGATAAGACGGCCGCCATAACCCCGCAGGTTGCGTCCCAGGGCGCTGACGACGCCGGCCGTTACCGTGGATTGGAAGCCGTGCGGGTTGCCGATGGCGATGACCAGTTGCCCCACGCGCAGACGGTCGGAGTCACCCAGCTCCGCCACGGGCAGCTTCTCGTCGAGGTCGGGCGAGATTCGCAGCACGGCCGTGTCGGTGATGGGGTCTTCGCCCACCAGAGCGGCCACCATCTCCCGACCGTCGGCCAATGTGACGGTGATCTGGGTAGCCTTATGAACCACGTGACTGTTCGTCACCACGTAGCCGTCCGGGGCGATGATCACGCCGGAGCCCACGCCCTGCTCCTTGAAGGGCACTATGCCTCGCTCCGTGCGCGCCCGTCCCTCGTGTACCACGCCGACCTGTACTACAGCCGGACCGACCCGCTCTGCCACCTGCATGACGGCTTCAGAGTAGGCGTCCAGCACCTCGGTAGCGTCCTGAGGCACCTGCGGCATCTCCGAGCCATGCGTGGAGTCCGATTCCACAATCGTAAATCTTCGTTCGTTCATTTGTCTCTATCACGTCTTTCTATGCTATACCGCGCTATACCCGTGCATAGCGCATGGGACATGCCAGTGGCCCGCACTGTGGGTTGCGTTGCTGTCGTTCCGTTCCCTGACGACGATGAACCGGTTCCTCGTCTCAAGAAAAGAGGCGTCTTGCGTTCCCTATTCCGCGCGCGCTCCTAGCCGGGCCTGCACTTTTCTCAGCAGCCGCAGCATCTGATGCTTCTCGTCCAGACTGAAATCGTCCAGCAGATCGTCCATCCAGCTCCAGGTCTCCGGCAGCACGCGATGCACCAGCTCCTCGCCTTCTGCTGTCAGCTCGGCCAGCAGCGAGCGGCGGTCCTCCGGGTGTGGCAGCCGTCGCACCAGGTTGTCCCGCTCCAGTCCGTCCACCAGTCCGGTCACGTTGGTGCGCGTGACGCCCAGATGCCGACCGATCTCCCACATAGTCAGTCGCCGACTGGGCGCCCGATGCAGAACCATCAGGAGGTCGAACTTAGCGGCCGTCAGCCCGAACGGGCGGAACCGCTCGTCCAGGCTTCGCACCAGCCGTCCCTGCATGCGCAGGAGCGTAACTACCGTCTCGATAGTCGTCAAGTCTGCCCCGGGGTACTGTCGCCCGAGCGACTTCGCGGCTCGGCATACGGCGTCCGATTCGCGATCCACGATATTATCCATATCTATATAATAAACCGGTTGACTATCGCGGTCAAGTTTGTCGGGGGCATGAAACGTGCTGGTAGTTCGGACTGTCGGGCGCGCGACACGGTTGGGCCCGGCCCGAGTTGAAGAAAGGGGCTTAGAAGATGAGAAGACCCTTTGCCGCGGGGATTACTATCAATACGGTGCTGGCGATCATAGGACTGATTCTGGGCATTGTGGCGTTGCTGGGGTTTTCGACGACCCTGATGTTGGCCCTGGCCGTGATCGCCCTGGCTCTCGCAATGCTCATCTAGCCGAGACGTGGTCATAATTGTGAGACGATGCTGCCTGGGAGCGCCCGCCTCAGGCGGGCGCTCCCAGGACCGGCCTCGGTTCATGACCGGATCTCATCTAGCTGAGACCTCTTGATCGTAGGCGTCTCTTCTTTACCAGTCCGGTTGCCATCGGGTAGCGCCGCTGGCGTTACTCAGACGTACCGGCGACCGAAGAGTAGGTTGAAGATCAGCGCGACGGCGGCCAGAACGAGCAGGATGTAGATCAGGTTGCCTCCGATGTTGGCGACGAGGCCAAGCAGCCAGAGGACAACTAGCAATACCACCAGGAACCACAGTATGCTGGCCATTTCTGCCCTCCTTTGCAGACGAGAGACGGCACGTCGTGTGCTAGTCGGCGGCCGTCTGACGACGGCCGATGACCAGCCACACGCCGTACCCCCAGTCGGCGCTGCCGTAGTAGACATAAGCGCCGACACTGAGGAATTCAGCAGCATCTATGCCAGATTCGTGATGCGGTCGGGTATTTCCATCTGGCACGCTCCGTGCTCCAGCTTTCTGGTCGCGCCAGTAATGCTGTGAGCAAGATCACACAGCACTAGGAGAGGTGCAGATGCTGCCAGGAATGCGCTGTTACCGACGCGGTATCGAGATTCGGGCGTGTTCTTAATGCTATGTGTTCGCAACGCGAAGCCTCGGCGCACCTGGCAAAGGAGGAGGTATACGTGGATACTGTCAAGAAATCCATCGAGGTCGACGTGCCGGTGAGCACGGCCTATAACCAGTGGACCCAGTTTGAGGAGTTCCCCAAGTTCATGAAGGGGGTGGAGGAGGTTCGCCAACTGAGTGACCGAAGGCTGCATTGGCGGGCCGAGTTCGCAGGTGTCAAGCGCGAGTGGGACGCTGAGATCATCGAGCAAATGCCCGATAAGCGGATCGCCTGGCGCAGCACCAGTGGCCCGACGAACAACGGCCTCGTGATGTTCGAGTCCATCGACGGCGATCGCTGCCGCGTTACGATGGAGGTCCAGTACGATCCGCAGGGCCTCCTCGAAAACGTCGCTGACAAGCTAGGCTTCCTCTCCCGCCACGTGGAGACCGAACTCAAGGACTTCAAGGAGTTCATCGAGTCACGTGGGAAAGAGACCGGCGCCTGGCGCGGGCAGATCTTCGAAAAGGAGCAGCCGCCAGAGCACTACGCGGGCGAATAGCGTCGGCATCTGTGCGGACAGCTGGCGTGCCGGTGATGCTCGCGTGACGCGAAAGAGCCGGCACGCCGCTTGGATTGACGTGTGGGCAGTCCTCAGGTCCTGCCGTCCCCTGATGTCGATAGGTCCTCGCCGATTAAGGTTCACGGCGCTGTCGCTCAATTTGTAGAAGCTGCCGCTCGATACGAGTCGGGATGACGCGCCGGTTTCGTATCACCCAAGGTAGCCCCTGAATTGCTTCAATGAGGGCCGCGCGAGCCGCCCGGTCGCGTGTGCATTGTCGCAGGACGTCTGCTGTTATTGCCACCGCTCGTCCTACTGGTCTACGTAGCCACACTGTCCAAAGGCCGTTGCGTATGAGCAGTCGCCGCCGCGCCCTGGCATCACGGTGGGGTGACGGGTGATGGTGAATGACCACGGCTTCGATGTATACGAGCGCCCATCCCGCGCTGGCGAGATCGGGCGCCAGCATCTGCTCTTCAGCGCCCAGAAAGAAGCGTGGCTCGAATCCTCCCACCTGAAGGAAGGCTATTCGTCGTGCGAGGGATGCACCGGCCAGGAACCCCAGCAAGGCGGGCCCTGGTAGCCCAGTTGGAATTCCCAGGGGGCTCTGGGACATGAGTACGCATGTTGAGTCGATTCGCTCCTGTTCCCCGACGAGCACTTTGCCCGTGATAACGGCCAGCGATGGATGTCGGTCCATGAGGTCGGCGGCTCGGCTCAACGATCCGGGTTGCCACCATGTGTCGTCGTCGCACAGCGCTATGTACGGTCGATCGCATAGGCGTATGCCGATGTTGCGGCCCGCTGCACCGACGTTCATGTCAAGCCGGACGATCTGAGCTTTCGGAAAGCGCCTCTGCAGCAGCACCGAAGTGCCATCCGACGAAGCGTTGTCCACAACCACCACCTTCGGGCGTTCTGGAAGCGCGGCAAGCCGCTCGATTGTTCCAGACACTTCGTCAGCGCGATTGTGTGTCAGAACCACAACGCCCACTCGCGGATCAGGCGATGGTACAGGGCGGAAACCGCGTTCAGACATGGCTCTTTCCAGTTGTAGTTCGTAAGTTGTAAGTATGTGCTGGTCAGATGGAAAGCCTCCAGTAGCGTTCGGCTTCGAGCGCGTCCTCATACCCTGGGTGGCCGGGGGCAGCAAGGGCACGAAGCTGTGATCGGTATTCCTGGATAGCTTGCCATTTCTCCTGGCGGCCGTGGTCCGACGACGAGCCGGCAGGAGTGACAGCGATGCCTTGTCTTTGAAGCGACAGGAGGCGCTTCCTCGTCAAATTCGGAATGCGTCGGTAGATGGCGTCTTCGTAGGCAAACCACAGCAGATTCTGATGGTCTCGCGAGATGCGCAGAGCCGCGACATGGGTAAGTTTGTGGTCGCTATGGAACAGTCCCAGGGGCAGGAAGACGATCTCCGCTCCGATCTCCGAGATCACTGTGGCCAGGGCATTGGAGATCGCTCTGATAGTCGGAGAGCGGCCGTACTGGCTATCGCAGAAATCGAGCCAGATGGGATGGCAGCCTAGTGCCGCCTGGGCGGAGCGATCCTCTTCGCGGCGAGCCGAAACGACATCCTCGCCGGGTTGGAATCCCGCGGCCGCATCCCAGGAGGTGAGCTCAGCATAGCTCTCAGGTCGCCCAGCAAATACGGTTAGCACGATCGATTCAGGGCAGGCGGACAATAGCTGTCCACACCCGAAGACCCCATCGTCCAAGTGCGGTGATATGACCACCAGCCTGTGCCCATTTGAAGCAGGCATAAACACCTTTGGCGGTGCATCCGCCACCACGAAAGCGCAAGGGATTTGATGGATGAACGCCCTTGGCTGGATGTCAGCTCCGCAATAGCATGTAGCAGTGTAGCAGCATTCATGCCAGCAGACGGATAAATCCCTGGCATGATTCCTGCAGTAGACCGATCACTGTATTGGTCGTTTGGCCGTAATCAGAAGGACTCTGAATGGACGCAACCGTGAACAGAGCGGTCTTCTTGGACAGAGATGGCACGCTCGTAGCCGACGGTCGCTACGCGCATGATCCGGAGAAGATGGTCTTGCTGGGTGGTGTATGTGCAGGACTGCGACTACTCGAAACCGCGGGCTATCAGTTGATCGTCGTGACAAACCAATCGGGCATTGCACTCGACTATTTCACCGAGCCCGAGCTGCATCGGATGCATGAACGCCTTGCTCAGCTCCTAGCCGAGGAAGGCGTGCGCATTGGTGCGTTCTACTATTGTCCACATCACCCTCGCGGCGCCGTGGCCGAATACGCCTTTGACTGTACCTGCCGTAAGCCCGCTCCAGGCATGCTCCTCAAAGCAGCCGAAGAGCATCAGATCGACTTGCCGCGCTCCTGGTTGATCGGGGACATCCTGGATGATGTAGAGGCTGGGAACCAGGCTGGTTGTCGAAGCATCCTCTTGAATGTAGGAACGGAGACCCTACCCACGGTTCCTAGCAGAACGCCTGCTTACGTAGCGAGAGATTTCCTCGCCGCGGTGAGGTTCATCCTGGCAAGTGATGACTTGCTGTGAGGGTGAGCTAGCCAACGGTGCGGACGACACATATCGCGTGATGCGAGTTATCGAGAGGGACGTTCCTTCTGGGAGCGCGGGCGTCCTTCTGGGGAAGGACGCCCGCGCTCCCAGAAGAGACACGCCTATACCCCTCCCAGATGGTTTGCACCACGCGTGCATGGTCTGGCGGACCAAGTAGCTTCATCGGTACAGAGGTAGGTTGTGGATTCACGATGGCACGAGGCGAAGAGAGTTCTGCTGGTGCGGTTGGATAATCTCGGCGACGTGCTACTCTGCACTCCCGCTTTTCACGCTGTTCGGCAAACCTTGCCCCACGCCGAGCTGGTTCTTCTGGCCAGCTCGGTTGGAGCACAAGCTGCGGAGCTGAACCCAGATCTGAGCGGCGTGATCGTCTACGCCGCGCCATGGATGGATGTTTGGCAGACCGCGGCCCAGGACAGCGCTCGCGAGCAAGATCTGATTCGGCACCTGCGTGCCAGCCGTTTCGACGCGGCTATCATTTTCACGAGCTTTCGGCAGAGCTCGCTGCCGGCAGCATACCTGTGCTATCTGGCGGACATCCACTTACGTCTGGGCGCTTCTATCGATGGGTCGGGGTCGCTTCTGACTACTCGCCATCGACATCCGGACCGCATGATGCACGAAGTGGAGCGCGCTTTGAATCTTGTCGGCGCCGAAGGCTTCGCCACAGACGATACGCGGCTCGTTCTGTCTGTGGGTGCGGCGATGCGCAGACGGATAAGCCAGATCCTTCACCAATCGGGAATCGATCCATCCCGG
This sequence comes from Chloroflexota bacterium, assembly GCA_004297765.1. GTDB lineage: Bacteria > Chloroflexota > Dehalococcoidia > FW602-bin16 > FW602-bin16 > FW602-bin16. Next base: position 62,925 of record SCTZ01000129.1, on the reverse strand, counting down.
AGACTGGTGATTGTTCATCCCGGCTGCTCGATGCCAGCGCGAACCTACCCTTGGGAGAGCTACGCAGAAGTGGTGGAGATGTTGGTGCGACAATTGGATTGCCAGGTGGCTTTGACTGGCGTTGCAAATGAGGAAGAACTGTGCCGGCGCATTGAGGACCGGGTCACGGTTCCCCTCCATTCGTTCGTCGGGCTACTGAGCTTCAGGGAGTTTGTGGCTTTGATCGCGGAGGGCGATCTTGTCATTACCAACAACACTGGACCGGCCCACGTGTCCGCGGCCGTTCAGACGCCTGTAGTCGATCTCTTCGCTCTGACCAACCCTCCCGAGCAATGGGGGCCATGGCAGGTGCCATGTCGGGTGTTGAATCACCCGGTGTCCTGCGGTCTTTGTTACAGCCGGATCTGCCCACGCGATCACGCCTGTCTGCAAGGGGTCGCGCCGACCGAGGTTGTTGCCGCAGCTTCAGGACTGCTCTCAGTCAGCATGGGGCAGAAGTTTGTCGAGGTTAGCCGAGATCAAGCTACCGCTGGAGGTCCCATCGATGCATTCTAAGCTTCCCGACGAGGTTCGACGCATCGCGGTCGTGCGCGCGCTCCATCTGGGCGACTTGCTCACGGCCGTCCCGGGTCTGCGCGCGCTGCGTGAGACGTGGCCCCGGGCCGAGATCACGCTTATAGGATTGCCCTGGGCCGAGGATCTGGTGTCTCGTCTTCCATACTTGGATCAACTACTGGAGTTTCCAGGATATCCGGGGATTTCCGAAGTTCCCTACTCATCGCGCCGCACGCAGGCGTTCCTGGAGCAAGCTCAAGATCGCCGCTACGACTTGTCCATTCAGCTGCATGGTGACGGAAGCGTCAGCAATTTCTTCACCCTGGAGCTCGGAGCCCGTTGTGCCGCAGGGTACTTCGTGCCAGGACGCGGTGAGCCGCTGCTTGACATCAATTTGCCCTATCCACCGCGCTATCCGGAGATACTGCGGGTGCTCGAATTGATGACATCTCTGGGCTGTCAAGCTCAAGGCATGCACTATGAGTTTCCCGTGACACAGGAGGAGCGGACAGAGGCTACCGGCATCCTCACAAGCGCTGGCTGGCGCGTGGGCCGGCCTATTGTCGGGATTAGCCCCGGCGCACGTCCGCCGGCTCGACGCTGGCCGGCGGAGCGGTTCGCCGAAGTAGCCAAAGGCTTGGTGTTAGCGCTAGGCGGCCTCGTGGTTGTCACCGGAGTGGCAGCTGAACAGGAGATGGCCACATATATCGCCGACCACATCGGCGGCCCTTGCATCAATGTTGCGGGCCGAACCAGCCTAGGGGTTCTGGCTGCTCTGATTGGTAAGATGTCCGTGCTCGTGACGAACGATAGCGGACCGGCCCATCTTGCGACGGCCATGGGCACGCCAAGCGTCATCCTGTTCGGTGGCGCTGATCCGCGGCGGTGGGCGCCTCTGGATCAAACCAGGCACGTGGTCATGTACGCCGCTGCAGACTGCAGTCCTTGCCCCCACTGGGAATGCCCTTGCGACCATCGTTGCCTTACGTGGATCGAGCCCGGAGATGTTGTGGTTGCCTCGCTGAATCTCCTCGCGCGATTGGGTGAGCAGCCGGTCTTGAGAGGTGCCTTCGATAGACTCGAACGTGCCGGTTGATATGGCGCGTCTGCAGAGACAATCTCGACGATGAGGTGCGGCTTGAAACGGTACAGGGTGCTTGTCTGGCACATTCACGGAAGCTATCTGAATTATCTCGTGCAAGCTCCGCACGACTTCTACTTGCCAGTCAAGAACGATAGGTCGGAGGGCTATCGGGGCAAAGGGGCGGGGGGGCGCCTGACCCGGCGTTTCTACAGGACCCGCGCAACGTGGCCAATGTCATCCTGTTTGCCCTTTCGCAGCCGCCCGAGTGCGCTGTTCAGGAGGTGATCGTTACCCCACTCACCGAGACTTCCTGGCCATAACGGCATATCCAACCGATATACCGGTCCTCTCCACCGGACGCCACGGATGGCACTCACCGAGACTTCCTAGCCGTAGTGGCATATCCTTTGCCCTCTGTGCAGGTGCTAACACCTGTACAGAGGGAGATGCAGTGGCTATCCTTCAAGCACTGTTCGCCGCTATCGGTAGGTCGCTGGGCAAGATACTGAACACGGCCTTTGGCTGGGCGACCGTGCTGCTATTCGGAAAGGTTCCGCAGAATCGGCAGATCTATCTCTCGATTCTGGCCTTTGGATCGGTGTTCTGGCTGGTCGTTCTGATCGGAATTGCCTTCCCGTCTGCCGCCACTTTCCTGCTCGCTCTTGTCACAGTACCGGGCTGGGTCGACCGAACCTGGATCAGGCTTGCCATGACAGCAGCGGCCATCGTGCTTCCGGCCGTCATGGGCGTGGTATCACTCCTGATCGTGGATCCGGAGGAGCGCCCACAGGGCATGTTGGATACGGCTAGGGTTGTGCTCCGTGGCTACGCTCTGACGCTGGGGCTGGCCGTGACCTTACTGATGCTGCTCGTCTTCGCGCCGATCATCAAGATCCAGACTCTGCTGCGTCGTTGGAGCAGCCAGCATGTACCGGTGATCGTGGAGCCGAAGGACTATCTGTCCGTGGTCGCGGAGATTCAGAGCGCTCTCGGGAATGCCGACTGGCATACCGAGCGGCATCGGGAAAGCTGGATGATCCGATTGCCCACCACGTTGGTCACGTTTCTAGCGGGCGGGTCTTTGAAGAGCTTCATTGCCGAGCGGCTGGTCGTTCTCAGATCGGACAAGCTTGAGGTCGCTCTGCATCCGGCGGACATGCTCGTCAGGGGTAAGGAATCCGAGGTCGTACACGCCCGAGCGACGGTTGCCGAGCAACTAGCCTTCTCGGAAGCGTACCTGACCTGGAGCAAGGAGGCCAACCAGCTAGAGGATCGCATCCGGAGTGTATGGCACACGCTGGAGACTGGTACAAATGCATCACGCCATGAGTCCGTTTCCATGTTGGGGAGCATCCAGCGTGACATGAGAAGCGCCAAGATCGAATACACTGAGTGGGAGGTGCTGTTCCGAGAGATGCTATTAGTCGAGAGAGGTGTCCTCCGCATGATGGCCGGCATCGCCGAGAGGCCCCGCGAGCCGGCCAACGCTCCTCCCGAGAAGGTCGATTATAGTAGCATTCCATCGCGCCCAGGCCGCCTGCGACCTCTGCTCTTGTCGGCCGTGGTGATAATCGTCGCTTTGGGCGCTTTGGCTTGGCGTGAAAGCAAGGCCTGCTGATTTCGCTCTAGACTTGGAGCCTGGAAGCCGCGCGAAGACGCATGGGCGGCATCGATGGCCTATCTGTAGCGGCAGGCAGGCCAATCAGAAGATAGCTGATCCTTCAGTACGAACCTCTGCCCGTCGGCTTGCAGATCTACCTGCTGCCAGAGAACCTGATCGATGTAATCCTTCCGAGGCTGGAGGACGATTGGCTTGGACAGCGCAGACCGCGGGGGTTTGCGAGTGCGCCAGACCGACTCGGTCTCGAAGACCGAGTCGGTCTGGCTCTCATTCATTCGCAGGCGAGACGCTTGAGCCTCTGGATGGCGCTGTTTCGCCACTGCGGGCGCGTCTCAGCTAGTTCCCCCGAAGAGATAGGTCGTCGAACAAGAAGGTTCCGTGCAGCCTCGAAAAGCGGATCTGAAGCCGGACCTTGGCTGTTCTAGCCGGCATCACTGCCGAGCCACTGATCGGGACCCATCCAGCGGTCATGCTGGAGTTGGTAGTGATCGGGAAGGTCGCCAGAACGCCGTTGTAAGAGTTTCGGGCCACCAATTCCACCGCCACCGTGCTGTCGTTGTATCGTTCCGTGACGTTCATCCAACCGGAGAAGTCGATCTTTTGACCGGGCCGCGCGACCACCTCTTGAAAGGTGTAGGGCCCCATAACGTTGCCCTTGAACTGCAGCGCCTTCGCGCCGCCATGGGGCACGGCGCTCGTAATGCTGGCGGTGGCAGAGAACCACGCTGGCACGAACCAGCTCGCCAGCGCGCTCTCGAAGCCTCCGTTTGTCAGTAGCTGCCCAGCCGGCGAGATCGTGGGCACCGGTGTGATCGTGGGTGTGGGCGTCGCCGTCGCGGGTGGCACGGTGGGCGTCGCCGTCGCCGGCGGCACGGTAGGCGTCGTCGTGGCGACAGGTGGCGTGGCAGTCGGGCTGGGGGGAAGTATGATGGAGCCCCCACTGCTGGTTGTCTCGGTCAGGAAGAGCGGGGCGGCCGTCAGGGTGATGGATACATTGCCTCCCGTGGGTGTGAGCAGGCTGGTTGCCCCGGTGGCAGAGGAATCCCACAGCCGCTTCTGCAGCGGAACTCCTGTAGGCAATTGCACCGTCGCGCTCGCGGCCTCGCTGTTGCCGCTGGTCTTGGCCCACAGGGCGTAGATCTTGCGGCCGTCTGGCAGGCGGAAGACATAGCCGCGCGCGCTGGCGGGGAGAGCCAACGCCGCTGTCGCCGCCGCATCGAAACGAGCGCCGCGCGTGACCGTGCCGAAGGTATCGAAGGCCACTCCTGACGGCTTCATTCGCGCGGTAGCGACCGTCTGGCCGGCCAGGTTGTAGTAGAGCCCCATGTGGGCGAACGGGCTGCTAGCGTAGCTATCCGCTTCGGTGTCGGTAAGCATGTACCAGTCGATCTGGGATACGCCGTTGGCCTGGGCCAGGATCGGCACTTTGAGCAGGTAATTGCGTGCCAATTCCGGTCCACCCGCCAGCCCACTGATCGGTTTAGAGCTAACGCCGGTCTCGGTCACTAGCCACAGCTTCTTTGGATAGGTCGTTCCGTTATATCCCCAGCGGTCCAGTTGCAGTTGCATGGTGTTCTTATGGGCGACGAAGCTGGTGGCCATGGCGTCGGAATCAGTGCCGCGCAGCCAGGTCTGGTTCGCCTGGTCATAGGTCGCGTACTGCGGGTAGTGATGGTAGCTGACCGCGTCGAACCAGGCGCCGCCGCGGGCCGGATAGGCCGCGGTGACCGACCCGTCGGCCGGATTGTCGGTGTAGCGCAGGATCGCGTCCAGGAAGCTTTCGTAAGCCAGACCGCCGACTGCCACGAAGCTACTCGGATCGACCGCCTTGGCGACCTCATAGGTGACGCGCAGCATGCGAATGTAGGCGAAGATCGTATCATTCCACCAGGGCAGATCCTGTGGGCGCGGGGGTGATGTCCACCAGGAGCTCTGGGTGAGTTGCCAGTTCGGGGTGTTATCCGGCTCGTTCCAGACTTCCCAGATCTTGACGTACCCCTTGTACCTGCTTACGGTCTGGTAGACGTGGTTCGCCCAATAGTTGTTGGGGTTGACCACACCGGGGCTCGACCAGATCGGCTGGTACAGGTTCTTGGGCGAGTACTGGTCAAGTCTGCCACCTGTAGGGGAATTGGAGTGGGCGGCTGTGGGACCGATCAACATACCCGTCAGATTGGTTAACCCGTTAGACCTGTAAGCCGCCATGTCGCCGTTAGCGAACTCGATGTCGTAGCCCCAGCGGGCGAAGTGGTACTCCGGGAGCTTGATCCGAGCGGAGTTGGCACCCGCGGCGGCCGCGACGGTGGCGAGGCCGGGGTTATACCATCCCCTCGGATTGCCGAAGTTCACACCATAACCGAAGTCGGGAGGGGCGACGGGCACCGACACATTGGCGCCGACGCGGGCTGAGTTGTCGGCCGCCAGCGCGGAGACCATTCCGGCGGGCAGGTTGAACAACAGCAGTGAGACGATTAGTGCGGGCAAGATGTACCTGAGTTTGTGCATTTCTCCTCCTGTAGGCCACCAAAGACAGCGACGGTGGGCTCTTGTGTGATCTGGACCAGACGAAACCGACGTCTGTCAGAGTAGGCGACCGCGGTACATCCGTAAATAGACCATACGTACTAGCGCATGAGGGCGTTTTTGAGAAGAGGATGTCCTATCCAGCCTGTTGATCATCCGTGCATACTTGCTTGGTATCACTCCATTGTTGGTAAGCAGCTATGCACAATGGGGAAGTCCAGGATGGCTGCGAGTTATGGAGCAGGAGGCTGGAACGGTGCGGCGGAGATTGGGTTTGAACAGCTTGACCATCTTAATCGTGATGGCGATCCTATGGGCGCAGATGCCTGCGGGGCTCGGAGCGGCATCGGCAGCCGTGGCTGGGGGGTTAGACCCCACGCCTGCATCTAGCTCGGCGGCTCTGTCCCTGACCGCTATGTCCACGACACAGGCGCCAGTTTCCCGTCCAAGGAGTCAACAGGGCTTGACGGACCGCTCGGGCAGCCCTGCCACGGGGCTGGTAGTGCCCGGTACCCAGCCAGCCCAAGCCGTGGCTACATTCGAGTCGGTGCCTTCGACGATGCACCCCTGGAGCTGGGGCAACAACACCTACGGACAACTGGGTATCGGCAGTTACAATGGCAGCCTTACACCGGTGACCGTAACTCTCCTGAGCGAGGTGGCTGCAGTAGCGGCGCATGGCGATCATAGCCTGGCTCTCACGCCGGACGGTATGGTCCATGCTTGGGGCTCAAACGCCTATGGTCAGTTGGGTGATGGTTCAACAAGCAATAGTACCACGCCTATCACAGTGACCAGCAGCCTAACCGATGTTACCGCCATCGCGGCAGGGTCATACCACAGCATCGCAGTCAAAGGGAATGGTACCGTCTGGACTTGGGGGCGAAACAATTGGGGGCAGCTCGGCAACAATTCGACTTCGGGTAGTTACACTCCGATTCAGGTAAGCGATCCTAATGATCCCAGCAGTTATCTACAGGGCGTGACAGCGATCGCGGGTGGGGACGGGCACAGCTTAGCCTTGAAGAGCGATGGCAGCGTCTGGGCCTGGGGGTACAACAATGGGGGCGAGTTGGGCGATGGCACGCGGACGGAGCGTCACACGCCGGTCAAAGTGAGGAATCCTGAGGATACCGGCTATCTGAGCGACGTGGTAGCGATTGCGGCCGGGGATGGGACCAGCTTGGCCCTGAAGAGCGATGGCACCGTCTGGGCCTGGGGACAGAATTGGCTCGGAGCGGTCGGTAACGGCACCACGGCACCGAATCAGCTCCTACCCGTCCAGGTATTGGGACCCGAAGGTGTCGACCATCTAACCGGGGTGGTGGCGATCGCGGGCGGTTGGACGCACAGCTTGGCCTTGAAGAGCGACGGAACTGTCTGGACCTGGGGCGCCAACGGCAGCGATCAGTTGGGCGATGGCTCCCAAGATAATCGGACCGTGCCGGTGCGGGCACTTGGCCTTAATGGAGTAACAGCTGTGGCGGCAGGCCGTGGTGGCCACAGCCTGGCGATAGCTGCATCGACTCCTGCAGTGCGCACCAATTGGCAGACCATCGCGGATAATCGCCAATCCTGGACCGGATTGAGCCAGGATCCCGTCAATACCTCTAATGGTAGCTACACCTATGACCACGGGGATCTGGCCATCCCCGGACGAGGGCCAAGTCCGGCCTTTGCCCGCGCGTACAACAGCAACGACTGATGGAGCGGGCGGCTCGGTCCCGGCTGGACGGACAGCTACAACGCGCAGGTGAACAGCGCCGGCGGCGGAACGGGCGACGTAATCCTCGTCGGTCCACAGGGGCGCAGCGATCGCTACACGCGTAATCCGGACGGCAGCTTCACGCCGGCCCTCGGGGTAAACACCACCCTGGTCAAGAACGTTGATGCTACCTACACGGTCACCCATAAGGACCAGACTACTTGGAGCTTCGACAGCGGCGGCAGGCTCACGGCGATCAAGGACCGCTACGGCAACCAGTCGACGCTGACGTACAACGCCGGCGGCCAACTGGTCTCTGTGAGCGATCCGGCGGGGCGCGGTGCGCTCAGTTTCGGCTACGACTCGGGGAGTGGACGCCTCATCAGCGTGAGCGACTGGATGACGCCGACCAGGACGGTGCAGTACGGGTACGATGCCAGCGGCCGGCTCTCGACCGTGACTGACCGCGAGGGCAAGGTGACCACCTACGCGTACGATGGCACCAGCAGTCGTCTGACGACTATCACCGATGCCCGTGGCAACGTGGCAGTGACCAATATCTACGATGCGCAGGGCCGGGTCTCCGCGCAGAAAGATGCTCAGGGACTGGCGATGGGAAATCAAACCAGCTTCACGTACACGACCAACGGTGACGGCACGACCACGACCATTGTCACGTACCCGCCCGCCTCGGCTGATCCATCATGGAATCCCAAGGTCGAGGACACCTATGACAGCAATGGCCGGATGATTCGGCGTATTGCCCGGCCAACTGCGAGCTCGGCAGAGGACGTCACTCAACAGTTTGGCTACGATGCCAGTGCCAGGCTCACCTCGATCACCGATGGGAGTGGCCAGATCACCAACTTCTGCTACGACGTCGACTACGCCGGTGTGGCCATCGCCGGCAGCAAGGGCAACCTGACTAGGAAGATCGAGCCAGTGCCATCCGTTGGCGCCTTCCGTCCGGTAACCTTGTATCAGTACGACGGTAAGAACAACCTGATCCAGGTGGTCCCGCCGCGCGGCGTCAGTAGTGGTGTCAGCGTTGACTGCGGCACGAACTTGAGCGGCAGCGTCAACCTGCTCCACGCGACCGACATGACCTACGACGCGGCCACTCAGACCAAGCTGGAGTCCACGACCGCTCGGTATACCGACCCTGATCTCGGACAGCGGACGGCCGTGACGAAGGTCGAATACGGCGACGCTGACCGATCCAACGGGACATTGTCCGGTCTGTGTCATGGCCGCCTGGGTGGCCTTCGAGATCGGCTCGTCGGTCCTGGATGCCGTGACCACCGTTCAGACGTGGCAGGACCCAGAGGCCAGCCTCAAAGAGAAGGTTGGTGTGACCGGGCTCTTCCTCGTGGGAGCGGCTGGGCCGGGCGGGGGATACGCAACCGGGGCCAAAATGGCCACCAAGATGGCCAAGGTCCGGCAATTGGGGCACGCGGGTGAGGAACTCGCCGGGATAACCAGGAACACGCGGCGCATCGTCACGCCAGGAGGCGGCTATCGTATTCCCGACGAGATAGTGCAGGGAAGCAATTTGATCAGAGAGGTAAAGAACGTGGGAAGCCTATCGTACACCAAACAGCTGCGGGATATTGCCACCTACGCGCAGACGAAAGGGTATGATTTCGAGCTTATCGTGCGACAGGATACTAGCCTGTCTGGACCGCTTGAAGACGCTATCGAACAGGGCGTCATCACTTTGAATAGGCTCCTACCATGACGGCTCGTCGTGCGCGCAAGGGGCGCATAACCGCTGGCGAGCTGCTCGCCGAACTGGAGCAAGACCCAGCCTACATCGCCCGCCAGGCAGAACGGGAGATAAGACAGCAGGAGGCCAGGAGGGAATATGCCCTGGCGGCGGCTCCCGTGCTAGCAGAACTGGCGGAGACCGGGTTTCCAGTGGAAACGATTGGCGAGCTATACGGAACACCGCTTTACTACGAGCCCGTCATTCCCATCTTGCTACGGTGGCTTCCCCGCATGGAGAACCTCCGCGTCAAGAGCGACATTGTGCGCGCTCTTTCGGTGAAGTGGGCGAAACCCATCGCAGCCCCGGTGCTCATTCAGGAATATCGTCGAGTGCCCACCTTTCCCGCTTCAGACATGCGATGGACGGTTGGCAACGCCCTGTCTGTGGTGGCCGACGACAGTGTATTCAATGAGATCGTCGAGTTGGTGCGGGACCGGCAGCACGGAAAAGCGCGCGAGATGGTGGCTCTTGCGCTGGCTAACATGAAGAACCCCCGGGCAGTGGACGTGCTCATCGAGCTTCTAGACGATGAGGAGGTGGCGGGCCATGCCCTGATGGCGCTCCGGAAACTGGCGCCCCCGCGGGCGCGATCCTACATCGAGCGCTTCGTCAATCACCCCACGACCTGGATTCGTAACGAGGCGAAGCGCGCGCTCGCCAAGATAGACAAGAAGACGGCAAAGGAAACATAGCACGACGGGCTGCCGTTTCATCTAACAGTACGCTCTGGTAGGGGTTGGGGGTTGGAGGACCAACCCCCAACCCCTAGCGCCCTAGTCCAAATAGTCCTTGAGCTTCTTGCTTCTGCTGGGGTGGCGGAGCTTGCGGAGGGCTTTGGCCTCGATCTGGCGGACGCGCTCGCGGGTGACGCCGAACTCGCGACCGACCTCCTCCAGCGTGCGGCTGCGGCCGTCGTCCAGCCCGAAGCGGAGCTGGAGCACGCGGCGCTCGCGGTAGGTCAGCGAGTCCAGCACGCCCTCTACCTGCTCCTTGAGTAGTTGGTGCGATGCTGCGTCCGCGGGGGCCTGGGCGGCATGGTCTTCGATAAAGTCGCCCAGATGGCTATCTTCTTCCTCGCCGATGGGCGTTTCCAGGGACACGGGCTCCTGCGAGGCCTTCATGATCTCGCGCACCTTGACCGCGCAGCGCTCCAGCTCGGTGGCCAGGTGCGGGTGAAGAGGCATGCGCATGGATAGGCATTCGCGAATCTCCGCCTCGGTCTGCTCGGGGAGTAGCCCCATCTCCAGCGCGATCTCCTCGCTGGTGGGCTCGCGCCCTAGCTCCTGGACCAGGCGGCGCGTCACACGCACCAGCTTGTTGATGGCCTCGACCATGTGGACGGGGATGCGGATGGTGCGGGCCTGATCGGCGATGGCGCGCGTGATGGCCTGGCGAATCCACCAGGTGGCGTAGGTGCTGAACTTGTATCCTTTGTGGTAGTCGAATTTCTCGACAGCGCGAATTAGCCCGATGTTCCCTTCTTGAATCAGGTCCAGGAGGGACATGCCGCGACCGATGTACTTCTTGGCCACGCTGACCACCAGGCGCAAATTGGCCTCGGTGAGGCGCCTGCGTGCAATGACACCCATGCGCATCTCAGACTCCAGTTGGACCCGCTCGTCGAAGTTGTAGGTCCCGGCGGCCAGGCGCTGGCGTGCGACGAGTCCGCGCTCCATGGCCTTGCCCAGGACCACCTCCTCGGGACCGGTCAGGAGCGAGACGCGCCCGATCTCGCGCAGGTAGACGCGGACGGGATCGTCCATGGCGTCCTGATCGTCGATCTCCAGGATCGGCTCGATCTTTATCTCCTCGAGCTCATCCAGCTTGGGCTCGGCCTCATCGGCGTGCGGCAAAGCCGTTACGACGGCCGCCCAGGCCGGAGTTGCCGTCTCTTCCATGACTGGAATGTTGAGGTCGGCCAGTTGGATGTACAGCTCGTCGACGGCCTCCACGTCTGCCTCGGGCGCCGGGATCGCCTGGAGGATATCGTCGGGAGTTACATAGCCTTGCTCTCTCGCCTTAATGAACAGCTGATCAACCTCCGGTTTTTCCTCCAGTCCGTGGGTCATCTCTCCTCCCCCTCCATGGGCCATCGGTGTGCGGGCGACGGTCAGAACCAGGTAGCGTCGTCGACCACGTATTGTCGCCCGTTGGCCAGACTTGCTTGCGGCCCCCCTGGGGACCGAACGCAGGATTTTGTGATGTGTTTCCCCCTGTCTGGCCTTCGGGCTATGAGATAGCTTGCACCAGGCTGCAGATCGAGGGATCGGTTTCGGCGCCTAGCCGCTTTGATCGGTCTCGATGTCTCCCATCGGCGCGGCCGCGGGAGATGCTCTCTCGGCGGCGTGGATGGCCGAGGCCAACTCGGCCGAGCGCTGTTGAAGCTCCTCGGTCTGAACCGCGTCTCCCCCCTCCAGCGACTCCCGCTGCAGGTGGGCGATGCGCAGCATGTCCTGACGCAAGTTACGCAGACGCAGTCGCTGTACCGTGCTGGCCATAGCCTTCTCCGGGGGAGCTCCAGCTGGCAAAGGCAAGGCAAGCAGGTGGTCCAGGTGCTTATGCAGCACCGGATCCAGGTCTTCTCTCAGCTTCTCGATCTGCCTGACCTCCTTCAAGGCGAAAAAGAGCTGCCGGTTCTCTACCTGGCGGAACTCTTCAGCCCGGATCTGGAGCAACCATGGCTTTAGCGTGGGCCGTTGCAGCAGCAGCGCCAGGCAGTATTCCTCCTGGGCATCTCCCGGGGATGTCATGGCGGGCTGAGCCTGCTCGCGGGTCGCGGGGCGCCCTTTCCCTGCCGCGCTTTCATCGGCGGACTGGCGTGCGGCCTGTTCCAGCGCGCGCTCATCCACCTGCAGCAGACGGGCCAATCTCTGACGATAGTGAGCCTGCTCCACGGGATCGGGCAGATCGCCGATGTAAGGCAACAAGCGCTCTGCCGCCTTGGCCTTGTCCCGGGAGCGACTGAGGTCGAGATCGGCGGTCTTTGTAGTCAGCAGGAAATCCATGATCGGCAAGGACTGATCGATCAGGCGCGTAAAGGTGGTGGGATCGGCGCGGATGACGTCGTCGGGGTCCTGACCACGCGGAAGCGCCGCGATCTTGATGTCCGCGTCGAGGGCGCGCGTATAACGAATGATGCCGCGCCAGGTTGGCACGGGAACAACTTTTTGATCCAGGGCGCCGCGGGCCACGTCCAGGCCGCGCAGGGTCGCTCCCTCTCCAGCCGCGTCCGCATCGAGAGCGAGCACGACGGATTTGGTTAACCTCTTCAGGATTCCCACCTGCCTCTCGGTCAGAGCTGTGCCCATCGCGGCGACGACGTTTTGTACGCCATGCTGATGCGCGGTAATAACATCGACATAACCTTCTACTATTATAACCTGATTTTGCTTCTCCATAAAGGGGCGGGCCAGCTGAATGCCATACAGGATCGCGCTCTTGTCGAAAAGCGGCGTTTGGGGCGAGTTCAGGTACTTGGGAACTGAGTTATCCAGCGCGCGTGCGCCGAAGCCCAGCATATGTCCGTCGCGATCGCGAATCGGGAAGATCAGACGATCGCGAAAGCGATCGTAGCAGCCGCCCGATTCACGCGACACGACCAACCCGCCGCGGAGCAGCTCCTCCTCCCCGTAGCCGCGCTCGTGCAGATAGCCCAGCAGCGCCTCCCAGGAGGCTGGAGCGTAGCCGAGCTGGAACTGTTTCACCGTGGCTTCCAGGAAGCCGCGCTTCTCCACGTAGGCCCGGGCCGCGCTAGCCTGGCTGCTGTTCAGGAGCAGGTGATGATAATACTGCGCAGTGGCCTCGTGCATCTGACGTAGGCGGTCGATCTGTTGTCGTGAGGCATCCTCTTCTTTGGAACGGCGCGGGGTGACGGCCACCCCGGCCCGCTCAGCTAGACGCTGCAGAGCCTCGCTGAAGCTGAGCTTCTCCAGGGACATCATTAGGTCGAAGCCGTTGCCGTGGACGTGGCAGCCGAAGCAATGATAGCTCCAGTCGTCCGGATACACGACGAAAGAAGCTGTGCGTTCGTTGTGGAACGGACAACGGCCCTTGAAGGTGCGCCCAGACTTCTTGAGCTGGGTATACTGACCAACCAGCTCGACGATGTCGATGCGCTCCTTGATCTCCTCGATGGCGCTCATGGCGGTGTTGCTCCCAGCCCCCGCTCCCGCGCCGTCTCCAGAGCGTAGCGATCGGTCATGCCCGCGATGTGATCGACGACGGCGCGCTCGACTTCGCCGGCGCGGAGCAGCTCTGGTGGTAACTCTTCCGGATGGGCCAGGAAATGCTCGTACAGGCCAGCGATGAGCTTGCGGGCCTCGTCGCTCTCCTTGCGCATGGCCTCGCTGGTGTAGACGCGCTGGAAAAGAAACTCGCGCAACAGGTTAGCCGCTTCGAGAACCTGCGGGCTCATCTCGATGCGCGGTTGTTGGCTGCCGGGCTCAAGGCTGGGTAGCGAGTATGCGATCACATCGCAGACCAGGGTGTTGATGCGCTCCCGGGGCGTGTGTCCCAGCGTCTGAACTGCGCGCGGCGGCAGATCCTCCTCGGCGATGATGCCGGCCCGTATGGCATCCGGCACGTCGTGGTTGATGTACGCGATCGAGTCGGCCAGCCGGCACACCTGCGCCTCCAGGGTGCTGGGCGGGCCGGCGAAATGGGCCATAATGCTGACGCGGGGCTTCGAATGCTTTAGGATGCCCTCGCGAACCTCCCAGGTCAGGTTGAGTCCACGGCCGTCCTTCTCCAGATGGTCTACTACGCGCAGGCTCTGCTCCTGGTGGCGGAAGCCGCTGGGGCAGACGGCATTTAGGGCCTCCTCTCCGGCGTGGCCGAAGGGCGTGTGTCCCAGGTCGTGCCCAAGAGAGATCGCCTCGGTTAGATCTTCGTTCAGCCGGAGGGCGCGCGCGATGGTCCTGGCCAGTTGCGCTACCTCCAGCGTATGCGTGAGGCGTGTGATGTAGTGATCGCCCTGCGGAGCAATGAAAACCTGGGTCTTGTGCTTCAGACGGCGGAAGGCCTTGGAGTAGAGGATCCGGTCCCGGTCCCGCTGGTACGCTGTGCGCACCGGGCAGGGCTCTTCCGGTCGTTCCCGACCGCGCGAGAGACGACTGCGCGCCGCGAAGGGGGCCAGTTGCTCTTCGTTCTCTTCGGAATGCAGACGTATATCGGATAGAGCCATACGGGACGCTTCCTTCGCCAACGATACGAGTGCGGAGGATGGGACCAGGAACCATTATTCTGTGATCAATGGATCTAATGGAATGCGTATTTGAGTGAGACGTGATCGTAGGTGCGGGGATGAATCCTGGGAGCGCGGGCGAGACGCCCGCGCTCCCAGGCCCGACCACGATTTGTGACCACATCTCAACTAGGGAGGCCCGCCTGGCGGGCCTCCCCTTACAAAACTATCTGTCGCGTTCCACCTGGGCCAGCGCGGCTTGAGCGGCGGCTAGGCGGGCGATGGGGACGCGGAACGGCGAGCAACTGACGTAGTTGAGTCCGGCCTGGTGGCAGAACTCGACGCTGCTGGGTTCACCGCCGTGCTCGCCGCAGATGCCGACCTTGAGGTCGGGGCGCGTCTTGCGCCCGGCCTCGACGCCCATCCGCAGCAGCTTGCCCACACCTCCCCGGTCCAGTACCTGGAACGGGTTCTCGGGCAGGATGCCCCGCTCCACGTACTGGAGCAGGAACTTGCCCTCCGCGTCGTCGCGGCTGAAGCCGAAGACGGTCTGGGTCAGGTCGTTGGTGCCGAAGCTGAAGAACTCGGCCGTCTCGGCGATCTGGTCGGCCGTCAGTGCGGCCCGCGGGATCTCGATCATCGTCCCGAACTTATAGCTCACCGTGCGCCCCAGCTTTTCGGTGACCGCCGCGGCCGCCTTCTGGGTGGAGTCGCGCACGATGTTCAGCTCGTTGATGTGCCCGACCAGCGGAATCATGATCTCCGGATGCACGGGAACCCCTTCGGCCTCGAGCTCTCCCGCGGCCGTTAGGATGGCGCGTACCTGCATCTCGTAAATAGCCGGGAACATGATGCCCAGGCGGCAGCCACGCAGACCGAGCATTGGATTTGCCTCACGCATGGTCGCTACGGCGCGGAGCAGCGGCTCCTTCTCAGCTAGCTCTTTGGTCTTGCCCTGCATACGGAGCTCGGTAGTCTCCACCAGCAGCTCCTCATAGCTGGGCAGGAACTCGTGCAGCGGGGGATCCAGCAATCGAATGACTACCGGTCGCCCGGCCATCACCTTGAAGATGCCCTTGAAGTCACTCTTCTGGGTCTGCTCCAGGGTGTTCAAGGCTTCGCGGTAGCGTCGGACGGACTCGGAGCCTTCCACCTTGCCGCGTGCCTCGGCCAGTCGCTTGTCGATGGCCGCGCGGCTGTCTGGAGAGGCCTTGTCGTACTCCTCCTGAACCCGGGCCAGTTGCTCCTCCAGGATGGTGGCCTCAGAAGCGGCCAGGATCATCTGGCGTACGACCGGCAGTCGGTCTTCCTCGAAGAACATGTGCTCGGTGCGGCACAGCCCGATGCCCTCGGCGCCGAAGTTGACCGCGTTCTGCGCGTCGCGCGGGTAGTCGGCGTTGGCCCAGACACCCAGCCTCTTCACCTCGTTGGCCCATTCCAACAGTTGAGACAGGTCCTTCTCCTCCGCCAGGTTGGGCTCGATGGTGGGGATGGCGCCGACGAAGACTTCGCCGGTACTGCCGTCGATGCTGATCTCGTCCCCTTCGCGGACGGTCACGCCGTCCACGGTGAACTGGCGACGCTCCATGTCGACTTTGAGGGCCTCGCAGCCCGCCACGCATGGCTTGCCGAGGCCGCGGGCCACTACCGCTGCGTGGCTGGTGGCGCCTCCGCGCGCCGTCAGGATGCCGCGGGCCACCAGCATGCCGTGGACGTCATCCGGGTTGGTCTCCGGCCGCGTCAGGATCACGGCCTGCCCCGCATTGCCCAGCTCCTCAGCTTTGTCAGCGTCGAAGATGGCTTTGCCCATGGCTGCGCCGGGCGAGGCGTTGAGACCCTTGGCCACCAATCGACCTTCCTTCTCGGCGCGAGTCTTGGCCGCCGGATCGAAGCGCGGCAGCAGGAGCTGATAGATCTGGTTGGGCTCCACGCGCTGGAGCGCCTCTTCCTTCGAGATGAGTCCCTGACGCACCATGTCGACGGCGATCTTGACGGCCGCCTGCGCGGTGCGCTTGGCCGAGCGCGTCTGGAGCATGTAGAGCTTGCCGCGCTCGATAGTGAACTCCATGTCCTGCGCGTCACGGTAGTGACGTTCCAGCTTCTCCGCGATCTGCTCGAGCTCCTTGTAGAGGCCGGGCATCTCGTTGCCCATAGTAGCGATCTTCTGCGGGGTGCGAATGCCCGCCACCACGTCCTCGCCCTGGGCGTTCACCAGGTACTCGCCGTAGAGCTTGTCCTCGCCCGTGGCCGGGTCGCGCGTGAAAGCCACGCCGGTACCGCTGTCCGTGCCCATGTTGCCGAAGACCATGGTCACGATATTCACGGCTGTGCCCAGGTCATGCGGGATCTTGTGGAAATTGCGATAGTCCATGGCCCGCTTGTTCATCCAGCTCGCAAACACGGCCTGAATGGACAGGCGGAGCTGCTCGTAGGGATCCTCGGGGAACTCGCGGCCCGTCTCGCGGCGGACCAGCTCTTTGTACTCGACCTCGATCTTCTTCAGGTCGTCGGCCGTCAGGTCCGTGTCGTACTTGGCGCCGACACGCTCTTTGTAGCTGTCGAATATCTTCTCGAATTTGCTTCCCTCGATGTCCAACACGATCTTGCCGAACATCTGAATGAAGCGACGGTAAGCATCATAGGCGAAGCGGTCGTTTCCGGTGAGCTTGATCAACCCGTGCAAGGTCTCCGCGTTGAGACCCAGGTTGAGCACCGTATCCATCATGCCGGGCATGCTGAACTTGGCTCCGGATCGCACCGAGACCAGCAGCGGATTGGCCGGATCACCGAATTTCTTGCCGGTCTCCTTCTCCACGACCTGCATGGCGTCCAGAACTTGCTGCCACATGCCGGGTGGGAATTGACGACCCTCGGTGTAAAACGCTCGACACGCGTCGGTGGTGATGGTGAATCCCGGGGGGACCGGAAGACCGGCGTTGGTCATCTCGGATAGGCCTGCGCCCTTGCCGCCGAGGGTGTCGCGCATCTGCGCGTTGCCCTCGGGAAACAGGAAGACCCACTTCTTGGCCCCCGTCGTCGTGGCCATAGACAACCTCCTTCTGACGTACTAGCGATGTTTGGATTGGGGCTTGCACCTTCCAGGGGAACGTGAGAGCAATAAGCTGCATCTCGGTCGAGGATCAGACCGGATGAATCCTGGGAGGCGCAGAAGAAGAATACGCGAACTGTGATGACGCAGTTTTTCGGTCCTTGCTTTCAAGCAAAACTGTTCTATTATACCATAACGGGCACCCGCTGGTGCCATCGAATGC
Organism: Chloroflexota bacterium; assembly: GCA_004297765.1. GTDB lineage: Bacteria > Chloroflexota > Dehalococcoidia > FW602-bin16 > FW602-bin16 > FW602-bin16. Next base: position 45,215 of record SCTZ01000129.1, on the reverse strand, counting down.
GACGAGTCTACCATAACTCGACAAATAACCTCAGCACCGGCCAATAATCGTCTCCCGTAGGGGCGGCATTCATGACGCCCAGGGGGGTGGCGGGGACAGCGCCCGCCCATGTACCACGTTTCTGTTGAACACTCTCATGACGCCCGGGGTCGCGAACCTGAAACCTGCGTGTGCATATGGGTACGGCCGTTCGGGCGCGATGAATCGCGCCCTTACGCGGATCAAGATTAGTGCGCGGGCGCTTGTTCCTCATCCGGCGCCCGCTGCCTGATGGGCAGCGCGAGCGTGAAAGTGCTGCCGACCCCCGGTTTGCTTTCAAGGCAGATCGTGCCGCCATGCGCTTCGGCCAACATCTTCGAAATGTAGAGGCCCAGACCCAAGCCCTCGGTCTGACTCTGATCGTCCGAACGATAGAATCGCTCGAAGATGTGAGGCTGATCCTTTGTCTGTATTCCGATCCCGCGGTCCATCACCGCCACAGTGATCTGGTCTCCCTGGCGGGAGATGCGTACCATGATGTGGTCGTCCGAGTACTTCAAAGCATTGCTGATCAGGTTGGCCAGTACCCGATGCAGCCTGTCGGGATCGGCGTGAATCACGGAGAGATCCGGCTCGACTTCCACCCGAACACGATCCTCTGCGTCCGGCAGGTTGTCGACAACGGTCTCGACCAGTTGTGGCAGCCAGGTCATCTGCGTGCGCAACTGAAGCTGCCCGCTTTCCAGTCGGACAGAGTCCACCAGGTCTTGAATCATGCCGTTCATGCGCTTGCTGTTGGAGAAGATCGACTCCAGTCCGCGTTCCATCGTCTCGGTTTGCCCGCGTCTGAGCAGACGGCGCAGGAGGTCGGCCTGTCCCATGATGACGGTCAGTGGCGTGCGCAGATCGTGCGAGATCAGCGAAACGTACTCTGCGCGCAGTAACTCGACCTGCTTGATCTCCGTGACGTCGTCGGCGACGTTGACGGCTCCGATCACCTGCCCCTGTCCGTCCAGGATGGGGGCCCCGCTGACGCGGACCCATCGCTCCCGCCGCGTGTCGAGCCTGCGCATGCGAAGCTCGGCGTTCATGAAGACCTCGCCGGCCAGTGACCTGGCCATGGGCGATTCTCTGGGCTCGAGCGGGCGATCATCGGCCCAGCGTAACTGCAGGAGAGAGGGGTAATCGTCGGCTGGGCGGAGGGCTTGCTCGGGGTCCGTCATGCCCATGATCTGCAGGGCGGTGTTGTTGGTCTCCACGACGTTGCCGTCCGCGTCGGCGATGAAGACACCGTCTGCCATGCTGGAGATGACAGTATGCAGCCAGCGGCGTGCCTCTTCCACCTCGGTCGCTTGTTGCTGGGCTTGCCGGTGCAGGTGGGCATTGTGGAGGGCGATGGCTACCTGATCGGCGGCAGCACGCAGGAAGCGCTGCTCATCCTCATCAAGCCCACGCGGCTCCTGGAATCCCAGCAGCAGCAACCCCACGCGCCTATTGCGCGTTATCAACGGGACAGCCACGATGGCTTGATGCCCAATGAGTTTGGCTATCTCCGCGCAATCGGCTGACATGCTATCCTTCTGCTTGTCCGCGCTCTGTGCCATCCGGATCAGTCCCGTACACATGGCCGCGGCCGCGACCGGAAGATCACACAGGGGTATACGTGGCCATAAGTTGGAGCACTGCAGCTCATCGATCCCTGCGCCGCGGTGTCCTATCGCGGTCAGGACCTCTTGCTCTGGGTCCACAGTGCACATGAGCAGGAAGCTAGCTCTCTCGATCTTCTCCAGTCGATCCAGGGAGAAGCGCACAACCTCCTGGGGCTCGAGCGACGAGTTGACCGCGTTGGCCAGCTCGGCCAGGAAGGCCAAACTGTGCTCGCGGCGCTTCTCGGCCGTGACGTCACGCATCGACTCGATGACCGCCACCATCTCCCCGCGGGCGTCCAGGATCGGGGAGGCCACGATATCGACGTAGCTCTCCCGTCCGTCCTTGCCCGAATGGATGTGCAGGGTGCGCGTCGGCTTCCCCGAGCTCCAAACGGCGTTCAGTGGACAGTGATGATCGGGATGCTCGCAGAGTGTCTGGCGGGCATGGGAGACCTCATAGCAGGGGCGTCCGACAACCTGGTCGTCCGTCCAGCCGCTCGCACTGAGAAAACGACGATTGGCCAGCAGTACCCTGTGGGACCTGTCGATGACGAGGATCTCCTCGTCAATGGCGTCCAGCATGGGACGGCATGCGGCCAATCTCTCGATGGGGTTGGAGCATTCCTCCGTTGGAGGTCCAGAAACTCCTGGCAACTCGCCTCGGGACATGAGCCTTCCTTTAGCGCGGTTGTGTCAACGTGAATTGTAGCACACCCTGGCCAACGCAAACCAACGGGAGGTGAATCATGGAGTGGGCGCGGGCGAGTACGCCCAATACAGTTCAGACAAGCCAGCCGCGACATGGAGCCCCGCATTCCCCGCGGGACCGGGCAGGTTCTGGAGTTGATGACGTAGAGATAGTTAGCCCACTATTCCCTCGCCCTTCGCAAAGGGAGAGGGCTAGGGTGAGGGTCCACCGGCCGCTGCCTATGAGAAGCGACGCCTCCACCACAGATCCCACCCAGGGATCTGATCCGCACGTCAGCATCGGTCTCGGCCGGTGGTCCATCGGCGTCAGGGGCCGGACCCTCACCCTCGCCCTCTCCCTGCTGCGGAAAGGAGAGGGAACCGTGCTTCAGCCTTTGTGAAAGGGAAAGGGAACGGTGGGTCTCTCCCTTCGCAAAGGGAGAGGGGATTGGCGCGTCCTCACCCTCGCCATTGACACCTCAATGCGCCAGATCGGTCGCCTCGCGTCCGGCCGTGGCGCTATCGGCGGTTCCACGGCGCAGCCACCGAAATAGGCGTGCCTGGGCATCGTCAACCACCGTATAGACCGAGGGAATGACCAGCAGAGTGAGCAGGGTCGACGTGAGTAGTCCGCCGATCACCACTACGGACATGCCCGCGCGCATCTCCGCGCCCTCGCCCAGCTTGAGGGCCAGCGGGAACATGGCTACCACCAGCGCGGCCGTGGTCATCAGGATCGGCCGGAGGCGCGTGCTGCCGGCTTCGATCAAGGCCTCGTTGCGCCCGAGACCTCCCTTGCGGAGGGTGTTCGTGTAATCGATGAGCAGAATGGCGTTCTTGCCAACGAGACCGGTCAGCATGATCATGCCGATCATGGAGGTCATGTTCAGCGTGTTGCCAGTCACGAGCAAGCCGCCGATGGCCCCGGCGATGGCCAGGGGCAGGGAAAGCATGATGACGAAGGGATACAGCAGCGATTCGTAGAGAGCCACCATGAGCATGTACATCAGTACGATAGATAGGGCCAGCGCCTGCCCAAGCTGCGTAAACGACTCGGTCTGGGCCTCGGTCATGCCCCCGTACGAGATGCTGTAGCCCGCCGGCAGCTCGAGTTGTTTCAGCGCCGTTTCGATATCGCGCGAGACGTCTCCGGAGGCCCGTCCCACGACGTCGGCCCCCACGGTCACCAGGCGCTGGCGGTTGCGGCGGTCGATCTCCGGCGGGCCGCTGGACTCCTTGACGGTCGCCACCTGTCCCAGGCTCACCAGCGTACCGCGCGGCGTTACCAACGGGATGGACAGTACCTTGTCCACAGTGGCCCGGTCTGTCTCCGCCGAGATGACGCGGATATCCATGGACTTCTGTCCGGTTGGTCTCAACTGGGTAGCGACCACGCCGTCGATGCTAGCCCGCATGGTGGCCGCGATCTGCGTAGCACTCAAGCCGAGATCGGCCGCTTTCTGGCGATCCACGCTGGCCACCAGCTCGGGCTGACCGGTCGCGCCGCTATCCGTCACATCCACCGTCCCTGGTGTGTTGCGCATGATGTCGGCCACACGCTTGGACACGGCAGTGAGCGTGTCACTGTCCGGACCCTGGATCTGCAGCATGATGGCCTGGCCTCCCATGCCGAGGAAGCTCGGGACCTGAGCGCGGACGTGCGCACCCGCTATGCCCTCGCCCAGAGTCCGCCCGCGCGCCGCCAACTGCTGAGCCGTTACGCCGCGCTCGTTCTTGGGGACCAAACGGAGGTAGAGGCGCCCGAAACGGGACTGATCCGGCGTCATGCCATCCGAAACGCCTACCGAGGCGAACACTGTCTTGACCTCAGACCACTGGCTCACTCGGTCCTCCATCGTGCGCATCACCTGGTTCGTCCCATCCAGGGTGGTTCCCGGCGGCATCTCCAGGTAGACTACCACCTCACCCGCGTCCGCCTCCGGCATGAACTCCGTTGGCAGAATCTGGAGGAAGATGGGGGCTAGTCCGAGGACAAACGCGGCCACGCCGGCTCCGATCACCAGCCAGCGCCAGCGCAGCGCCCAGGCCAGAACTCCACGATACGTTGCGATCAATCTGTCGTAACCCGCCTCCCAGACGCGCCCGAACCGATCGAGCAGCGAGTTGCCCGCGGTGACGCGCAGCCAGCGCGAGGAGAGCATGGGCACTAGCGTGAACGAGATGAGCAGCGAAAAAAGCGTGGCGGCCGTGACTGAGAGACCGAACTGGCGGAAGTACTGACCCACCACGCCGGACATCAGGGCCACAGGCGTATAGACCACCACGTCCACCAGCGTGATAGCGATGGCCGCCAGACCGATCTCATTGCGCCCGTTCAGGGCGGCGGTCCAGGGCGTCTCGCCCAGGTGCAGGTGGCGGAAGATGTTTTCCAGCACCACGATGGAGTCATCGACCAGGATGCCGACGGTCAGGGCTAGGGCCATCATTGACATCATATTCAGCGAGAAGCCGAGCAGGTTCATCACGGCAAAGGTAGAGATCAGCGACGTCGGAATGGACAGCAGCACTATGATTGTGCTGCGCCAGGTGTGCAGGAACAGCAGCAACACCAGCGCCGTGAGTACCACCGCCTCGATCAGGTTCCTTTGCAGGTCGTTGAGCGATTGCCGCGTGAAGATGGACTCGTCCGTGGCGACCTTGGCCTCGACCCCGGCTGGAAAGCTGGGCTCGAGCGATTTGAGGGCCTTCTTCACGGCGTCAGCGACCTGAATGGTGTTAGCGCCGGACTGCTTGGTGATGACGAGCCCCACGCTGTCCCGACCGTCGGTGCGGTTGATTTGTGTTTGCTTCTTGTGGGCGACCTCGACGCTCGCCACGTCCCGCAGATAGATGGGCACGCCGGTTGGGGACATGGAGACGATCAGATTCTGCAGCTCCTCGGGCTTCTGGACGTAGGCGTTGAGTCGGACGTCGTAGTCGAGCCCGCCTTGCTCGACCGAACCGCTGGGCAGATTGACGTTTTCCTGAGCCAGTGCCGCGCTGATCTGCAGAATCGAGAGTCCGCGGGCCCGTAGCTGAGATTGGTCGATCTTGACGACCACCTCGTCGTTGAACCCGCCGACCACCTTAGCCGACGCGACGCCACGTACGGTTGCTAACTGGTTGGCGATCTTGTCGTCGGCCAGGCGGAACAGGTCCTCCAGCGGGAGGGGCCCCGAGAGGGAGATGTTCATGATCGGCAGGGACTGCAGGTCAGCCTTGACCAGGCTGGGCGGTCGCACGTCCTGAGGCAATGTGGAGCGAATGGAGCTGACCCTGCGCTCGACATCCAGGGCGGCCGTATCGGCATTGGCGCGCTCGGTGAAGATCGCCGCGACGTAGGAGACGCCCTCCGTCGAGGACGATTGCAGGTAGTCCAGATCGGTCACGCCGGCCAAGGCGTCCTCAATCGGCTTGGTGACCAGCTCCTCCACGGACTCCGGACCCGCGCCCGGGTAGACGGTCACGACGGTGACCGCGGGGAAGCTGACGTTCGGCCAGAGGTCGACGCCCAGCCGCGTGTAGGAGACCAGCCCGAAGATGACCAGGGCGAGAACGGCCATCGTGATGAAGAGCGGTCGCAGAATCGAGATGCGGGTGAGCTCCACGATCTACCTCCCGGCCACCGTGACGAGCTGACCATCGAACAGACCAGACTGACCGTCGACCACGACCTGATCGCCCTCCGCGACGCCGCTGAGCACTTCGATGCTCTGATCCCGGTTGGCGCCGATCTTGATGGAGCGCTTATAGATCCGATCCTGGGACAGGACGAACACGGAGGCCTGACTGCCGCTGCCAACCACGGCGTTGCGTGGCACGACGAGGGCTGCCTGTCGGCCCTGCGTCTTGATGGAGAGCTGGGCGAACATGCCGGGCTTGAGCTTGCCATCCGAATCCTTGGGCTCGATCTTCACCGCTACCGTTCGGCTGCGGGTGTCCACGCTGGGTGCAATCGACTTGACGGTCCCATCGAAGGGAGCATCCGGATAGGCGGAGGCTGTGATCTGCACAGATTGACCGACGGCGATCATCCCGGCTTTGACCTCCTCGACACCGACCGCGATCTCGAGGGACGTGGAAGCCAGGGTGAGAATCGGCGTGGTTGGCGCGGCCAGGCTGCCCTCGCTGAGCTGGCGATCGACCACTACTCCGTCGATCGGCGCCACGATCTTGCTCTCGTCCATCTGCAGCTTGGCCAGGTCCAGGGCGGCTCTGGCCTGATCCACTGTTGCTTCCAGAGCCTTCAGGTCATTGGGCGAGGCCGGGTTCTGGGCGAGCGCAACAGCCTGCTCAGCCGCTTGAACGCCAGCGCGGGCCTGGGCCAGATCGTTATCGGTGAAGGGCTTCTTGGCCAGCTCCAATTGCTGGCGGGCCAGCTCGACCCCGGCCTCGGCCTGGGCCAGCATCTCGGGAGTGGGCGGAGCCTTCAGTAGGTCCAATTGAGCCTCGGCCAGCTTGACCTGCTCGTACGCCGCGCCCGACTGGGCTTCCTTCATGTCCTCGGTGTAGACAGTGGCTCCCATCGCCGTGGCTCGGCTCCCCAGCACGGCATCGGCCTGAGTTTGCACGCTGTACATCTGATCCTTGGCCAGACGCACCTGTGTCTCCGCTACAGCGATCTGCTCAGGGGTGGGGCCTTTCTTGAGCGCGTCCAGCTTGGCCTCGGCTATCTGAAGATTGGCCGCGGCTTGGGAGATCGTTTCCGGGCGCGGCCCGGCTTCGAGCGTGGCAAGCTTGGCTTTGGCGATGTCCAGGTTGGCCTGGGCCTGGGCGACCAGCTCGGCTCGTCCGCCGTCCTTGACCGCGGCTAGCTTGGCCTCCGCGGCTGCCAGTCCCGCCCGGGCCTGTTGCACCTGCACGGAGGCCGCGCTGGTCTCGAGTTCGGCCAGTAGATCGCCGGCTTGCACTCTGGAGCCGACGTCCATCGACATGTTCAGGATGCGGCCGCCGGCCTTGGGCAGAACCATGACGGTGGACCTTGCGCGCACCTCGCCACTGAGGTCCAGGGAGGTGCCCACCTCCGTCTTGACCACCGGCGCGACCTTGACCGGCACGGCCTGAGCGGTCGAAACCGGATGCCGGTCGCTCGCGGCGTCCGAGCCCTTGTTCTGGGCCGCGAACGCGTACCCGACAATCGAGAGCGCCCCCAACACGATCACGATTGCCCCGACTCCCAGCCAGAGCTTACCTCTTGTCATCACTCACCCCCTGGGTTGAATGGCGGACAAACACACGCGAGCAGGAACGCGCCCACGCCTTACGCCAAGGGTCCCCTTACCTGTAACGCGACTTTGCAGCTTTCGACCCATCGATGGTCATATTAGCTTTCGGTTCCCACCGCTATTGGGATTGCCAATCGGCAGACGCCTCCCATAAGGGAACCAGTTCTGGGGCTTTCTGTCAATAGCTTGATGGACGACTCAACCGCCTTGTGATCTGCTCTCCCCAGACGGCGTAGGAGTAGAGCAGCAAAGCAGCCGCGATGAACGCGGAGGCTTGCATGAGGGTAGTTGGCATTGTGATGCTAGGCCGCACGCCGCGACGTAAGGATTCTGATCAGCTCGCCACGCCTCTTGGACTGCCCTATGAAGCCAAGCCCAGCCGATTCCCTACGGAATTCATCAGGCGTGTAGCAATGCAGGTCCAGCCCGATGGCCCAGCCACCTGCCTCGACCCATAACTCGAATCGATCTAGTGCGCGCTCTATCTTGCGTTCACCTTCAAATGCGTGCGCCACAGCCACAATATCATAATCGCTCTCAGAATGAGCGGTCCCGCGGGCACGAGAGCCAAAGAGGTACAGACGAGCCCCATATCGCTCGCGCATGAGGCGGGCGAATCTGATCAGTAGCTCGTTTTGGGCCGGGTTTTGCCCGGCGGTTGCTGCAGCAGTGTCTGCACCCATGCCATTATCTCCTCGGCGCGTCCGACCGACGTGAGCGCATCCTCCTCGCTTATCAGATCGGCTGGGATCGGCTCGCTTTCGTCGTCCGATGGGTAGCGGCTTTCAACGTCGCGCTCGGCCTGTTGCCAGAACCGCTGGCCCATTCTGACTGTGCGCCTGATGGCCAATCTCTCCTACCGTCCTGAGCCTCTGCCCATGGCTTCCGTTCCAGTATACGCCAATCACGTGCAGCCATTCAACGAAAAGCAGGGCGAACGTAGGGTGGATCAGACGAAGATGAACCCCTCCAGCGGATAGGGCATCTGCTTTCCGGTGTATCCATCGATCATTCGTGGAATGGAGCGGAACGTCGCAACGGCCGCGATGACGCTATCCAGGGCATCTCCTCCCGCGTCAGCGATGATCCGCGCGCGCAGGTCCTTGTCAGGGATGACCAGCGGGGCGATCCTCTCGATCGCTGCCAGGATGTATGCGCGAGCCTCCCGGCGGTCCATGCTCGTTCCCTTGTACGACAAATAGAGATGCTCTTTCTTCAACGTGCATGCCGGGCAGATTTCTACCAGCCAGGGCCGACCGGAATGAGCGCTCTGCATGGGCAGGACATAGGCCCGCCTCTCGCGCACCAGGGGAGCGAGCACGTCTCGAATCCCGTAGTAGGTCTGACGATATAGCTTGAGATTATAGGCCGCGAACGGAGCAGCGTTTTCGCGGTCTGTCGCCCGCTTTCGCTCATGATGGTCTGCTTGCTCGAAGCAGTCCTGCCTAAAATCCTTGGGACCGGGGTAGCGCTTGGAGAAGTCCAGGACGAACTGGTCCCAGTCGCCATAGTTCCTGACGAGATCGTCGGGCAGCCCAAAGGGGAAGTCGAGCCCGAAGACGCCGTGTGTCTCACCGGCGATGAGTTCCCGGAGGGCTGGCAAGCAACGATCGAGTGGCTTGCCCGATCCTGGCAGATCCTCGGCTCGTCGGCAGTCCTCGATCCGCAAGCAGTCCTCGTCTACGCTACCGCTGGCGATCCAGATCTTCCACCCGGCGTCCACCGCGCCGCTGAAGTCGACGCCATGGATCCGGCGCGGACGCGGTTGAAGATCGCGGTAAGGCTGGCCGGCGAAGACAAGCTCTGTGCCGACAGGTTCGATGAGGCTCATTTTCGCAGTCGCTGTTGAACCTTGTCGCTCGTCAGCTCGCGCAGCGCGTCGGACGCAATCCAGCGCGCAGCTCGCGCGTCCAGGTTCTTGATCTCCTGAGCTGTCTCGATGGCCAGCGCGTTCAGGACCAGGTTGCGCTTTCCGACCTGCCGCAGGGCCCAGTTGACGGCCTTTTTCACAAAATTGCGGTCGTCGGTAGATTCGCGCAGGATGACGGGGAGGAATGCCGCGATCTTCTCGTCGGATGCCTTCTTGTCGTGCACCGACAGAGCGGCCATGAGAGCGAAGCCAGCCCGCTTCACGAAGGTTTCGGTTCTTTCGCTCCACTCCGCGGTCTTCTGGTAGGCCAAGGCCGTCTTGTCGAAGAGATTGCTGCACGTCTGATCACAGATGTCCCAAGAGTCAAAGTCGCTTACCCAGCTCTCCATCTGCTCCTCGTCCACCAGGCGCGGGTCGTCCACCATGCTGGCCAGAATGCGCGCCTCATGGATGCCGGAGTCCCATAGCTGCTGGGCAAGGAGATGATCTTTGCCCGTCTCTTTGGCCAGGGGCCTGAGGGTATAGAGGGAGATGCCCAGTGCGCTCTGGGTGTTGATGCCGTAGCGGGCCATGCCCGCCTTGCCCTGGGGGTCGGATAGGGAGTGTAGCTTCTCCAAGAGATCTTCGTATTGCATGTTCACCTCCGATTCTCGTCAATTATCGTGCGTTTTGGAGCCGAAGAAAAGTGCGCTTGAGTTCTCATGCCCTGGGTGTGTCCCGACAGATTTCGTTGGCGTGCTGGCAATACTCGCTGACGATGGAACAAAGAGGGATGACCGGTCGACGTGGCTTGCAGCGCAGGCGGGCGTGGTGAGCAAGGCTGTTCATTCCCAAACGAAACCGATCTTCGAAATAGCACGAGTTGGAGCTTGCATGGTAGAATGCGCTGTCTATTGTGCGAGCAGTTCAGCGGAGCATTATAAAGCAATGGACTGCTCATGCGGTATCAGCCATCGATCTTAGGAGAGGTAACGGATTGTGGAAGAGACGCAGGATCCCGAAGGGGGAGTAACGGTCTTCAGGTGTGAGAGGTGGGAGGAGTTTGGCCCTGAAGTACGCAGAATGGTAGGTAAGCGGCTTGGGATGCGCCTCTATAGAGGTCATGGCAATCCGGACTGGACGTTGTCATCGCTATGGGAGCGCAGGCTTTTGTTCGCTTTGGAGGCGCAGGATGATCGCTCCGTCGTGAGGCGATACAAACCCCTGCTCAGAAGTTATTTGGCCGCGTTCAAGGAACAGGTGAAGGGACTGCCCGGACAGACGAGCGACGGGCGGGCTGACGAAAACGAATGGTGGGCTCTTGGCAGACATCACGGTCTAATCACACCACTACTTGATTGGACCGAGAGCCCGTATATCGCTGCATTCTTCGCGTTCTTGGATGCCGTCGAAGAAAGCAACAAGGGCTTCAAGATCGGTATGAGATCTGGACCCGGAACTTTGGGAGCACTTTTCTTCCCTAAAGGCACGGTTGTTATCTGGGCCCTCGTGCTCACAAGCGACCTGGAAGTGCCGGGAGAGTTCCGGATAATCGATGCGCGACGAGATGACTACCATCGGCAGCGGGCCCAGCAGGGCCGCTTCACTTGTCTAACACACGATGAGTTTCAAGACCTCGAATCATACTTGATCAGTCGGGGGCTTGCAGCAAACCTCGAACGATATGAAATACCTGCACGGGAAGCGCTTCGTGCTTTGCGGGATCTTGAGCTTATGGGCATTACTTATGGCAGGCTGTTCCCTGATCTAGAGGGTGCCGCAATACATGCAAATATCGGATCGTCCCCTTTTTTCGGTGATTGCTAGTATCAGTGACCGTCTACAGCAGACCCCTCTGTTGCACAGTCGAAGGCCCGTTTCTGTGGAGAGGCGACATCTGACGGTCGAACGCCAGCTCTTTGCTATGTCACGACATAGTCGGAGAATATACGAACTGTCGCCCACCCGACTTGCCTGTTGTGTTCTTCCGTCTGAGCAAGCCCGCGGCGAGGAGCGGTTTCAACCGGTTGTTGCACGCCTGCACACTTATGTTTAGTTCTGTGGCCAACTCAGGAGTTCTGAACTGCTGGTGCGCCTGCACGGCAGTGAAGGTTTGCTCCAGATGCTGTGGCGCACACATTAGGCGCACGCTTCCGTCAACGTCTAGGTAGGCCGCAATGAGCTCCCTTCGCTCAAGCGATCTCTCGATCGGATCACTGGTCTCAGCGTTCAAATTCGCGAGAAGGATGACACGGTCGCCTAGACCGCCTGCCTTGCTGCTTTCCAAGAGGCGCCCAACGACCTCATCCGCAAAAGAGAAGCTGATCATTTCCACGCCAGCGAAGTCCAGGATCAAAGGCTCATTCGGCTCAAGTCCCTGTAGCCGCGCCTCAATGTCTCCGCGCACCTCATCTCCGCGCTGGCGGGTCGAAAAGAACGTCCCTTTCTCGGAGAACTGGTAACGCATGGGGTTGCCTTCTTCCTTTCGTTGTCACCGGCTTCAATTGTGGAACTCATTGTCCCCGAATGAGTTCCACCGCTTCCTGTCCGCCGCGAACAGCATGGACCGGGATGCGCTGATCCAGCGTGGCCAGTTTGCCTTTCCTGTGAACCGCCAATCCAACCAGGTAAACATCTGTGATCTGAGCGTGTGTGATGATCGTGCCGGGCTCCAGGATGTCGAGAATACTGATATCTTCTGGCCAAAACTCGTGGCCTTCCGCTTTGTATAGCCGGCCGAGCATGGCAAGCACAGCGAGGACGTCTCCAGGCCGGTTAGGGTAGCTTGGATGACTGGCGACGCGGAGAAAGCCGTTCTCGGTAATCGGACAGGTGGCCCAGGAATGATGGCCCGTGCTCGCGAACCAGCGGTGAGCCGTTTCATGATGCACGTGCATTGGATCACCCAATGCAAGCAGGAGGTTGACATCCAACAGATAGGTTGTCATGGGGTTTCGTCTCGTAGCCGATTGACCAGCTCCAACGTGACGACGCCTGCGTCCGGCTGGATCGGGAACAGCGGAAGCCCATCTCTGGTGGGACCCGAAACCCGGCGGGTCAATGATTGTCGGGCCAGGTCAGATAGTACTTTGCCGACCCCAACGCCTCGCTGTTTAGCGATTTCCTTGGCTGCTAGGAGAACATCATCTTCAACATCTAGGGTCGTGCGCATGCTTTTTCCTCCAACTCGGTGGCACGCCAGCGGTGCGCATCTGATGCTTAATGCTAGCACATCAGATTACGAAGGTCCAGGCCCGGGCATTTTCAGTCTCTTTCTTCGAGCCAGTTTTCCACCACCAAACCACCGGCCTCCGCGATCCGCTGGAAGTGGCGGACGTTGCCGGTTACTATTACAAGATTTCTTGAAAGGGCGATTGCTGCGATTCTAAGGTCGGCGTCGCCGATCAGGATTCCCTGTCGCTCAAGAGTTGCCCTCAGCTCGCCGTAGCGGCGCGCGGCCACGGCGTCGAACGGGAGGATGGGCAAGTTCGGCAACAGGTTGTCCTCGATTCGTTTGAGCAAAAGCGGACCACGTTCCCTGACGCGGCTGGCTCCGTAGATCAACTCGCCCAGCGTGATGCTGGAGGTGAACTGGTGCTCCGGCGGAATCGCCGCCAGCTTCGTGATGAGCCTGGTCGAGGGCGTCCTTTTTAGCAGATCGCTCAAGATGTCGGTGTCGAGCAGATAATCAGTTGCCAAGGTCCACTTGCCGCCCGGTATCACGCTCGCGTTCGCTGTAGATGTCGGCCAGTATCCGATCGAATTCGTCTTCCTCGATTTCGCGCCACGCGCCAACCAGCGCAAGGGCGCCCAGCGGGCGGTCTGACTTCGCGCTCTCTTGCTCCAGCTTCTCCAGCTCGTTTACGGTTACAAGCGCGGCCACCGGCTTGCCGCGCCGTTCGATGATGTAGTGCTGGCCCTGATGAGCAACGCTGGCCATTAGGTCGGAAAGGTGAGATTTCGCCATTGCCGCGCTCACTCTCCTCGCCATCACGCCCTCCTACGCCAAGTATTGACCAATAGGTCATCATGACCTATTGTACCCTTTTTCAGCGCACATCGGCAACTCGCCATGGGGGAGAAGCGTCGCGAAACCGTCGTTTGGAGCTATCCGGGACGGCCGCGCTGATCGTACAATACGGAAGATGTATGCTCAGTCTGGCTCGCGCTCTTCGCGGATTGCGCCTTCAAGTCGTCCGACAGGCGGTGCGCATCACCGCGGAGCGGTGCTGGCGAAGACGCCCGTACTTGGGGAGTACATCGGCAGGCTGGATCGTCTGAGGGCGTGAGCTCGCACGGAGCTTCCGGTCGGTATCGAGCGTTGGGTGGGAGGTCCGTACGTGTGTTGTCATTTGCGGATATCATCGGTGTCGTAGTGACCGTCTGGGGCATCGTCATGGACTGCGGTCCTCTCTTCCAACTGAAGCGCATGGTCCAAACCCGGTCGGCGCACAACGTGTCGCTGCCCTTCCTGACCGTGCTCACCATCGGCTACCCCTCTGGTTGGCCTATGGCGTCGTGAATCATTCGGTGCCGGTCGTGGTAGCCAATGTGATCGCGACGCTTATCAGCATTCCGACCATTGGGACCGCAATCTACCTGCGGAGGAAACGGCCACGACGGTAATAGTTGCTAAAGTCTACTTGCCTCTCACATCCGGACGGCCGGCGCCAGTCCGAGAGATTGCAGGACCACTGTCAATACCAGGGTGACGATGACAAATGCTGCCACAACAAAGGACAGATGCCGCAGACTGACCCCGGCCAGTCCGCTGCCGACGACCGCGCCGGCGATCCCGAATTGCAGCGTTTGACCGACAAACCAGCCGACGAGCAACGCCCAATCGGCCGTGGAGATGGATAGCAGGGCAAGTGTCTGTGCGGACCAGAGGAGACCACCCAACGTCAGTCCAAAGCGAGAGCCGGGCCGCCATCCGACGATTCTGAGACGGTGCATAAGCCACAGGAGCATGATCGCGAGAACAAGAAAGGCCAGGTATCCCAACGGTATCCGCTTGAACGCTTCGGCCGGTGATAGCAGGAACGGGCTTGGCTCAACGTAAAGCCCTGCCAGCACTCCGCCGTGCAGTAGAAAGTCGAAGCCGAGCATGGATAGCCAGGACAAAAGCCCGATCAGAATGAGCCGAGCCGGCGAGGTCGGCATAGCGATCGGCTGCATTCCGGTCTACTTCCTCTTGACCGAGTAGCGGATGAGGGTCTTTTGCACCTTGGCCTTCGGGGTCGTGAGATACTCCTCTTCGTGATGACCGGCTATTTCGTAGCCATTCTGGGCGATGAACTCGTGGAGGCGCTGGACTGTGGGCTCCTCGTCGGCGTAGGGACCCACGTGGAGGATCTGAGCCACCGTGCCGTACTCCCACGTCTCCAGCTTGACCTCTACGGCCGGCTCTTTCTGGGGCACGGCAGAGGTGTCGTCAGGGAGGGGCAAGCCCCAGATGCCGATCCATTGGTCCTTGGGCGTATCCAGCGAGCTGGGCCAGCGCGCCCGCAGAACTCCTACTTTGTACTCGACGCCTTTCTTCTTGAGATCGAACTTGAGCGTGTAGGCCGAGCCATACAGCGCAGGGATGGCCTGCCCTCCAACGACGTTCGGGTCGCCCTGGGTGTAGACGACGGCCATCTTCTGGGCCGGCATCTCGATGAGCTGAGGCTCTTGCTTGGACCCTTTTCGTGTGGCCATGTTGTGTCCTCCTTTACTTCGACTTCGCTATCTTCAACAGAGCGCGATAGTCCTCTCCGAACTTGCACAAGCCGGCGCAATGCTCGCACAACTCGGAAAACAAAAGGGTCTCGTCCTGTCGGCCAACGCAGAGACGCGATAACGCCGGATAGCTTGCTCGCGATTGTAGCAGGTTAGCATAGGGCGAG
This sequence comes from Chloroflexota bacterium, assembly GCA_004297765.1. Classification (GTDB taxonomy): domain Bacteria; phylum Chloroflexota; class Dehalococcoidia; order FW602-bin16; family FW602-bin16; genus FW602-bin16. Next base: position 29,938 of record SCTZ01000129.1, on the reverse strand, counting down.
ACAAGGCTGGGAAGGACGTTTTCTTCTTGAGTCTGCCCAGCTGGAGGGCGTACGGCCATCAACACGGCACCCGCCCGAATTGGCACACCTCCTGCATGAACCTCGCCGTACGACAGAGTCGCACCAAGATGGAGGTAAGCGATGGCTGAAACAAGGGAGACGTCCGCGACCGGGATGGGTCCTCAGAACATTCCCCTACTTGATGCAGGTAGCTGCGTGCTGTTGTTGATCGACCACCAGCCTCAGATGGCCTTTGGCGTCCAGTCGATCGATCGGCAGTTGTTGATCAGTAACGTGGTCGGCCTGGCGAAGGCGGCGAAGCTCTTCAATGTCCCGACGATTCTGACGACCATTGCGGCCGAGACCTTCAGCGGGCCGCTTTTCCCACAGATCCAGGCGGTTTTCCCCCAGCAGGAGCCGATCGATCGCACGACGATGAATGCCTGGGAAGACCAGCGTGTGGTCGAGGCAGTGAAGCGGACCGGCCGAAAGAAGGTGATCATTGCCGGCCTCTGGACAGAGATCTGTGCCGCTTTCCCAGCGCTCACGGCGCTGGCCGACGGCTACGAAGTCTACGTGGTCACCGACGCCTGCGGCGACGTGAGCACGGTGGTTCATGACATGGCGATGCAGCGCATGATCCAGAAGGGCGTGGTCCCGCTGACCTGGATGCAACTGATGCTCGAATGGCAACGCGACTGGGCGCGCCAGGAGACCTATCAGCCTGTCCTCGATATCATCGAGGCGCATGGGGGAGCCTACGGACTTGGGCTGGTCTACGCTCACGCTATGGTGACGGAGCCGAGCCAGAGGGCCAAGAAGGCAGCCTAACAGGACAACAACTCGTGGCGGACTCAAGGATCTGCGCGAGAAATGCTCACATCCTAATGCCGGGTGGTGGATAAGCTCTCGCCCGGCATTGTGGCTCGTTACTCCAGCGCGCGTAGCTCGGGGAAATAGATAGCGACCAGGATAGCCGCGACGGCGCTAATGCCGCCGCCCAGGCCGATGGCCAGCGGAGCGCCGCCGACCTCGGCGATTGCGCCGACTACCAGGGCGCCCAACGGCGTCAGTCCGAAGGTCATCATGTAGGCGCTCATCACGCGGCCCCGCAGAGCGTCGGGGACGAGCACCTGAATCAGCGTATTGTAGAGAGCCAAGGCGAAGGAGTTGGCCAACCCGATCACGGCCATGACCACGCAGGCGGTGAAATAGGAGTCGGCCAGTGCCAGGGCCACAGTCCCCAGGCTGAGGACAAGAACGGAAACGAGCACCATCGGTCCACGGCGGGGAGGTGCAGTCCAGGCAGCCAGAGCTAGTGAGCCCACGAGCGAGCCGACGCCCATGGTAGTCATCAGGATACCCAGCCCCGATGCATCGACCTTGAAAACGTCTCGGGCCAGCACGGGCAGCATCGAAGTGTAGGGCATGGCGAATACGCTGGTCACCGATGCCATGATCAGGATGCTCAGGACGGACCTGTCTGCCCTGATGTAGCTGAACCCCGCGCGCAGGTTTTGCCACATCGTCTCGCCGGCGGCGTCCCGGCCGTTGGGCGGCGTCCTCATCGATACGGTCAGACACAGGGCAGAGACATAGCTGGCGGCTTGCACAAAGTAGCAGGCCATGACGCCGATGACGCCGATCAGCGCTCCGGCCAAGGATGGACCCAGTATTCGGGTAGTACTGTTGCCCATGGATTGCAGCGCGATGGCATTGGTCAAGTGGGCGCGTCCCACCAAGCTCGATACGAGCGTCTGTCGTGTGGGGAGGAGCATGGCGGAGGTGATGCCGCTCACTACCGCGCCGGCCAGAAGCTGCCAGGGGGTGATCCACCCGGTCGCGATCAGGACAGCTAGGATCAGAGCGACGGTGACGAGAATGGCCTGGTTGGTGATCAGAAGACGACGGCGATCCAGACGGTCGGCCAGTACTCCACTGGCGGGTGAGACCAGCAGCAAGGGGATGCCGCGCGCGAACGAGGCCAACCCCACCATGAAAGGCGAGCCGGACAGCAGCAGCATTAGCCAGCCGGCCGCAACTTGCTCCATCCACACCGCGGTGGAGGAGAGGAGATTGCCCAGCCACAGAAGGCGGTAATTGCGAATGAAGAGAGAGCCGAAGACTTGATAGATCGGGCCCGTCTTCCCCGCGAGCAGGGCTTCGTCGTGCAGTAGCTCGTCCATGTTCCGTCACGTGGGATCTCGGCGTTGGGTGGTGCACAGTCATCGAGGAGGGCTGACCAGGCAGTGAAGAAGGCACGACCTGGCACCACGCTGAGGCGTCGAGAGCAAGATAGCGTATCTGGGCGCAGTCTAACACACGACTCTGCTAGCGGTCAAATCGCCCCAACCGCGTCGTGGCCTGCCGTGTCGAATACCAATGAGGGAGCGCGCAAATCGCAGTAGAGTCGACCCTGCTCTGTACGCGCTCCTGAGAAGCTGCGGTCCTATTGATTCAAGCTACTACTTGTGGATGACGATGCTGCCTCCCGCCAGGGCCGTGGTCGGGTCGGCCGTGTCGTCGGCCCCGCTCTGGTTGTCGTAGACCAGACCGTTGCCCTTGTTCTTGTCCCAGATCTTGATGCGGAACCGGTCGATGCCATCACCGCCGCTCAGATCGCCGTCGATAACGGTCAGCAGGAAGCCGTAGCTCCCCTGTCCGCTGACGGTGCCGGTGCCCCGATACTGACCCTTGCGACCCGAGACGACCAGCCACTCGTAGTCTTCGCTGTGGAAGTTCAGATTGGCGGTCTTGAACTGGAACTCGGTCTGTCCGCTCGGCGCAGTTCGTCCCGGCAGGTACTTGGAGTTGAACCCAAAGTTGGCCCGACCCGTGAGCGATGCGTCGAGGGCGTAAGCCCCGGCTGGCGAATTGATCCAGCCGCCGCCAGTGACGAAGCCAGCCCCTGGATCGTAGATCACGACGTAGGACTGGTATACGGCCTGGTCGGAGCTGCCGTCCTTGTCCGTCAAAGTCAGGCGGACGGTGTAGACACCAGCGGCAGTGTAGGTATGGCTGCCCAGAACGCTCCCTGAGCCTTTGATCTCTGTCACTGCGCCGGTCGAGGTCTGACCGTCATTCCAGTCCCAGACCGCCGTGTGATTGTCCAGAATGCCGGGGTCGGTGAAGGACGCGGTGGTGGTGACGATCGTGTTCACCTGCAGCGGGGCCACCGGACCGCTGATCACGCCGATAGTCGGTCGGACGTTGTTGACGACGACCGTGCCGGTGTACTCGCTGAATCCACCGTCCTTGTCGATGATGCGTGCCCTGACGGTGTAGCCCGGATTGTCGACGGCCGGGCAGATGGTGGAGGCGCTGGTATTGCTGCTGGCATAGGTTGCGGCAGCCAACGAGCCCCCGTCGCAGGTGAAGGCGTAGTGCAGGCCGGCTGTGAGGTCGACACTGGACGGGTCGGTCTGGTTGGTGAAGCCGACGGTGGCGGCGCTGCCCTCGTTGATCGGCCCGTTGTTGCTCAGGGTACCGGTGGGCGCCACGTTAGACACGGTCACGTGGAAGCTTGCCGCACCAGGAGCGCCGTCCTTGTCGGTCACCTTGACGGTGACGAGGTAGACGCCGTTGTCTGCGAAGGTGTGTGGCTGCATGCCCAGCGGTCCCTGGGTGCTGGTGGTGAAAGCGGTATGGGCCGAGCCGTCGCCCCAGTCGACGTCGACGGTCCAGGGGTAATCGACTGTGCCGGGATCTGCGAAGGAGCCCAGGGAGAAGACGACCGAGGAGCCCTCGTTGGAGCTCTGATCGGCCGGTGGCGTCACCGTCGGGGCGACGTTGTTGACGACGACCACCGTGGTGTACTCGGTGTACCCGTCGTCCTTGTCGATAATGCGGCCGTAGACGGTGCGATTTTGGGTCCCGTTGCGAAACGAGCAGGGGATGGAAGGACTGGCACCGCTACCGGCGTACGTGACTGTGGTCGTGAAGACGCCGTAGCAGGAGACGGCGAAGTGCAAGCCGGTGGTCGTGTCGGTCCGTCCGGGATCGAACTGGTTGCTAAAGATGATGTTCGCGACGCCGCCTTCGTTGATGGGTCCATCGTTGCTGAGTGTCGCCGTGGGGGCCACGTTGGTGACGCTGATGACGCCTTCGGAGGTGGCACAGGCGCCCCTGCCGTCGCAGACTTGCAGTGTCACGATCTGGCTGGAGGACCCGTCGAGACCGGCGGCCGAGAACGTGACGCTCTGTCCGGACGTCTCGAACGTTCCGTCGTTGTTCAGGTCCCAACTGAAGGACAGGGGGCTGTTGTTCGGGGCGGAGCCCGTCCCCACCAGTTGAACGGAGCCGCTCTCGGGCACACTGTAGGTACCGGCTTGGGCCGAGGGCGGCTGGTTGCCGCCGCTGGTCGAGAAGACGTACAGCCCACCGAAGCCAACCAGGTAGGCCTTGCCGTCTGTTACCACGATGTCGTTCGAGCCCACGCCGAGCTCGTAGGACACGACAGGGGATGTGCTCGGCGAGGAGAGGTCGAACATGCGCAGTCCGGCGTTCTCGCTGCGGGAGGCGCCATCCGTCACGTAGGCCAGGTTGTTCGAGACCGCCACCGCCATAGCGGGAGCTGATGTCGGAATCGCCCGCGCAATAGCCGGCTGCTGCGGGTTGGATACGTCGACGATCTGCAATCCCGCTGAGCCTGCCGCGATGTATGCGTAGCTGCCGACCACCGTGACGTCGGTGGCCTGGCCGGGCACTGGGAAGGAGCTGACAAGGATGGCGGCGAGTGGGTTGGTGATATCGACGATCTGCAACCCGCCTGAGCCTGCCGCGATGTAGGCGTAGTTGCCGACCACCTTAACGGCGTTGGGGTAGGCCCCCGGCGTACTAACAAAACCCGCGTCGACAGGATTCAGCGGCTGGGTGATGTCGACAACGCGCAGCCCGGCCGTGCCCCTGGCGCCGAGAAGGTCCTGATACGTCGACTCGGCCAGGTACGCATAGTTGCCGGCGATAGCGATACCGTTGGGCGTCCCCGGGGTCTGGAGGCCCGACTTATAGGTGGGGCTGGCCGGGTTGGAGACGTCCAGAATCCAGAGCCCCGGCATGTAGTCGACCAGATCGCCGTTCTGGTAGTTCTTAGAGCCCGCGATGTAGACGTCGCTGCCTTTCTTGGCGATTCCGTTGGCCTGGCGCATCTCAAACGTGCTGACCCAGAACAGGTCCGCCGGATTCGATACGTTCATGATGCGGAGACCCTTGTTCGTGCTCGCGCCGTAAGCGTAGCCATTTTCGACCACCACTGCGCGGAATATGCCGACCTTCGGGACGTAGTCGCCCATCTGTAGCAGGTTGGGCAGACCCCATGGGCACATCCAGTTGTCGGCCGGCTGTAGGTTGACGATATCGACGGCGCGGAACAGCCCGTCGGTGTTGGCGGTGAAGGCATAGTCTCCGGCCACCGCGATGGCGTCCGTCGACCCTCTGCCGGGCAGATTTCCGCCCCACTGAGCGACGAGTTGAGGGCTGGTGGGAGTAGTGACGTCCATGATGTAGAACCCACCGGGCACACCAGTCCAGCCGCTGCTGTTGGCAACGTAGGCGCGTGTGCCCATCACGAACACATCCGTGGCGGCGGGCTTGAGGCCGTGCTGCCCGCAGAGCTCCGTGGACTGGAAGCTGAGGAAGCTGGGGCCCGCGGGGTTCGAGACGTCGACGATGAGCAGACCCAGATCATCCGCTACGTAGGCCTTGCCGCCATCGACAAAGATGCCGAGCGCCTGTCCTGTTAGCGTAGAGGGGGCGGGCTCGGCGTAGTTGGCAAAGGAGGCCACCCATGCGGCAGCGGAGGGGTTGGAGACGTCGATGATCTGCAGCCCACCCGAGCCGTCGGCGACGTAGGCATAGTTGCCGACCACCTTGACGGCGTTGGCGTTGCCCGGTGTGTCGTAGAAGCCGACCTCGCCGGGCTGATACGGGTCGGCCACGTTGACGATTCGCAGACCGCTGGAGGCGTCGGCGACGAAGGCGTAGCTGCCTGACACCGCGATACCCGTCGCCCAGCCCGGGGAATCCCAGTTGCCCATCAACACCGGCTGGGCACGGTTGGAGGTGTCGAACACGTACAGACCGCGCTGGCCCGCCGCGAGGTACGCCCGGTTGCCATCGCCCGACACCGCGACACCCCGGATGACGGCCGGCAGGACCTGGCTTATGCCTACCACGGTCATGTTCGCGGGGGCGGAGATGTCCACGACGTGGAGTCGCGGACCGACGCCGACATAGGCGTGGTTGCCCTGGATGGCAACTGCGAGCGCCGCTCCACCTATCTGATTGATGTAATTGACGGTCGGAGCGGGCGCGGGGGCATTGTTAACGTGGACGACCGTCGTGTACTCGGCAAAGCCGTCGTCCTTGTCGATAATGCGACCCCGGACGGTGTGATCGCTGGGGACGCTGGCGTAGGTGCACTGAGTCGAGGTCCACGCGCCGCTGGTGGCGTATCGAGCTGTGTCCAGAGACCCGCCGTCGCAGGCGAAGGCGTAGTGGAAACCGGCGGCGATGTCCACGCCGGAGGGATCAGACGGGTTGCTGAAGCTGATGGTCGCAGGGCTGCCAGCGTCGACCGGTCCGTTGTTGCTCAGCGTTGCCATGGGCGGCACGTTGGTAACATTGACGACGCCGTTGGACGTTGTGCAGGCGCCCTTGCCGTCGCAGACCTGCAGCACGACTGTTCGGCTGGCAGGACCGTCCAGGTTGGCGGCGGAGAAGGTCACATTCTGCGCTGAGGTCTCGAATGTCCCGTCGTTATCCAGGTCCCAGGCGAAGGTGAGTGGGTCGTTGTCCGGATCGGTGCCCGTGCCCGCGAGCTGTACCGAGCCGGCCTCGGGCACGCTGTAGGTGCCGGCCTGGGCGGTTGGGGGCTGGTTCCGGACTGGCAAGTTGAAGCGGACGATATACAGACCCGACGAGTTTCCAGGGACATAGGTCAGGCCGCCGGTCACGACCACGTCGGCGCCGGTTCCGGCGCCAAACCAGGAAACAACCGGGGTCGTGTTCGAGGAGAGGAGATCGAAGACGCTGACTCTGCTGTTCGACGGACCGCTCGTGCCGTCTACCACGTATGCGTAGTCGTCCACAACGCTCACAGCAAGCGCGTTATTGCGCACCGGTAGAGCCCGAACAAGGCTGGGCGATTGCGGGTTGGAAACGTCGATGACGTGCAGGTTAGATCCCCCGGCGACGTAAGCACGGCTGCCCACGACCGCGACGTCGACCGCATTCGCGCCGCCAGCCAGTGGGTAGGATGCGACAAGACTGGCGCTGGCGGGGACTGTGGCGTCGACGATCTGGAGACCGGCGGTTCCCGCGGCGACGTAGGCGTAGTTGCCGACCACCGCGACGGCTTTGGGTGAACCCGGTGTGGCCACGAGCACGACCTGCGTGGGGTTGGCCGGGCTAGAGATATCGACGATGCGCAGACCGCTCACGCCCCGGGTAGTCCCGGTGCCCGTGTCCACGTACGCGGCTTCCGCGAGGTAGGCGTAGCTGCCGGAGAGGGCGATGCCATTCGGGGTCCCTGGCGTTAGTAAGCTGGATCTCACGGTGGGATTGGCCGGATTGGCGACGTCCAGGATCCAGAGCCCGGGTCCGTCCGCGAAGCTGTCCGGATGCCATGCGTTGCCGGCTATGTAGACATCGGCGCCTTTCTTGGCTATGCCAAAGGCCTGGCGCATCACGAATGTGCTGACCCAGGATGGGCTGGCCGGGTTCGAGACGTCCATGACCCGGAGGCCGTTCCAGGGACTGGCGCCGTAGGCATACCCGTTCTCCACCACGACTCCATTCAAGGAGCCGATTTTCGGAACGTAGTCGCCGGCCTGCAGCAGGTTGGGCGTGCCGGGCGGACAGGCAGCATAATGGGAAGGCTGCAGGTTCACCACGTCGACGGCACGGAACAGCCCGGCGTTAAACGCGACGAAGGCGTGGCCGCCGGAGACGGCAATGCCGTGCGCCGTTCCTGTATCCCTGACATCAGTACCCCATTGGGCCACAAACTGAGGAGTGGCTGGGGCGCTGACGTCGACAATGTAGAGTCCGGAATGGACGTAGAGTCCAGACTGGACGTCACCCCAGGTGCCCTGGTTGGCAACGTAGGCGCGACCACCGACCACGAAGACGTCCGTGGCGCCGGGCCCGACGCCGTGCTGCCCGCACTGCTCCGTGGAGATGAAGCTGACGAAGCTCGGGCTCGACGGTGTGCTCACGTCGACGATGAGCAAGCCCAGGTCATCGCCCACGTAGGCGAGGCCGTTGTTCACGAAGACGCCGAGCGCCTTCCCCGTCAGCGTAGAGGGAGCGGGCTCGGCGTAGTTGGCGAAGGAACCTACCCATGTGGGGGCGCTGGGGTTAGAGACGTCGATGATCTGGAGACCACCCGGGCCATCGGCCACGTAGGCGAGGCTGCCGACGACTTTCACGGCCTGGCCGCCGCCCTGGCCGCCCGGGGTAACGTAGTGTCCGGCCTGACTCGGATTCAATGGGTCAGAGATGTCTATGATCCTCAGACCGCTCGCCCCATCGGCCAGATAGGCATAGCTGCCCACTACCGTGATGCCGGCTGCGAGCCCGGGCGTGTTGGTGGGTCTAACCCAGACGGCGACTGCTGTCGGATGGGAGGCGTTCGAGATGTCGAAGACGTTCAGCCTAGTGCCGGAGGCGGCGTAGGCGTAGTTGCCGGAGACCGCGACGCCTCTGATGTAACTCGACTGTACGTCACTCTGGCCGATCACGGTCATGTGGGCTGGGTCGGTGATATCCACCGTGACAAGCCGCGGGCCGACGCCGACATAGGCGTAGTTCCCTTGCAGGGCGAAGGCCACCGCGCCACCGCCGATCTGACCGAGGAGATCGACGCTGGGAGGCGGAGCGACGGCGCTGATAGGAGTAGCGCCGCGCGGCATCAGGAGCAGCGCGAAGGAAAAGAGGAGTATCGCGAGTGTTGTGAGCGTGCGCTTGTTCACGGTCTTGTTTCTCCGAGAGCGAATTAGTGGGCACTCGCTGAGACGCTATGCACGAGGGCGCCCGCTGCCGCAGCTAGGAGAAAAGGGCTAGCCCGGCCAAGCTAGACTAGCCCCTTGCACGACGCTATAATACGCGTGCAGGAGTAGCAGACGCTCCTCATGCCACGGCCCCGGTGGGTCCCAGCCACGCGGGGCCATCTCTATGTCTCCAGACCCAGAAGGCGACCACAATCGGCACCGGCGCTGGGTGTGGCGTCCGCCGGTTTTGCGAGCACAAAAAAATCCCAAGACCCCCGCCGCCCTGGCGCCAACCATCATGGTGGCGCTCTCCCGAGCGGCATCAGCTTAGGACAGTGTAATACTACCACTCGGCGCCCCACTTGTCAATAACAAGTGGGCGCACGATGACAGCGCCGGTTACGGCGCCTGAAACAGCGGGCCGAGGCGCATGACCAGACCGAGGTCGCCGTCCAGCTTCACCTTGCCGGACATGAAGGCCGTCATGGGATTGAGCTTTCCGGATACGAGGTCGACGTAGACCTGCGCGTCCGTGGTGATCGTGACTCTGGGGTTGGTGGTGCGGCCCTCTGTCACCTGACAGGCGCCGTCCGCGATGTTCACGCACCACTCTCCGCCGTCCGCGCCGGTCAGCACGAACTGGACTGAGGCGTTGATCCCTCGGGCCTTCTCACCATCGAAGACCTCGGGAATTCGCTCGAAGATCCTCCTGGGGGTCAGGGGCTGATCCGACATCTGCTCCTCCTCACCGTGTTGGCGTCTTGCGCTCGCCTGTCATGCTTATCGAGGACGACGCCGGCCGAACGCTTCGGTGCGCCATTATAGCATGGAGAGCTGTTCTGCCGAAATGCTGTTCGATCGGGAATCGGCAATCGGGGGCTCATGCGTTCTCGCCCAAACCAAAGCGTCGGGCGATCGATTCTGGTCCAGCCGCAGGTTTGGCCCATGTCACGGTCTGCCCAATTGGCGGTCGGTACCATATCTGTGCCACAATGGATCATAGTGGGCGCCCATCTGCGTCCCTCTATAGCCGCCCCGCGCGATCCAGAGAGAAGGTCGCGACGTGGCCGACGACAAGGAGGACTATACATGGGGATGAGCATGCAGAAGTTCCAGGGACCGGACCTGCTCCTGGTAGAAACAGCCCTGGCCGACCTGGAACAGCGCGACGTGGTCGGGAGGATGTGGCGCAAGGATCACACTGTCTGGAAGCCTGACCCCACCGAGATCACCAACCGGCTGGGCTGGGTTGATGTCATCGACGCGATGCGCGGCCAGGTTCCAGAGTTGGTCGGCTTTGCCCGGCAGGTGCGAGAGGCGGGTTTTCGCCACGTGGTGCTGTTGGGCATGGGGGGGAGCAGCCTGGGTCCGGAGGTGTTGCGGCAGACCTTTGGCAGTGCTGCCTCATTTCCTGAATTGATGGTCCTGGACTCCACAGTTCCCGCCTGGGTGCTGGCGGTGCAGGAGTCCATCGACCCGGCGCGCACCCTGTTTCTGGTCTCCTCCAAGTCTGGCGGCACGATCGAGGTCATGTCTCTGTACAAGTATTTCCGCAGCCTGGTAGAGCAGGCTGTTGGCAGAGAAACGTTCGGCCAGAACTTCGTGGCCGTGACCGATCCCGGGACGTCGCTCGAAAAACTGGCCCGGGAGCAGGGGTTCCGGCGTGTGTTCCTGAATCCCCATGACATCGGCGGACGCTACTCCGTTCTCTCCTATTTTGGGCTAGTGCCGGCCGCTCTGACCGGTCTCGACGTCGCGACGCTGCTGGAGCGAGCCGGTGCTATCCACGACGCGTGCGCCGCAAGCGTGCCGATCCGCCAGAATCCGGGTGCATGGCTCGGAGCGGCTATGGGCGCGTTCGCTCTAAGTGGCCGCTCCAAGCTCACACTCATCGCCTCGTCCTCTATCGGAAGCTTCGGCCTATGGGTCGAGCAGCTCATCGCGGAAAGTACGGGCAAGGAGGGCAAAGGCATCATCCCAATAGCGGACGAGCCTCTCATGGACCCACAGTTCTACGGCGACGACCGAGTCTTCGTCTACCTGCGGCTGGAGGGCGACGACAATACTTCCCCCGACGCGGCCGTGGAGGGGATCGCGGAGTCGGGACAGCCCGTGGTCAGGCTGGATCTGCCGGATCGCCTCGATCTTGGCGCCGAGTTCTTCCGCTGGGAGCTCGCTACGGCCGTAGCCGGGGCGGTCCTGGGCATCCAGCCCTTCGATCAGCCCAACGTGCAGCAGTCCAAAGACGTGACTTCGGCCGTTCTGCGCGAGTACCAGCAATCGGGACGGTTTCCGGAGATAGCGGCGCCCAGCTCGCCGCGGGATTTGCTGTTGCAGTCTCAGGCTGGGGACTATCTTGCTATCATGGCCTACCTGCGCCCGACGCCCGAGGTGGAGGCGGCGCTCACTGAGCTTCGCCGTGCGGTGATGGAGCGGTTCCGGGTGGCAACCACCCTGGGCTACGGGCCGCGCTTTCTCCACTCCACCGGCCAGCTTCACAAAGGCGGACCGGGCAATGGATTGTACCTCCAGCTTGTAGCCGACCGAACTCAGAATATCCCAATTCCCGGGGAGCAGTATACGTTCGGCACGCTCTGCGACGCGCAGGCGCTGGGAGATTTGCAGGCTTTGCAAGCGCAAGGACGGCGCGTGGCGCGGGTGCGTCTGGGGACGGACAATGCATCGGAGATCCGGAGGATGGCTCGCGAGCTGGCATAGGTGGTCACCAGGGTCTCTGCGAGATAGGGGACGTCTATGACTTTCAAGATCGGTCGTGTTGTTGAAGCAGGTGTGGTGCGTGGCGTGCCCTTGAACGTGGCGGGTAAGCGCCTCGTCCCGATTGCGCGCACCGTGTCGGTGACCCTGCGTCGGTCGGAGGCGCTGGTCGCTGGTTTTGTCTGGACTCGGCCCATCGCGGTAGAGGTCGAGGATGCCGACGGTATACAGCGCGTGCCGATCCCAGACATCGGGATGAGGGTTACCCTCTCGGCGATGCTGGTCGGTGTGCTGGTGATTCTGGCGCACATCTTCCGAAGGGACGCTAGCTCGAATCATAGGTGAAGGAGAAAGCAATCATGGTCGAGAAGCACGAAGGCGAGCAGCCAGATCGCATCACTGTCGACGCGGCGCTGCCGGAGAGTATCGTCAAAGCATTGGGACAGCTAGCGTCCACGGCCCGGGCTAGCGCCGCGTTCGGCGAGCCTCACAGTCTGGACGGGCGCACTGTGATCCCGGTGGCCGAGGTGATGTGTGGCTTCGGCTTTGGGATGGGCAGTGGTGAGGGTAGCTCTCCCGGCGGCGTGTCCGGCTCCGGCTCCGGGGCCGGTGGTGGCGGCGGCGGTGGAGCGCGCAGTCGCCCCGTGGCCGCGATCGTAGTGGGACCGGAAGGAGTTCACGTTCGCCCGATCCTCGACATGGGTCAGATCTATCTGGCGGCCATCACGGCCGGAGTCATCGGTCTCTTCTGGCTGAAGGGTGCGCTGTGGCGGAGTGGCGCGCTGGAGAAGGGGCTTGCGGCGCCCTCGCCACGAGCGCTATCCAAGCTGCTGCATCGGAGGTAGCGTACCTTGCGGCCCGGGACGAGAGGGACTCAAGTCAATCCGCTCCCTGTCCTCCATAGGAGCGAGTTGCTGCCACCACTCTTTGCAACACTTCAGCTTGCTCCTGCTTGGCAAATGAGCTAAGATGCTTAGTGAGCCTCGAGCCACATATCGTGGGTGCTGGATCAAGGTCACGCGTGATAAATACGGAGGATGGATGATGACAGCACGGGTCAAAGTAAGTAGCAAGTTTCAGATCTCGGTTCCCGCGGATGCGAGAAGACGGCTGCACCTCCAGGCTGGCGACAGCTTGCTGGTCGATGTGCGGGACGGCTACATTGTGCTGATCCCGGAGCCCAGCGATTACAGCCAGCGTCTGCGGGGCCTGCATAGCGACATATGGCAGGGCATCGAGCCACAGGAGTACGTTCGAGGAGAGCGCGAAGCTTGGCAGGAATAGCGGACGTCTTGCGTGAACACTCGGTCGTCGGCCTGGATACCGCCATCTTCATCTATCACCTGGAGGCTACCTCTCGCCGGGCTGCTTTAGCCGGTTCTGTCCTCACTGGGCTAGCGAACGGCGCGTTTCGCGGGGTGACCTCGGTTCTCACTCTCATGGAATTGGCGGTAAAACCACTGCAGTTGGGGCGACCTGACGTGGCCGACGAGTACGAGGTGTTGCTGTCGAACTACCCGAACCTCACGATCGTTCCGCTCGATAGGGCGGTTGCGAGAGGAGCCGCCGACCTGCGAGCTACCTACAGGCTGCGGCCCGCCGATGCGCTACAAGTATCGGCCTGCCTTCGCGCGGGCGCAAACGCCTTTCTGACCAACGACCGGGACCTGCGCCGCATAAGCGAAGCTCCGGTTCTCCTCCTGGACGACTTCGTCGGCGCAGGATAGCTGGCGATAGTTCCTGCGGGCGCAGTTGCGCGAGGGCGCCTGCATCATCAGTTCAGACCGTTCGAGGACCACAAGAATCGCCTCTATCTCCCCATGACCGAGATCTCCCGCCTTGATGACATACGCCCGCCGATTTGAGATGCAAGCCCCGAGTTTGGACCGCTGTCCTGCGCTGCGACATGGTGACACATTCCGAATTATCAGCACACCACAAGGGGCGCAAAGATATGTTATACTGGGCTACCTCAAGTATTCGAACCGGCCGCCCGGCGGGAGCAATCGTGGTCATGCTTCCGTAGCCTCGGGCTGGACGAGCAGTGTGGGATGGGAAGTTGGAGGGAGAGCTCTTTCAGGACCGCTACGACATCCTCGATAGGATCGGCCAGGGCGGCATGGCCCGGGTCTATCGCGCCTTTGACCGCAAGATGCAACGGCACGTGGCCGTCAAGATATTGCGAGAGGAGCTGGTTCAGGATGCCAGCTTCGTGGAACGGTTCAGACAGGAAGCACTTGCCATTGCCAGCCTGTCTCATCCGAACGTGGTGTCCGTGTACGATCACGGATCGACCGGCGAGAGCTACTTCATCGTCATGGAGTATGTCGCCGGCCTCGATCTGAAGAGCTACCTGCGCCAGAAAAAGTTTCTGTCGTCCAGCGAGGCCATGGCCCTGGCGCGTCAGATCTGCGCTGGGGTGCAGGCGGCCCACCAGAAGGGGTTGATTCACCGGGACATCAAGCCGCAGAACATCCTGCTCACCGAGGATGGGCGGGTCAAAGTCGTCGATTTCGGCATCGCTCGGGCCATGAACGCCGTGGGGCTCACCACGACGGGTGTGGCTCTGGGCTCCGCTCAATATATCTCGCCCGAGCAGGCCCGCGGCGATAGTGTGCTTCCAAGCTCTGACGTCTACGCCATCGGGGTGGTCCTCTTCGAGATGCTGACGGGCCGACTCCCCTTTAATGGCTCCACGCCGCTGGAGATCGCCTTGAAGCATATTCAGGAGCCAGCCCCGCGCTTGGCGCAGGTGGCACCGGCGCTCCCGGCCGCTCTTGACGCGGTCATCGCCCGAGCGCTGGATAAAGTCCCAGCGCGTCGGTTCGCCAACGCCGCTGAGATGCGGGGAGCCCTGGTCGACGTCGATCGCCAGGATGAGGGCACGACGCGGCTCGTGCCGATTGCCCCGCTCCCGGCAATGCAGACCGAGTCGCCGGAGCCGCTCGGCCCCGACGCGACGACGCATGACAATGCGGTCGGGGACAAGGGGGCGACGACGGTCTGGTCGATGGCGGATCAGGATTTCTGGGCCCGAGACGATGGCTTGGAGCAGTCCGCACGACTGGAGATGGCAGCGGCGTCGGGCAGGGGAAAAGGGAAGCTCCTCTCTCGTCTCGTCTGGTCACTGATCGGTGTGGGGCTGCTCGTCGCGATGGGATACGGTGCGCTGCGCGCCTGGCCTGTGCTTCAGTCCAGCGACCTACTGTCTTCCGCCCCTGGCGTGTCGACGCTCTTGATTCAAACGCCAACGCGAACGCCAACTTCCACGCCGATGCCGTCGCCCACGCCAATAACTCAGAACACGCCTGCTCCGCCCAACCCTCGCGTCGACGTACCCAGCGTTCTAGGGCTCGACCTAGCGGCGGCCCAGGACAGGGCACGGCAGGCCGGACTGATGCTGGTCGTGGGCGGCAGTAGGGCGGATCAACGGGCTCCCGTGAACTCGGTTGTGGAGCAGCATCCCGCGCGGGGAGAGCGCGTGACGACGGGTGATCGACTGGTCGTAGTGATTAGTACCGGGCCGGATGTGGTGACGAATCCTCAACTGGTCCAGGTCCCGGGGCTGCTCGGGCGCACGAGTGGCGAGGCCGAGGACTCTCTACGCAACGTGGGTTTGAGCCTGGGTGGTTCTGCAACGCGGCTCAGCTCCGATGTGCCGGCCGGGAGGATTATCGAGCAGAGCCCACCGGCCAACGCGGTGGTCGCGCGGGACTCGCGCGTGGATGTGGTGATCAGCGCCGGTGCGCCCACGCCCACCTCAGCGCCACCCACTCCCAGCCCCACGAACACGCCGCGGACCGTGACGCCGACTCCAGCGCCCGCGTCCCCTACCCCGGCTGCCCCCACGCCAACGCCGGTAGCACCGACACCTGCTCCACCAACGGCCACACCGGTGATACCAATGCCCACGCCGGCTGTCCCGGCACCAACGTCGAGCGCGTCCACGCCTGCTCCATCCAAGGGGGCGAGCTCGACGCCGGCGACGCAGGATATCAACCAAGAATCGCCTGCGCCATCGTCCGCCCCATGAGGTCAACTGAGATCATCCCACCTGAGAGGAGGGGCAAACTGGGCGGTGGGGGCTCTCTGAGCGAGGGATAGGAGAGAAGCGCGATGAGTTCGTCTCTCGAAACCGAGATCCGACCGATGCTGGCCTGTTTGACAACACAGGTGTTTGATTCACCCAAACATATCTTCGAAGCCAAATGGGATGGCATTCGCTGTATGGCCTACCTGAGCGAAGAGGGAACGCGGCTGCTGGACAGGACCGGGGACGACATTTCCGGCCGGTATCCCGAGCTGTTGTCGCTACATCGTCAGATTAACACTGCTTCCGAGGTGGTTCTAGACGGTGAGATCATCGTCTCTATATCGGGCAAGCCCGATGCCCGTGCGCTGGCACGTCGCAATCAGTCCGATGAAAGAACCAGCGCCGTTCTCGCGCGTAGCCAGCCGGCCCTCTTCATTGCCTTCGACGTCCTTCGCACAGATGGAAGGCTACTGACGCGGTTTCCCTTGCTTGAGCGCAAGGATATGCTGTGTCGGATGGTGCAGCAGGGCAACCATCTGGTTCTGGGCACCTGGATCGACGAGCGCGGCAGCGCATTCTTCAAAAAGATCAACCATCTGGGATTACACGGCGTGGTCGCCAAAGAGAAATCTAGCCAGTATCTACCGGGCCAGCGCAGTGCGCTCTGGCTCAAGATACTGAAGACCAAGGTGCAGGACTGCGTCGTCTGCGGCTTCACCGAAGGGCAGGGGCGGCGCGCCGGCCTGCTGGGTTCGCTGGTTCTTGGGACCTATAGGGGCTCTTCGCTTCTCCACGTGGGGCAGGTTGGCAGCGGATTCGACAATGAGACCCTGGCAGCCTTGCACGCCAAGCTCGTCCAAAGGGAGTCACCGATCTGCCCATTCGCCGAGATGCCGCGCACCGCCAGACCGACCCACTGGCTGCGGCCGGAACTGGTGGCCGAAGTCCAGTACATCGAGTGGACCCCGGACCTCAAGCTGCGCGGTCCACGCTTTCTATCCCTTCGCAAGGACAAGCCGGTCCAGGAATGCGAGATTGAAGAGATGGAGCTGCTGCAAAACTACGGCACGAGTGACCACTCCTTGGGTAGCTCGTAGTGGAGCATCCGCGAGGTTGACGCCGCGGTGGGATGTGTTATGAGACGTCCGGAGCGCTGGATCTCGACGTAGCTGTTCTGGACTTGTATGATACGCCTGGCGGGCAGGTTGAAGATAATCAATCCGGCCTTCACCGGCTGCAGACTCGCGCTCGACGTTCGTTTGTCGACTACACGAAAAGTCGGAAGCTCGTATGGCTTGAGAAGGTCCAGGGCCGCGTGGATATCGTCGAAGACGCGGTTGGAGTTGTGCTCGTCGAAGACGGCCAGTCCACTCAGTACCTCGTCTCTCAACTGGGGGAAGTAGCGATCGACGATGGCTAGCAGATCCTCCAGAGTCTCCGGGTTCTCCGCGCAGGCGGCAACCAGCGGCTGCATCGCCTCGCAGGGTCCCACGAAGCTGACGGTTCCTGAAGAATCGACGATAGTGAAGCGCATGACGTTCATACTCCTCCCCCTCCCCACTACGTTAAAGGATAGACTCTGGAGAAAGAGAAAACAAGGCTCCTCGAAGATCGTCATTCTGGCGCGGACCCTGGGTTGCTTCGTCGCTAGGGCTGCGTTATAATCCGGTGCAAAGTGACAGGGAACAGGCTAAGCATGGAGGTGAGAGATCGGCAAGTTTTGCCGGGGACGTCGAGCCTCTGACCTGGCTGTGGTTGATCAAGTGCGTCGTCAGACCGGGGTCCGGTCGCCATGGGCGACCGAGAACCCCGACTGAATGCGGGGTGGCGCGGGGTGTTCCCGAGTAGGTCCGCTGATCCTGCACTAGGGAAGGGATAATCCATGAGGACCAGAGGGGATATTGAGGGTAGAGGCAAGAGACCGGAGGGACCGGGGGCGGACACGCTCCAGACGACCGGGCCGGGCTCGCTACAGATGATGATCCTGCTGGGGCTTGCCATACTGGTAGTTGCCGTGGCTGGGGTGATCGCCTACCAGGTGGTGTATAGAGATCGGGTGATCCTGGGTCTCAAGGTGCATGGAGTCGACGTGGGCGGGCTCGATCGCGATGATGCCAGCAAGGTGCTGCAGGCCAAGCTGACCTCGTATGAGGCTGGCACCATTGTGTTGCGGCAGGGTGGTCAGGAGTTCAAATCCTCGCCCGCGCAGATGGGGGTGCGATTCGACACGCAGAAGACGATCGACAAGGCTTTGCAGTCCGGCAAGGAAGGGAACCCGCTGGATAAGCTCATCGCCCAGGTCGGGGCGCTCGGCGCTGGCGTGAGCCTGGAGCCGATTTACAGTCTGGACGGAGATAAGTTCGCCGCCTTCGCCAAGCGGCTTTCACTGCAGATCGATCAGAGCGTTGTCAACGGGGCCTTGAAGATCGACGGGGACCAGGTGCGTCTGTTGCCTCCTAAAGAGGGGCTCGCGCTCGATGAGGCCAAGCTGCGGGATGAGATCGAGAAGGAGGTGCGGGCGCTCTCCTCGAATCCCATCACTATCCCCGTCACCCGAGCTGCGCCGCAGATCACCGAACAGGATCTGGCGCCAGCCAGGGCGATGGCTCAGCAGATGATCGCGGCTCCGATCCAGTTCACGTTCGATGGGAAGGTAGTGGACAAATGGACTTTGCCACCGGACAAGCTGGTCGGCATGGTAACCTTTCAGAGTACGCAGGTCAATGGCAAGCACCAGGTCTCCGCTGCGCTCAACCCAGATGCGGTGCGCGAACTGGCCGACAAGATCGGGGAAGAAGTGCTTCAGAAGGGTTTGAACGCTCGCTTTGACTACAGCGGCGGCAATCTGAAGGCCATCACACAGGGGCGCGAAGGGCGAGAGCTGGACGCGGATCAGTTCGTGCAGAGCCTCCAAACTGTGGCGGTGTCCTCGGGCGACAGGAAACTGGAAGTGCCGATGAAGGTTGCCAAGCCCGCGGTCGGACCGAACGATGGGGCCAAGCTGGGCATCAAGGAGTTGATCGTACAACGACGCACTGACTATAGCGGAGGCGCGGCAGAGCGCCGCTACAACGTCGAGTTGGGGACCTCCCGCATCCATGGCGTGGTGGTGGCGCCGGGTGACGTCTTTAGCTTCGTCGATGAGGTCGGCGACGTGACCGAAGAGAACGGCTACAAGCTGGGTTTCGCCATCATCGGCGCCGATACTCTGCCTGATCCCGGAGGCGGGATCTGCCAGGTCTCGACCACCACCTTCCAGAGCATCTTCCTAGCGGGCTACGAGATCGTGGAACGGATCCCGCACGCCTATCGTATCCTGCGCTATGAGGCGCCGATGGCCGGCCAGCCGACAATGACCGGTCTGGATGCCACGATCTACCCGCCGGACGTGGACTTCAAGTTCCGCAACAATACGGACAACTACCTCCTGATCCAGACGCGCACCGACGGCCAGTATATGTACGTCAGCTTGTATGGCACGAAGCCGGATTGGACAGTCACCACCAAGGGTCCAGAGCTGGCGAACGTCGTGAAGGCCGATCCTTCCATCATCAAGCAGTATACCCCGGCGATGGCCAAGGGGCGCGAGGTCTGGGTGGAGACCGCGATCGATGGCGTAGACATCACGTTCTACCGAACGGTGCAGCGTGTCAGCCAGGTCGTCAGTCAGGATAAGGTCTTTACTCGCTTCCGGCCGGAGCGCAACGTGCTTCTTATCGGCACTGGCGGCGCACCGGCCCCGCCGCAGGAGATCATGACGGTCACCCCCACGCCGGTCGCGACGGCCGAGCCGGCCGAGGAGACCCCGACCCCTCAGCCAACCTCGCCGCCACCCACGCCCACGAAGGCGGCCGCGGTCCCCACGGCCACGCCCACGGCGGGAAGACGGTAGCGGACGACGACAATACGGCTGCAGACTGAGCGCAGGGGCGACCACATGGTCGCCCCTGTGGGTTATGGAAGGACGCCAGCCGCTGAACTGTGCCACGTGATCTTGGACGGATCTCCTCATCGGACGCGATGAAGACCTACCCGCGACCCTCGCGTGCATGCTACAATAGGTGGGGTAGGAGTCGTACAAATGAAATCCTATATCTTCAGAGTTGACTTGAGCCAGGACGAAGACGGCCGCTGGAACGCTGTCGTTCCAAGCTTGCCGGCCTGCTATACTTGGGGCAACACCAAGGAAGAAGCCCTCATCCACATCCAGGATGCTGTGCGTTGCTGCGTTGAGGACCTCCTCGCTCATGGCGAGCCTCTGCCGCCCGATGTCGAGGTCGTGGATGCCCCGGTGGCCGCTGTCACACTGTGAGCCCCTAAGCCACGCAACGTCTCTACCCGGCGTCTTATTGCCGCCCTGGTGCGAGATGGCTTTCAGAGAACTCATCAGACTGGTAGCCATGCTATGTACCGTCGTGGTGACCGCAAGGTAATGGTGGCTATCCATTCATCGGGTGCTACCATACCACTTGGCACTTTGAGCCGGATAATTGCCGATGCTGGCTGGATGCAGGAAGACATGCGGCGGCTAGGGCTGCTAAGGTAACTGCTGGTGTCTCGCTCCTCTTGCTACATCTCGCACAACACCGCTCGTTCCGTCCCCGCCGTGTGGTACTCGTAGGTCGTCCCCTGGGCAGATAGAATGACCCTGTAGCCGGGAGTTACCACCTGGGCGTAGAAGAACCCGGGCTTCGGGCAGCCCAGGCTGGTATCCGACCACTCCACTTGCTCTACTTTGACTACCTGGATCTGGTCTATCGGGATGCCCCTATCGGCGGCAAGCTGCTTGCTGGCCACGTTTGCCACCTGCGTCTCCCCTTGGCTTGGGCTGTCCGTGGGTTGCGCAGGCGTGCCCGCAATCGGGCTGGAGGGGGGAGTCGATTGCGGGGATGGGCTAGCGGCCGGTTTTGACTTCCCCTGGTCATCTGACGGGGGTCCCGAGGACGTGGTCTGACAGGACATCACGAGCACGCCGGTCAGCAAAAGGACGGTGGCAACGATTCTCGTCATCGGTCAGCTCCTTTGGCTTCGTCTGCTGCTTGTTGGAGTCGTATTGCGTCTAAACCAGAGCGCGCCGATCCCCGTCGCCAGGGCCAAGCCTAGAGCAGCGGCTTCCACCAGTCGTAGCGCCTGTTCGGGTTGGGTCGGGCCGGAGGAAGCCGCCGAATCACCCGACGTTGCCGGCTCGGGCGCGGGGCTCGTAGGAGAGCCGAACGGTGCCATCGGCTGGGTATTCGGGCGGCTCAGGGCCGAATCGGATTGGAGTGGTGGCGCTCCTTGCGGCTGTGGCGCAGCGGCGGGAGCCACAGGGCTCAGCTCTTGCGCCTGTGGTGCCGCGGCACTCGCAGCTTGACCGGCTCCGAGTTGTTCCTGTTGGGCGGACCGAAGACTCGGGGCGGCCGCGGGGCCATCGTCAGCCTTCGACGCAGCTTCTTTTCTAGTCACGGCCTGCGGGGCGGGTGGTGATGGTCTATTCGCTTCGCTCGCGATGGGTGCAGACGATAGGAATCCTCCGCCCACGGGAAGGACACCCGAGGTTACGACATCGAGAGTCAGCAGCACCAGGAAGACGGCCGTGGCCAGGGCGGATCCAGCGCGTAGGAACGCGAAGAGCGCGGAGGGCTGCCGTCGGGGCGCTTCCAGCGTGAAGGAGCGCGGCACGGTCACCTGGGGCACGCGTCGCAGCAGAGCCGTCGTCTCCCGCAGAGTGTCTAGCTCGCGCGCACACGCCGAGCATCCCCGCAGATGAGTTTCCACGGTGCTTCGCTCCGTCGGGGTCACCTGATCGTCAATATAGGGGGAGAGAAGCTCCCTGACCTCGATACACGCTGAGCTCATGTTTCTTGCCCTTCGTTGATAAGACGCTGGGATGGGGCCAAAAGTTCCCTGTCCCGGAGTAGCACATCGCGCAGGCGCGCTCGTCCGCGACTGATACGCGATTTGACCGTGCCAAGAGAGCTCGCGGTGATGATGGCGATCTCGTCGTAGCTCAGCCCCTGCAGGTCGCAGAGGATGACGGCGGCACGCTGGTCTGGAGGGAGCTCCAGGAGCGCGCGCTGGATCTGGGCGCTGAGCTCTCGGCGTAGGACGAACTCCTCCGGCGTGTCGGGATCGGCCACTAGCGGCGAGCAATCCCAGTCGGCAGGGAGATCGTCCAGCGGCACGCTGGCACGGCGCTTGCGCGATCGTAACATGTCCAGACAGGCGTTTGAGACGATGCGGAGAAGCCAGCTGCGAAAGCTGCCGCCGCGGAACTGCTTCACGTGCTCAAAGGCGGAAACAAAAGCCTCCTGCGTGGCATCCTCGGCGGACTGGACGTCTCCCAGCATGCGGAGTGCCACGTTGTAGGCCAGTTGTTGGTAGCGTTCCACCAGGACGTTGAACGCTGCCACGTCTTTCTTCTGGCTGCGCGCTATGAGCTCGTTTTCGTCCATCGCGCCTCGGTCCGGAAGGAGCCGGCATGAATTGTGGTGCCTCCATAGTAACACAACGCTTCGCGAGGGCCTACGAGGGCGGCCTGAACAGCGCTCGTCTGGATGTCCTTGACGGCAGCCGCTTTTGTTTCCATAATATTATATGGGTATAACACAGTGAGGCTCCCGAGCGGAGCCTCGAGCCGGACCAAAATCGCGCTGGGTGCTTGTCATCTGCTTCTCTTGGGCGAGGGAAGGGCGTAGGTCTGGGAAGGAGTAGGTAGATGCGTATCGGAGTATTGACCGGCGGCGGTGACGCACCCGGTCTGAATGCGGCCATCCGGGCCGTGGTGTACCGGGCCGAGTTCTACGGATATGAGGTCCTGGGAATCGTGGATGGCTGGGCTGGGTTGCTGGGCGAG
This sequence comes from Chloroflexota bacterium, assembly GCA_004297765.1. Taxonomy (GTDB): domain Bacteria; phylum Chloroflexota; class Dehalococcoidia; order FW602-bin16; family FW602-bin16; genus FW602-bin16. The sequence continues at coordinate 7,365 of SCTZ01000129.1, read as the reverse complement.
GGGAACGTCAGACCCCTTCGTCGCGATGACGTCGCGTATATCATGCCCCTCGGTGGCACGATTCTCGGCACGACCCGGACCAACCCGCTGAAGACGGAGCAGCACCGGAAGGAGTTGCAGGCTAATCTCAAGAAGTTCGGGATCGATGCGCTGGTGGCCATTGGCGGCGACGACACCTTGAGCGTGGCCGCGGCACTGGCGGAGATGGGAATACCCGCGGTCGGTGTGCCAAAGACCATGGACAACGATATAGCGGAGACCGACTACTGCATCGGCTTTGATACTGCGGTTTCGACGGTAGTGTTTGCGCTTGACAAGCTGAACACGACGGCGAGTGCCCATCGGCGCGTGATGGTGGTGGAGGTGATGGGCCGCGACGCGGGGTGGGTGGCCGTCGTTGGCGGGCTAGCTGGTGGAGCGGATTTCATCGCCATTCCCGAGATGCCGTGCACTATCGCCCAGATGTGCGAACAAATCGCCGGCGGTCGCCAGCGCGGCAAGCCGTTCAACATCATCGTGGTGGCGGAGGGGGCCAAGATCACCGATCTACCCGAGGAGTTCGACCTGGGTGCCACGGATGCGTTTGGGCACATGCGGCTGGACCGCCGGAGCATCGGCGATCGGGTTGCCCGAGAGATCGAATGCCGCACCGGGTTGGAGTCCCGCGTTACAGTGCTGGGGCACCTGCAGCGTGGGGGATCGCCGACGGTTTTCGATCGCCTACTGGCCACGCGTGTGGGGGTGGCGGCTGTGGACCTGGTCCACGAAAAGCGATGGGGCTACCTGCCGGTGCTGAAGGACAACCGCATTACGGCAGTGCGACTACGCGAGGCCGTGGCACACAATCGAACGGTGGACATGAGCCTGTACGACCTTGCCCGCGTGTTCTACGCGTAGAGGGTGCCTGAGAAGGTTTCTGTGCTACTCAGGACAGCTCCTGGAGGACCGTGCCCAGCTGTCGGTACTTCTCGTGTCGAGCGGCGATCAGCCCGTCGGCATCGAGCTGAGTCAGCTCGGTCAGGTGGCGGGAAAGCGCCTCTTTGAGGGCGGCGGCCGTGGTCTCTGGACTCAGGTGGGCTCCACCCGTGGGCTCGGCGATCACTTCGTCGACGACCCGCAGCTCCAGGAGGTCGCCGGCCGTGATGCGCATGGCCTGGGCTGCCTGTGGGGCGAAGGCGGTGTCGCGCCACAGGATGGAGGCGCACCCCTCGGGCGACACAACGGAGAAGTAGGCGTGCTCCAGCATAAGCAGACGATCCGCCACGCCGATGGCCAGCGCACCGCCGCTGTTGCCCTCGCCAATGACGCAGCCGATGATAGGAACACGCAGTTGAGCCATTAGCAGCAGATTCTCGGCGATGGCCTGGGCCTGCCCTCTTTCCTCGGCCTCCATATCGGGACTGGCCCCGGGCGTGTCGATGAAGGAGATGATGGGGAAGCCGAACTTCTCGGCGTGCGCCATCAAGCGCGCCGCCTTCCGAAATCCCTCCGGGTGTGGCATGCCGAAGTTGCGACGGACGTTTTCCTGCGTGTCACGGCCTTTTTGATGTCCGATGACCACAACGGTCCGATTGCCGAAGCGCGCCAGCCCTCCGACCAGTGCGGCATCGTCGCTATAGCGGCGATCGCCGTGCAGCTCGACGAAATCGGAGAGAATGAGCCGAATATAGTCGAGCGTAAGCGGGCGCTCGGGGTGTCGTGCCAACTCGACGCTTCGCCAGGCAACAGAGGCTTTTTGCTGGTCGATGGGTGGCCGCATGAAACCGTTCTCCTTCGGCAGAAGCCTTGTCCGATCGATGGGGACTCGCTGCCGTCGACATCTTACGAACCGAAGCTCAGCCTGTCAACGCTGATCGACTAAGATGACGCCGTGGGGAAGCTTGCTAGAATTGTGGGTTGCTATCCGGTATAATGAATTTCAGCGGCTCGTATGGCACGAGCGACCGATCCCGGGGGGACGTGGGAGAACAGTGCAGGCTGAGTACCGAGAATGAAATCAGCAGTAAAAGAAGTTCTTGAAACCATCCTCCTAACCCTGCTCATCTTCTTCGCGGTGCGGATGGTCGTTCAGAACTTCCGAGTCGAAGGCTCGAGCATGGAACCCAGCTTGCATAGCGGCCAATACCTCCTCGTCAACAAGGCTGTTTATTTCAACGTCGACACGGATGACATAAACCGTCTGCTGCCCTTCTTACAGCTACCCGCGAACCAGGTGTTCTTTCCCCTTGGCTCGCCCCAGCGCGGTGATGTCGTGGTGTTCCGCTATCCGGACGATCCCAGCCGAGACTTCATCAAGCGTATCATCGGTCTGCCGGGTGATATGGTCGAGGTGAAAGGCGGCTACGTCTACGTCAACGGCGTGCGTGTGGATGAGCCATACATCTACGAGCGGCCGAATTACCCGGTGGCACCGGAGAAAGTCCCCCCGGAGAGCTACTTCGTCCTGGGCGACAACCGTAACAACAGTCATGACTCCCACATCTGGGGCATGGTCCCACGACAGGACCTGATCGGAAAGGCCTGGGTGGTGTACTGGCCCCTGGATGCATGGGGTCTGGCTCCCAACTACCCTGCTAATGCGCAGCAACCCGCAGGAAGATAGCGCCTCCCTCAACCATATTGACATAAGCATCCTTGACAGGATTACGCCTTGATGCTAGCATGCAAACGCCTGTCGGCGCAATGATAGTTGCGTCCGCCCACGAATTGTGCAGCAAGGAGGATTGCATCGGCCATGAAGGTGAAGTACTTGGCCCACTCGGCTTTCCTCATCACTTCTGACAGCGGCACACGCATAATCACGGACCCGTATCAGCCGGGGAGCTACGGCGGCTCGGTTGGCTATGCTGCTATCACGGAGCCGGCGGATGTTGTGACCGTATCTCACGAGCACGGCGATCACAACTATCCGCAGGGTGTCCCCGGCAACCCTACCATAGTCAAGGGTCCGGGAGAGCACAAAGCCAAAGGGATCAGCATCAAAGGTGTTGCCGCTCATCACGACGACACGGGTGGGAGCCAGCGCGGCAGTTCTGATATGATGTGTTTCAACGTCGATGGCATGAACGTCTGCCATGTGGGCGACCTGGGTCATATGCTGAGCTCGGAGCAGTTGAGCCAGATGGGCCAGGTCGACGTGCTGTTCTTACCGGTTGGCGGCGTCTTCACTGTGGATGCAGTCGGCGCCACGGACGTGGTCGATCAGGTGAGGCCGCGCGTGGTCATTCCTATGCACTACAAAGTGCCGAAGAATGGGTTCGATGTCGCCGGGGTGGACGACTTCCTGGCGGGCAAAGCCAACGTCGTGCGGGTCGAGGGCAGCGAAGTGAAGCTAGAGCGCGATACGCTGCCCAAGGAGACGCAAATCATCGTGTTGCAGCCCGAGCTTGGCCAGTAGGCCGTGGGCTGGTGGATTTGCCTCTTATCCGACCGATCGGTCCGATCCGACTGATCGGTCCGGTGGGCAGCCTTTCGCCCTTCAGGACACGAGTAACACAGCGCCAGCGTTCTTGGGGTCTAACCGAGCGTATTGAGTGGTTGAGCCAACCACGCCAGGGGGTGAACGATATGAATGAGACAGAGAAGATCAGGGTCCTGGTCGCCAAACCAGGGCTGGATGGCCATGATCGTGGAGCGAAGGTGGTGGCGCGTCTACTGCGAGATGCGGGCTTCGAGGTCATCTATACCGGAATTCGGCAGACGCCTGAGATGATCGCCGAGACCGCTTTGCAGGAGGACGTGAACGTCATCGGTCTTAGCATCCTGTCGGGCGCGCACATGGCGCTCTTCCCGCGGATTCTTCAGTTGCTGCGGGAGAAAGGGCTGAACGATGTGCCGGTGATCGCCGGCGGCATTATTCCGGACGACGACATCCCGGCCTTGAAAGAGCTAGGCATCAAGTCCGTCTTTGGTCCAGGGACGCCCGGCCAAGCCATCGTCGCAGCCGTGCGCGAGTCCGCCCATGGCAAGGGTGAGCCGGCCGTCGCCTAGAGCAATTCTAATAACGGTAGTCTATTTTTTCCACAGACCCAGCAACAGCTTGCGCCATAGTCCGCCCCAGGCGAGCAGGACATCTTTCTGCTGTTCGGCGGATAGACTGTGGCGTGCGAAACGGGCGTGGGTGTAGGCGAAGGCGATTCGCTGGATGGGCTGGGCCGCGGATGGGACGGCGTTGGAGAGGTGCTCTGCATACTCCATGGGGGTCTGCCAGGCGTGTGGTCCCTTCCGTCCCAACGTGGCCAGGCGGCACATCTTCTCGTAGCAAAGCTCCGCTGGGGCCAGGTTGCCCAATCCCCGCCGCCAGAGATACCAGATCACGGCCGCGCCGGCGGGGACGAGCAGAAGGAGCATGAGTGGCCAGGCGGGCAATCCGGGTGCCTGCGCCATGAGGGCGCCCACGCTCTCTGTCAGACCTGGCTCCTGGTTCTCGGGCGCCAGAGGTTGTGAGACAGACTCTTCTTCGCCGCTGCTCGTGGTGGTGCTCTCCTCGGCCGTTACGGTTTGCTCGGGGGGCTCCTCGCCCGAGTCCCGCTCGATCAGCGGTCGGGATGGTGACGGCTCGAACTCGATCCAGCCGAAGCTGGGGAAGAAGACCTCCACCCAGGAATGCGCGTTTGTCCCGCGCACCACGTACGCGTCAATCGACGGGTCGTAGTCTCCTGGCTGGTATCCGGAGACGACCCGCGCCGGGATTCCGATGGACCGCAGGGTGACCGCCAGGCCCGAGGCGAAGTAGTCGCAGTATCCCTTCTGCGTGTCGAAAAACATGAAATCCACCACGTCGCGACCTACCGGCGGAGTCGGTAGCTTGGTCGTGTAGGTGAAGGTGCGCAGATAGGACTCCAGGGCTGTAGCCTTGTCAAAGGGCGTGGGAGCATCCTGCGTGATTTCCTGCGCCAGGTCACGCACGCGCGTCGGCAGAGTCGCGGGCAGAGCTAAGTACTGGCTGCTCACCCAGTTCGGGTAATCAGTCCCCGCCTGGCGTAGATCACGAATGGAGGCCTCGGAGACGGAGGAGACCACCGTGTACTGCCGCTGCTTCGGAGTGATCACGTGGTGGACCGCCACGATGTCCAGCAAGCGCGGCCGCGCCCGTTCCAGGGACATGCCCACCACGAGGTTTCCCCGCATCTGGTAGCTCACGATGCGCCACTCCGGCGGCAAGTCCTGCGCGAGCTGTTCGGGCACGAATCCCCTACGCATGCCTGGTCGATTCGGACTTCCTGGCTGCGCCCGGGGCGTGCGCAAACTGGCGGCGTACTCCTGCAGCTCGGGCGATAGGTTCTCAACGTTCTGGCCGGTCATGAAGTTGAACTCCACCGGCGGCTCTGGCAGCCCTTCCGGCTGGAACGGCACGCTGGCCGCGATAGGCTGTCCGGCGGCAAAAAGCAGGCTCCGCAGCGGCGAGTCGAGGTGGAAAGTCTGCGTGATCTCCTTGCGCAGCAGATATACGTCAGCAAGGACCGGGTCGGACGCGGCAGGGGTCTGCGGCTGCGACGGGCGATCCGTTTTGATCCAGCCTTCGCCCGTGTAGCGGTCGTAGGCGATGCCGCGCCAGTAGTGGGGCTCCGGGGAAGTGACGGTCATGACGATCTTGTTGCTGGCGTTGACCTCCCCTCTGAGGGTCATGGTGCGCGCGAACTCGCCCAGCCCGCCCTCTTTCGCCGCAACGGAGCCGAACAGGCGATTGAACTCCATCTGGGCGTCCTGCCATGGACTGGTGGCGCGGTACCAGAGATCGGCTATCTGAGGAGAGGCCTCTGTAGTAGGAATAACCCAGGCCAGGACAAGGACGAGCACACCAAACAAGGCTGTTTGCCAGAAGAGCCGCCGGGGCAGAGTGGACGGATACTGAACGCGGTTAATGCGCCAGCTATCCTGTGTGGCTCCCAAGTTGACGCGCATTACCAGCAGCAGCACCAGCATCAAATAGACGACGTAGAGCGGCGCGAGGTTGGCTGGTGCCCAGCTGAGGTTCACCAGTCCGGCCACACCGATGGGTAGGACGCCAAGCCAGACCTGACGATGACGGAAGACGAACCACGCGGCCAGATAGGCAAGCAGCCAAGTGGTCGCGACCACGAAGAACACGAAGACGAGCCCGTCGTTATTGATGCCGCCGGTGCGGGCCGCGAACCCCCAGTTGTTCACGCGCAGAACGAGATCGACGATCCTGGCGTCCAGAGAGCTGCCTGACATCACAACGATGGTTTGCCAGATCGTGACGAAGGTACCCAGAAACAAGGCCACGGGATGGAGGATCACCGCCGGCACGACGGACATGTGCGAGAAGAGGAACCCGAGGCACAGACCGAGCAGGGCGACCACGATCAGAGATGGCAAGGAATCGACCCAGCCGGCGCTGTTCACGGACCAGACGATGGTGCAAACGACTAGCGTCAGAAGCGCGAAGTTGAACCAGATCCCCATGCTGCGGAGCGATCGCCATCGGTTTGCCTTCATCGAGTCTGCCCCCCTCGTCCCAGCGCTTCCCGGATAACTTCAGTACATAGTACATTCGCTAATAGGTGCATCCGCTTAAGTCTAGTCGACATCCGTAGTGGCGGACGGCTCTGTCCGCCAGGGGTGGGGGCGCGCCCTACCCCACCCCTGGCGGACACGGCGGTCCGCCACTACGACAGCGCGAAGGACTTGCCGGATGAACCGCTAAACACCCTCCGTGCGCAGCACGGTGGCGATGTCGTCTCCCTGCCGCACCACGTAGGTGGGCACCCAGGTGCCACCGTTATCTTGTGGGACGGCTAGTGCATCATCGAAGGAATCGGCCCGCATGGCGATGGCCATGCTCCGCACGCCTCGCTGATTCAGCCGTCCCAGGATGGGGGTCCACTCGGAGAAAGGGGCCGGGCTGATGGCGATAAGCGTGGTCTGCTTGGTAAAACGGTTAGAGTGAAGCCCGATGACGGTCTCCAGTGGGGTGGTGCCGTAGGACTCGAGCGTGGCCAGCGCCTCCAGGATGTGTGTGAGATGGCGGGTTCCTCGATCGGGCGGCAGCACCTCCTGGGCGGCGCCAAAGGCGGCAAAGCCTACCGCGTAGCCCTGGTCCAATAGCTTGACCGCCAGCGAGGCGGTGATAGTGGCGGCGTACTCCTCCGTCGACTCCAGACCGCTTCCCGCCTGCACCCGTTCCTCCATGTCCAGCACCAGCCAGACGTCAGTGGCGGGGTAGTGCTCGAATTCCTTGACCATGAGCCGACCCGCATGGGCGGTGGTGGGCCAGTGGATGCGGTTGAAGCTGTCGCCCACCACGTATTCACGCACGCCGGCCGTGATGGGGCTCAGGTAGCGCGCATCGTAGCGGTTGCGCCTGTCGCCAGCGCTCTGGCTGGAGCTCAGCCAGAATCC
>SCTZ01000128.1 GCA_004297765.1 Chloroflexota bacterium | reverse complement strand
GCCCAGCGGCGGACGACCGTGGACGGCTCCACGCTTTACTGGTATCTATCGGACCACCTGGGCGGGCAGCAGCGGGTAGTCAACGCGGTCACAGGGCAGGTGGTCTCCACGGCTCACTACCTACCCTTCGGGGAGAAGAACGCCGCCAGGAGCAGCGGAACCTCTCCGACTGCCCACGAGTTCACCGGCCAGGAGTTTGACGCCTCGACCGATCTCTACTACTATGGAGCGCGGTACTATGCCCCCTGGCTGGGGCGGTTCGTGCAGCCGGACACGATTGTTCAGGATCCGACAGACCCTCAGGCACTCAATCGGTATGCCTACGGGCGGAACAATCCACTCACGTACATCGATTCCGACGGTCACGCTTTCTGGATACCCGTCATCATCGCTGGTCTCGTACTCTATGGTGCTCTTAGCAGCCCGACCATTGTAAACGCGCCTGCGACAGGGCACAATCTCTATCCCGCCGACAACTATGCTGCACTCAGGGGTGGAGCCCGAAGCTATCTTGCGAGCGCACCGCTCATCGGAGACGCTAATGATGCCTTGGCTGTCGCCACCGGGCAAGATCTGATATATGGCGAGGATCTGTCGGCTGAGGAGAGGGCGATTACAGGAGGAGTGGGGCTCCTTCCAATCGCCTCCGGCCACGCTGTCCGGCAAGGGGCAAAGGCGGCTCCCAAGGTCTTCAGAGCGATGGGCCGCGTTTCTGCACCATTGGGCGACATTGAGAAAAGGCGATTTCGGGCCGAAGCAAGTAGGATCTTCTATTCGCACAATCCGGCTCTTGAGCCTCTCAAGCTGCCTGTTCACCATCGCATTCCGCTCGAATGGGCGCACCTTTTCCCAGACGCAGACCCCAATCGCCTCACCAATCTGATTGGTTTGGACAGAGCCACTCACGACGACGTGAGCAGCGCCTGGACAGCCTTCCGCACCCGCTATGCGCGGGCTGGGACGGAGCCGACGGCGGCAGATGTCATGAATCAAGCGATTGAACTTGATGAGCGATTTGCGGAATACTATCACTATGCGAACGAACGGTGAGCAACCGGCACAACGGTAAGGAGAACTGATGAAGGTTGCAGACATAGATATCGCCTTGGCATACTTCGAGAACGGAGTTGTTGAACTCAGGCCGGCTGCAACTCAGACCATGTTAGAAAACGCTGAGAATAGGCTGGATATAGCTCTGCCTTCGAGCTTGCGGGAGTTCTTGACCCATCGAAACGGCGGATGGGTGGGACGATATCCATTGCTGGGCGTGCCACCTATCGACAAGGATCTGGACCTCGTGGAAGACAATGAACGAGTACGAAGGGTAAGGGCTCCCTATTGGAACCCCGCCCATCTGGTAGTGGCTCCTGACCAGAGTGGGGACTACTACGTTGCTGTGCTGGACCAGCGAGATAAGAACGGCGACTGCCCAGTTGCGTTTGTCGACGGTATTTCTCTCGAGATTGAGTGGTGGGCAGGATCCAACTACCTGACCTTTCTGTGGTTTTATATCGGAAGTCTCAAGCACGACTACCAACCTGACGGCACGCCTTTTGGGGGTGATACCGAAGAGCCGCTCCCAGATTATCCCTGGCCCTTCGACCATGAATGGGTCCTGCAGCATGATCCTGAACTGAAAATGTGGCTTGGCCAGTCGTCCTGACGATAAACGCTGGACTGGCTCATTCAGCCAGACACGATCGTACCAGATCCGACGACTCCGACACCGAACCTTCAGACGCTCAATCGGCACGCGCACGTTAGCAACTGTAGGGGAGTATGCCGACAATCTCGATGACTGGCACGACCTTCTCAACCTCGCTGGAAGGGGATTCCTCCGGTTATGGCAGACCACAACCGTCACCAGGAGATCGCGCTTCCTCAGATCTATGCCTTGCAGTGCCCAGCACCGGGGAGCGTCATTGACTCGCGTCCGCCTCGCGTCAAGTGCGCTTCGTGTGGTCTGCCTCGGAACGCGTACGAGTGGATCGAATATGAGCTCAGGGGCTGGGTTGGCTGCGGACTCCTTTCCGCTACGCCTGTCCTTGTCGTAGCCGATTCCTTACTGCAAAGGCTCCTCAGATGCTCCATTCGCGGCTTCCAATATCGGCCTATGGGCGTGAGCTTCGGTAAACAATACGATCTAAGCGGATCTCTTCGCTCCGACGTGCCCCCCTGTGGCTAATGGCCATCACAGGTCTGGCCAATGGTCCCTGGGTTCGGCATAGGAGAGGTCCGGTTTGCTCTCACTGCGGCGAATGGGCTTCAGAGCCACTCAGTCGTGAGGAGTTTCGTGCCATCAGTGACGAGATCCTTGGAAAGAGACCCGCGAGGGCCACGCCGGTCTACGCCCACACCTGGCAAGGCGACGACATCTTCCAAGTAACCGAGCCAGGACTACCGGTCGTCACGGAGAGGTTCGTTCAAGTTCTGCGCGATACGGGAAATCTGAAACCCGGCTGTTGCGAGTTACGACCAGCAGAGTGGGTGACCTGAGTCGGGAGCCCATTCTCCTGCAGAGTAGTAGCCAATGCACAGGGGCCACGTATGCTACGTAACATCAATGCGCTTGACTGTCCAGCCCCGGACCATATCGTCGAATGGGAACCGGCCGCTGAGGAATATCCATCGTGCGGTTTGCCCTCAGAGAGACTGCTGCGTAATTCATAGGCAAGCCTCCAGACTGTTCTGGACTGGCAAGTAGTGAGCGAGGACGCGAGTCGGGGACAGGCGCAGGTTTGGCTCATCTGCCCGGTGGGCAGCAAGGGCTATCACCAAGATGGCGCAGAAGGTCAGGGTGACACGGAACAGCACGGACTCCCAGCCGACGGCATAGCTGGTATCCAGCTACACGGCTGAGACCATCACCAGCAACCCGCGCCATGCGCCCCGCAGCGTGCAGATCGGGGGCAATACCTCCACCCTGGACTACGACGCCAACGGCAACCTGACCAGCATCACAGGTGGCGGCATGAATCGCACCCTGCGCTACGACGACGCCAACCGGCTGATCCAGTACGTCAAGGCGGACCAGCCTGGCGACATGACGACCACCACCTTCGGCTACGATGCCGATGGGCAGCGCACCCGCAAGACGGTGGAGACGCCGGGCGGGATCACCACGACGCTCTACCTGGGCAAGGACGTGGAGTACGTGGCCGAGCCCCCGAGCGTGATCGAAAACGGCAGCTTCGAGAGCGGCAGCCTTTCCCCCTGGACGGGGGGCAGCTCGGACAGCGGACTGCCCACCCCGAGCGTGGTGACCAGCCCGGTCCACAGCGGAGGCAGCTCCGCCAGGATCGGGGTGGAGATGCCGCCCGACTACTTCGCCTACAGCTACGCCTACCAGAGCTTCGTGGTGCCCAGCGACGCCGCCGGGGTAGTGGTCAACTTCTGGTACCGCCCCACGGTCTCGACCGGCAGCACAGACGACCAGTACCTGTGGGCCTACATCCAGGTGGGCTCCCAGGTGACGGAGAACCTGCTATTCGAGTCCGATCCGAGCAAGAACGGGCAGTGGCAGCGCATCAGCTACAACCTGCACCAGCGCTACAACGGGCAGGCCATCTCTGTCATCTTCCTGCAGGCCAACGGCAGTGCCGCCCATCGGGCCTACATGTACGTAGACGACGTGCAGATCAAGGTATGCGCCACCGAGCTGTGTAACGGGGACTTCGAGCAGGGGCTATACGGCTGGACGACGGGTGGCAGCATCCCGCCGCAGGTGACGGTGGACGCCCGTCGGGTGGGCGCGTACGGGGCGCTGGTGGGGAGCTACACCGTAGGGGCCAGCAGCAGCAAGCTGAGCCAGTTTCTGACCATCACCGACACGGTCTACGTCAACAGCGCCACGCTGGATTTCTGGTACACTGGCAGCACCAGCGGAGGAACGCAGCGGGTCTACGCTAAGTACGACGACGGGACAGAAGAGACCATCATGCCCTCGGTCTCCTGTCCTGCCGCCAGTTGGACGTGGCAGCGCTGTACCTATGCATTGAGCGATGGGAGGTTCCGCACCCAGTCGACGGCCATCACCTTCGAGACCACCAGCCCGGTTGGTGGCTGGTCCAGGCTGCAACTGGACGACGTGACGCTGACGATCAGCCGTGCCTCCGGCGTGACGACGAGCTACGCTGGGAGCGAGTGGTCCAAATACTACCGCTTCAACGGTCAGCTCCTAGCCCAGCGGCGGACGACCGTGGACGGCTCCACGCTTTACTGGTATCTATCGGACCACCTGGGCGGGCAGCAGCGGGTAGTCAACGCGGTCACAGGGCAGGTGGTCTCCACGGCCCACTACTTCCCCTTTGGAGAGAAGAACGGCGCCAAGAGCAGCGGAACCTCTCCGACTGCCCACGAGTTCACCGGCCAGGAGTTTGACGCCTCCACCGACCTCTACTACTATGGAGCGCGGTACTATGCCCCCTGGCTGGGGCGGTTCGTGCAGCCGGACACGATCGTGCCGGAGCCGATGAACCCTCAGAGCCTCAATCGGTACGCGTACGTTTACAACAACCCGCTGACCTACGTCGACTCGAGCGGCCACAATCCGGTCCTTTTTGCCCTCCTTCTCGCGGCGTTCATCGGCGGCACTGGCGCCGCCTGGCACTCGTCGGCGCCAACAGTCAACGCCCCTGCTTCCGCTGAAGACGCCGTTGTAACCGACTATAGCGCACAGGATCGCGCCCTATTGGGGGCGAACTGGGACGACGTCCAGACCAGGAACTACGGCGCGCTGGCCCTCGGTGCCGTGAACTATGTTCCCGGGGGAAAGCTTTTCGAAGCTGCTGTTGCTGCGAAATTGGTGGCCAAGGCGGCATCTGCCGCCAACAGAGCGGGCAAGGCCCTGCCCCTGATGGAGAAGGTAATCAGCGGACAGTATGACAACGTCCACGGCATTGACCTCATCGCCAAGGAAGCGGAGACGGGGAAGCTATGGATCTTGGAGGTCGGCAGCGGCGAGTACCAAAAGCGTCTGGTTGGTGGGCAGATGAGCGTCAAGTGGCGACGGGATAGCATAGATCGCTTGTTGAAAAACGAAAAGAAGCTACAGGAATTAATGGACATGACCGGAATCGACGATGCGAAGAGGTTAAGAGATGTCCTTATTGATGCCGAAGTTGGCGTCATTATCAACAAGGGGGCTAGAGTTGCCGGGCTAACCGACGCTGGACTAAGCGGCCTCGATGACGTATACAAGTTGTCGGAATGAGGGGGGCCGATGCTGAACGAGTCTCTCGAAAAGTTAGTACGTGCTAGGATCGAGGTTGTTCGTCCAATTATTGATCGCAACTTTGCGCTAGCAGAGGAGGCCAGGCAAGCTGGTGACATGAAAGCCTATCTTGCTAAGAGGTACATCGGCCATTGTCCTGACCTTTACTGGATGCTTGAAGAGTACGATGTTGCCAAACACTACTACCGATTGGCCGCAGGAGTCCGACTGGAGGAGCGGATCTGGTACGAGGCCCATGATCCAACCTATCTGCCACTAATGGATCGGGGTCTGGCAGTGGATGCGCCGGTGTTTATCCAGGCAGGGATGCTCGACCAGGGCAAGGAATGGCTGGAACGTGCCTACCGCTGGGAAATGGAACAGAAGGATGGTCCCAACCACTATCACATGCGGAACATTGGCTTGTTCGCCGCGCAAGCGGGAATGAAAGAGCTAGCTGGCTGCGTGCAGTATTACGTAGACGCTCAACTCCACATGCTGAGACGATCTGCGGAAAAGACCAGGCGTGCCGCGATCTACATTCACCATATAGAACCTGCTGAAGCACAGTTTCTTCTCGGTGAATTTGAGGAGTCCAAGCGCAACCTGGAGCAGGTTCTCGAGGGAGAGAGATTCTGCCAGGAACAGAAGGTAACCGGTTATCATATTCCTGCCTCTGAGAGGAACTTCATCTTCAAGAAAGCGAAGGGCCTGTACAAGATCATTGGCATGCTGGAGAATGGGAAGGATGGCCAGTCTGCGTACAAGGAGATAACCGCTGGCCTGGAGAAGGCCATGATGTGGGCCTGGCGACAGGGCGATGTAACGAGCGAGTGCTATCGGCTGCGGCTGTATACTCTCATGGCCAAAGATATCTTGCAGGGAAGGAAGCCCAATCCGAATCCTTTTGCCGAAATCTCATCCGCGCTTGGCGACTGATCGTTCGGGAGGCTTCGAGTTGGTTGCATGAAGAACGGGAGCTGGACGAGTTGGACTTGTCCCGGCAATGTGAGCAAGGTATTGACGCCCTGGTCCGGTTGCCAGAGAATCGGATTCTCCAAATGTCTGCAGATTGCCTGGAGTGGTTGCTGAAGGCACGTGTGCTGTGGTAATCTATGACTATTCATGGCAATTCATCGGAGTGCCGTCGGTGGCGGCAGAGGGGAGCCGGCGATGAGTGCGATGCCCGACGAGGAATACCTGACCGTGGCCGAGGCTGCCGCCTTGCTCAAGGTGAGTCAGTCGACCATCTGGCGCTGGATCGACCAGGGCGACTTGTCTGCCTATAGGGTTGGGCAACGGCGCGTTCGTCTGCGACGAAGGGACTTAGCTCGCCTCATCACACCTATCCACCGCAGAGCCGAGGGGCGGCGCGCGGTGCCGGAGGCAGATCTGAGTCGCCCTTTGAGCGGCACGGAGCAGAAGCGAATGCTCGACGCCATTGAGCAGGCAGAGCGCTTCCAGCAGGAGTTGCTCAAGCGCCGCGGTGGCAAGCTCTTTTCTTCATCGACCGAAATCATTCGCGAGCTTCGACGCGAGCGTACTGATGAATTGTCATGATCTGCGTCGACGCGAGCGTTGCTGCCAAGTGGATTCTCCCGGAAGAGCGATCTGAGCATGCTCTCGCTCTTCTCCGCGAGACCTCCAGGGCGGGAGGGTGGATTGTCGCTCCTCCGCTGCTGCCCATCGAAATAGCAAACGTTATTCGCCGAAGAATGCTGCGTCAGTGCTTGAGCATAGACGACGCCAGGCAGTTGCTGAGTGAGTTCTCAGATTTTATGCTCCACGTCATTTCCCCCAGTGACTTGTCAGAGCAGGCCCTCATTCTTGCCGATGCCCACAAACTGCCGGCAGTATACGATGCACACTACGTCGCCCTCGCGTCTCTCCTTGGTTGTGATCTGTGGACTGATGATCGACGGTTAGTGCGGACTCTTAGCGGAAGCTTGCCGTACGTGAGGTGGATTGGCGGTTATCCGATTGAGCATGCTTGAAGCAAGCGTCTCTCCTGCAGGTTTGGCTCAGCATCCTGCACGATTGACAGCCCGAGTGTCCGGCCTCTATGATGCGTAGTGCCTGCTGGTCAATCACGGTGGTTCTGAACTGCCCTGGGTTGCCGCGCCGGGATGACCGCGCCTAGCTGGGGCTCGGCGTTCCCAGGATAAGCGAGCCCCAGCTAGGCGCTAGATCGATAGACTGACTGCGTGAAACCTCTGTGCTCGACTAGCGGCACTTTGTCATTCTGAGGCGCGCACGCCGAAGAATCCGTACTCCCTTGCCGCACAAGGGTCGAAAAGGCGCGGATTCTTCGCGCTGCGGCGCTCAGAATGACAAACTACGGCTAGTAGGTCCGGCATATGCGCGTGTGCTCCAGGAGGGAGAGGGATGAGATCAGAGATCGTGGCCGTTGGCACGGAGATTTTGTTGGGTAATATTGCCGATACCAACAGCCAGTACCTGGCGCAGGAGCTATCGGTCCTGGGTATCGATCTGTTCTGGACCACCACGGTCGGCGACAATCTTGGCCGGGTGGTGGAGATGCTGGACCGAGCCTTAAAGCGCTCGGATCTGGTTCTGGTCACCGGCGGGCTCGGCCCGACCGAGGACGATCTGACGCGCGAGGCCATCGCCGCCACCTGCGGCGAGCAGCTCTACGTGGATGAGCCGTCCGCACAGCGCCTGCGGGAGTTCTTCGCGAACAGGGGCATGGAGATGCCGCTGGGCAACTTGAAGCAGGCCATGCTGATCCCGTCGGCGCGCTTCGTGCCCAATCCTTTCGGCACCGCGCCCGGTTGGTGGGTGGAGCGCAACGGGCACGTCATCGTCTCCATGCCCGGCGTGCCTCGCGAGATGAAGCGCATGTGGACAGAGCAGGTTGTGCCACGCCTGCGCGAGCGTCAGGGTGGCTTCACGATCTTCTCTCGCACGCTGAAGGTGATCGGTACGTCGGAGGCCGGGGCCGAGGATATGGTAAAGCCCCTCCTGGCGTCCACCAATCCGACCATCGGCACCTATGCCAAACCGGATGGCATCCATCTGCGCGTGACGGCCAAAGCC
The DNA here is from genome assembly GCA_004297765.1 of Chloroflexota bacterium. Taxonomy (GTDB): domain Bacteria; phylum Chloroflexota; class Dehalococcoidia; order FW602-bin16; family FW602-bin16; genus FW602-bin16. The sequence goes on along the minus strand of SCTZ01000128.1, from coordinate 20,311 downwards.
GAGACGGAGTCCGCCGCGCGAGCCTTGGTGGCCGAGATGGAGTCCCGGATGCGCGAGGAGCTGGGCACCTATCTGTACGGCTGCGATGACGATACCCTGGAAAGCGTGGTCGGCGATCTACTGAGGCGAACCGGACGTAGCCTGGCCGTGGTGGAGGGCTTCACCGGGGGCAGCATCTGCAGCATGCTGAGCGACGTGCCGGGTAGCTCGGCCTATTTCAAGGGTGGCGTGGTGGCCTACTCACGCGCGATGAAGGAGTCCTGGGGCGCCGACGCGGCCCTGATCGATAGGCACGGGCTGGTCAGCCCGGAGGTTGCCCAGGCTCTGGCCCTTGGCGTGCGCGAGCGGATGGGGGCTGACGTAGGGCTGGCCCTGATTGGGGTGGGCGGCCCCGAGTCCTATGAGGGGCAACCGGCTGGCACCCAACACCTGGTCATCGATGACCGAGGCGTAGTGCAGGTCCTGAGCACCCGCCAGTCGGCCGGTCGTGCCGACACCAAGCGCTGGGCGACGACCCGAGCTCTCAACTACCTGCGCCGGTATTTGTTGGAGGCCGGGGGCTAAGCACATATCCAAAAGAAAGGCATGTTCTGGGGACACCCCAGACCCCGCCAGGCGCTGCGCCCTGGACCCGCCGACTTTTGGCGAGGTGCTTAGCCCCCAACCCCGGCCTGCACGGCCAGTTCTTGTAGGGCGCTCAGGGGAATACTCAGGAAGGCGCTTACGACTTTGGGGTCAAAATGGGTCCCGGCGCAGCGTCGGATCTCCTCGCGGGCATACCAACATGGAAGTGCCTTGCGGTAGGGACGATTCGCGGTCATGGCGTCGAAGGCGTCCGCGACGGCGAAGATGCGGGCCCCCAGCGGGATCTGATCCCCTCGTAGCCCCTCCGGATAGCCGCTGCCGTCCCACCTCTCATGGTGGTGCTTGACCACGGGCAGCGCCCCGCACAGGAAGCGGACATTGGAAAGAATGCGCATGCCAAGCATCGGGTGGCGGCGCATCTCCGCCCACTCTTCCTCGGAGAGGGGACCGGGTTTGAGCAGGATGGAGTCGGGTATGCCGATCTTGCCCACGTCGTGCAGCAGCGCCCCCTGCGCAAGATTCAGGATTTCGACTTCGGGAAGGTCCAGGGCGCGCGCGATGAGTCGGCTGTAAGCAACGACGCGCTGGGAGTGCCCCTCGGTCTCGCTGTCGCGGCTGTCCAGCGCCGCGGAGAGGGCTAGCAGTGTAGCGTCGTAGGTCTCGTGCAGGTCGTGGAAAGCTCGCGTGATCTCCTCATGCTTGACATGTAACTCCTCGTTGGCGTTCTGCAAGGCCGTCACGTTCTCCACCGTGCGGTCTACGTACTGCTTCATAGCGTAGCGCATCATGAGCGGCGGGGCCAAGAAGGCCAGCAGACCGAATAGACCTAAGGACTCGAAGGCCACGGAGAGAAGCAGGCTCAGGATGCCCAGGACCACGTAGTGGAAGAAGAGCCACTTAAACTTTTCGCGCCAGATGTCGGTGGCCGGCTTATGTGCTGTCAGAGCCACTACCAGGGCCACTAGCCAGCCGCTCACAAGATAGTTCATGACGCTGGCGGCTAAGGCGGCCAGTAGCAAGTAGGGCAGGTTGGACGGCTCGAGGGCGATTCCGAACGAGTGATATGTCAGCGAGCCAGCCAGCGCCGCCAGAACGATGGACCCCAGATTGAAGACGATCTTGTGGAGCGCATGGCGTCGCGCTATCCCGACGGATAACGCGAGCAGAGAGCCGACCACAAGCGCCCCGCTGCTGTGGAAAAGGATCACCGAGGCCATGCTGAACACGAAGCTGATCGAGACTCGACTGTCTCCGTAGAGGGACACGCCGTAGTGCTCCGCGGCGATGGCCAATATCGCGAAGAGGATGAGCCCCCATAGGTTGCTTTGGGCGACAGACGGGAGAAACACGATCCAGGCCAGCACGTAGGCGACGCCGAGCGCTGCTACTGTGACTCGCAGAGGCCAGGGGGTGCGCGGGTCTTGTCGTCCGAACAGATCACGCAGACCATGCGCGATCCGGCGAGCAACGGCGGACGAACCAGTACGCGATGATGAATCATCGCGGGCCGGGTCATGGTTGGTCGCCCAAGCAGACCGGTTGTCTTCGGGCGCGCGTACATCTAACGGGGACGTGCCTAACCCCGGAGGAGTCCACGCGGTTCCCATTCCTGTGGTTCTTCTCTCAGCCACGGACGGCCTCGTTCTAGCTCGTTCGGCGCTCCTCAGCGGGCCGAGTCGTTACGGCAGATCGCGGAGGGACAGACCCTACGCTTAGAGCCCCCTATGCTACTTATCGGCCGTTCCATGAGAGATGTAAAGCCGTTGAGGTGCAAGCACTCCTCGCTGCTCGCATGCGGGGAGTGCTTGCCTTGCGCCAGATGGCGACCGTTTGGCGTGACTGTTTTGCCTGGTACATGGCCTGATCTGCCTGCGCGATGATGTCGGTCTGGGATCCGGCGGGTGCTGGGAAGCTGGAGATGCCGATGCTCAGGCGCACCTCCAGCGTTGCGTCCGGGCCCGGCGTTAAGTAGCGATGGCGTGCCAGAGCGCGGGCCAGACGGCGGGCCAATGTCGCGGCCCCCGCTGCGTCGGTCTCGGGCGCGATGATGGCGAATTCGTCACCGCCATAGCGGCTGACGACGTCCGACGGCCGCACGGTATTGTGCAGGACCTGGGCCACCTGCTCCAGGATCACGTCGCCGGCCGGGTGTCCGTGTTGGTCGTTGAACTCCTTGAAAGAATCGAGGTCGGCCATCAGAAGTGAGACGGTCAGACCGAAGCGCTGGGCGCGCTTCAGCTCTTCGTCAAGGCGCTCCTGAAAGTAGCGGTGGTTGTGTAGACCGGTCAGACCGTCGGTGTTGGCCAGTCGGGCGATGCGCTGGTGCAGCTCGGCGTTCTCAATGCAGGAGGCCACATGCTGCGCAAGGAGGGTGAGTGTCGTCAAATCGAACTCGTCGAACGGAATGTCGCCGGTCTTGTCGGCGGCGTTGAGCACGCCGTAGAGCTTGTTGCCAGAGCTGATGGGTACGCTGATGAAGGACCTGGTCGCGTAGTTGCCGTAGTTGACCTCCGGGACGGTCATGCCGGCATTGGTGATGAGCAGTGGCTTGCGCGTCGCCGCGACTTGCCCGGCGATGCGCTCACCGATGGCGAGCCTGGTACCGGCCACCACCTCCGGACCCAGACCGTGGGACTTGCTTACCACGAGGTGTTGGTCATCATCCAGAAGCATCAGCGAGCAACGCCGGGCGCGGAGCACATGTGTGATCACAGCGAAGGTGGAAGCCAGCAGCCCTTCGTGCGGGACACGCAGATCGTCGATCTTGGCTGTTGCCGCAGGGGATAGTCTCTCTATTCCGTACTGGTGCATAGCTGATGCCTGTCCTTTCCATAGCAGAGCAGCCACATCGGATCGCATCGTTCCAGCTACAGACCTGGAAGAGCTGCTGGTATCCAGTGCCATGACCTACACTCCCACCTGGATGGTCGGCCGCTGGCGGAGGAAGAGCGACAGGTCCACCTCCGAAGGCCGGCTTTCGCTGGCCAGGACGGCCTCGTCGGCCGCGACGAAGTCATCCACCACTTGCGTGTCGAACTGGGTGTCGGCGTTTCTGCGCAATTCGCTCAAGTCCTGCTCTCGTGAGCGCACCGGCTGGTACGGACGATCGGACGTCATGCCTTGAAAGGCTTCCACGGACACGGAGATAGTGCTGCTTGCGAAGAGCGACACCGGGACGCGCTGGCTGACGGCGCAGAGCGCGGCCAGCAGCGCGATAGACGTCCAGTCCTCAACAGACAGCGCCGGAAGGGCAAAGACGAGCAGTGCAACGCCGGTTGCGGCAGCGACGGCGATGTACAGCTTTCTGATCATCTCACTCGTCTCCACGTTTTTGTCTCCCCCAATCTACAATGACCGGCTAATCAATGGTTACGCCCGGTCCGGTGAAGCTGTCAGACTGCACGGTGTGCTGACGGTTGCTCCGGTCGTTGTTCTTCCGGGTGTTGCGGTCCCGAGCATCTTTGTCCCGCTCGTTGTTGTCCCGAGCGTCGTTGTCCCAGGTGATATTGTCCCAGGTAATGTTGTCCCAGGTGATATTATCCCAGGTAATGTTGTCCCAGGTGATGTTATCCCAGGTGATGTTATCCCACAAGATATTGTCCCAGGTGATGTTGTCCCAGGTAATATTATCCCAGGTGATGTTGGTCCAGGTGCGGCCGGCGTAACTGGTATCTCGCCATGTCAGAGGCTGTCCCTTGAGTAGTGGTAGGATGGCACGGGCAAAGCCATCGGCAGGGCGCTTATTGAGGTTGGCGCGGCCCGTAATGTTGCTATTGACGGCGGCGTGGGCGTCGAGGACACCCGCACCGACAATATTTGCATCATCTTTCTGTTCAAGGTGGCGGCTGGTATCGGCAAGGATGAACTTGACTTGATCCGGCTTGAGGCTCGGATTCTTCTGGATCAGCAGGGCGGCAGTACCGGCTACGATGGGTGTGGACATGGATGTCCCGCTGAGTCGAAAGTAGGTGCTGCCGACGGTTGTGGTCATGATTCTATCTGGTAGCAGTCTGTCGAGATAGCTGCCAGGGGCACGCAACGAGATGATGCGGCGACCGGGGGCGATGAGATCTGGCTTGGCGTAGCCATCGGGTGTGGGTCCGCGCGACGAGAACGTCGCGACACCGTCGTCGCCTGTCTTGCTGGTCATATTGTCGTCCAGAGCGCCGACGGTGATCAGCATGGGGCCGGTGCCCGGGGTGTTGATGGTGCCCGCCGTGGGTCCGCTGTTGCCCGCCGCTGCGACGACCACGATGCCGGAGAGCCAGGCGATGTCCAGGGCCGCGACCAGTGGATCCGTGGCGTAAGTATAGTTGGACGGAACGACTGCTCCCAGGGATAGGTTCATGACTCGAATGTTATAGAGGTTGCGGTTCTGAATGGTCCACTGTACGCCCCTGATGACTGTTGACAGGCTGGTAGTGCCGTCCGAGCCGAGGACGCGAACGTCGATCAGATTGGCATCCGGCGCGACGCCGCTATAAGTACTCCTGGCATCCGCTGGGGCGGAGTAGCCATCGCCGGCGATGATGCCGGCTACGTGGGTGCCATGGCCTCCAGGGTCGAGTGTGGTCGGGGAGTCGCCGACCAGGTTGGCCCTAGCGATCACGCGATTGTTGGGACGAGTAAGATCAGTGGCGGAGCTGATCCCGGAGTCGAGCACGGCCACGCCGACGCCCTTGCCGGTGTAACCCAGATCCCAGGCGTCAGTTGCCTTGACCACCTGCTCCCAGACGTTGGCTTTGTCGATCGGATCTGCTGTCGCCCGCACGGGAGCGTCGTAGTGGATGTACGCCACGAATGGGTCCCGGCTGAGCGACGCCACGGTCGAGTAGGAGGCGGCGGCGGCGACTCCGCCGATGATGCCCAGGGTGGCGAGCGGCCTTCCCTTCTTGGTAAGTATACTCTCAGCTGCGCGTCCGGCACGTTGGATGTTACTGTGTAGATTCGCCCTCTGGGCCGCGGGGGTGGCGCCCTCAACGATGATCGAGTAGGTGCCGTCGGGGTTCTGATCCATCAGGGCGCGGAGCGCCGGGTCGATTTTGTCCCACTTGATCGACGCGGCGTTGCTCGCTCCAGGCAGAAGACCTAGCACGAGCGTGATCGCGAGGAGAATGATCCCGAGTTTTCGCCTTGGTCTGGCCATTCGTCTCTCCTTCCGCTGCTCTCTTGTGCCGGGTTTGCTGGAGAAGCAAAACGCCCATTACCCTCAGCACGTGCCTGCACTTCGGGCAATGGGCGCTGACGACTCCGAACATCTCTTCGGCGGTCCGGCTATCCTAGCCCTTCTGCTGAAGGACCGTAGACCCGTGACTTTGCGTCCCCGCCTTTCGACGGGTTTGCCTTTATCGGAGCAGCTATTCAAATGTGGTCTTGCCTCGCTTCGTAGTGCTATTCTAAACCGGCATCTGACTCTTGGCCGTAAAGGTGCGGTGAGCGGATGGTGAAGGTATGGTAAGGGTCGTATCAGGTGTGTCAATAGAACTATTAGAATAGCCGCGATGGCACAATCGGACCATACAATCCTTCTGCTAGTGGATCGATGTTCCATAGGTAGAGAGCATGCTAGAACCACGGATGGGTCCCGCCTGCCTCTCCTGCGATCGCGGCAATCTGGATCTCGCTTGCCGATGCGGTCGTAGCTAGTGTTCGACCTGATATGCAGGATGGCGTCCTGACAGCGGATGCGCCGATGTCGCCTGTTCGACTAAGTGGCACTGCGACGTGCATCTGACGACAGGGCTTCCTGGGGTAGCGAGTTAGGAGGATAGGCGTGCACAATCGGCCACCGCGACCGGCCAGCGTGCTTATAGTGGATGACGATATCTCCACCGCCAATTCGCTGGAATCTGTGCTCCAAAACGCCGGACTCGACCCGCGCTGGGCAGCACCGGCTGATCAATGGTTGACCATGGTCGAGAGCGCGAGCCTGGACGTGATCGTGCTGAAGCTCGGCCGGTGGGAGGCTGGCGCTACGCAGATCTGCCGTCGGGTCCGCGAGGCAACCACGGCCCCCCTCCTGCTGGTGGGAGCGCAAGCCGACTGCAGGGACGTGATTCAGGGGCTGGAGGCCGGAGCCGACGCCCACGTTCCGCCGCCATGCAATCCGGAGCTGACGCTGGCGTATGTGCGGGCCCTCTTGCGCCGCCGCCGCCTGGACAAAATGACGGAGGAGCGCGTGCTCAGGATTCGTGATCTCAGGCTGGATCTGGATCGCTGCGAGGCCGTGCTACGGGATCGTCGCCTGACTCTGACGCCGACCGAGTTTCGGCTGTTATGGTCCCTGGCGGCCAGCGCGGGACGGGTCGTCTCCTCCCCACAATTGCTGGAGATGGCACAGGGCTACCGCTGCGGCGACCAGGAGGCCCAGGAGATCGTCAAGGTACACGTTGGCCACTTGCGGAACAAACTTGCGGTGCCGTCAGGCGAGGCACCGTATATTCTCACCGTGCGTGGCTTCGGCTACATGTTGGAGCGACGCGTTGGTGCACGCTCCGGGCAAGCGGCGTTGAAGGTTGAGGGCGTGCAGACCGACGAGGATCAGGTACCCGCGGTGCCGCTTCGTCCCTTTAGAAGGACACGCCGTGTGGGCACGTCCGCCGAGGAGAAGAAATTCGCCGTCCCTACGCTGGCACGGTCGTAGTCGATCGCGCTAGCTCAGCGGCTCTTTCTCCATGGGCATAACTTAGTGCGTCGTTCCTCAAGTGATGTGTCCTTTGTGGGACTTTCTTCAGCGGAAAGATCAAGAGCAGGCGGGCTTCGGTCTCGATGACATCGGGATAGCTGACGTGCCATCTCCTCTCCCTTCGCAAAGGGAGAGGGGTAGGGGTGAGGGTCCCCCGGGCCTTCATTTGTCCGGGACGGCGATCTATCGCCGTCAGGGGCTGAACCCTCACCCTGACCCTCTCCCTTGTGCGCAAGGGAGAGGGAACAGCGTCGCCAGATCGCCGTACTTGAGGAACGACGCACTTAACGCATACCGACCGAGGATGCAAGCTATGTCGCTGGATCCTGGCTTGCATGCGCTCCGGCTTGCGCCTATACTCTGAGTAGTCCGTGGGGACGATCGGATCGAGAAGCGCTGGAGGTAGGATCAGCATGGGACTCAGGGAGAAGCTGGGCGAGCAGTTCGTGCTAACGACGGAGCTTGGGGGCACTAACGGCACCGACGTGGCCAAGTCGCTCGAAGACGCGCGGGCCTACCACCACATCGATGCTTTGAACACCATCGATTGCGCCTCCGCCCGACTGCGTATGAACGCCTTCATGGTAGGATATCTCATCCAACGCGAGCTGGGCATCGAGGTGATTCCGCATCTGACCTGTCGCGATCGCAGCATCCTGGGGTTGCAGGCAGATCTGCTGGGGGCCCACGCTCTGGGACTGCGCGCGGTGCTGGCAACTACCGGTGATCCGCCGTCGGCGGGACCCTACCCGTCCAAGGCGGTTTACGATGTCAACTCGGTGCGTCTGATCAAGATGATCGCTGATCTCAACCGCGGTGTCGACTACAACGGCGACCAGATCAACGGCCACACGGATTTCCTGATCGCGGCCGTAGCGGCACCGGCGGCGCCCAACCTGGATGCCGTTGCCCGCAATGTGGAGCGCAAGAAGGAGGCTGGTGCCCATTTCATCCAAACCCAGCCCATGTTCGACGTTGCTCAGACGCGTGCCTTTCTGGAGAAAGTGCGTCCTCTGGGCCTACCTATCCTGGTGGGCGTGATGCCGCTGCGTGGTCTGAAGATGGCCGAGTTCATGAACAAGGAAGTGGAAGGCGTGAGCATTCCGCAGCCGGTGATCGAGCGATTGAAGGGTGGGACCACCGGTGTGCAGATCGCGCAGGAGTTCGTGGAAGAGCTGCATGGCGAGGTGGATGGCTTCCACATCATGTCCATGGGCAACGTCAAGGCCACGAACGAGATCATCGATCACCTGGTGAAGCTAGTGAAGGTGGGGCGAGGATACAGGCTGCGGGCAGAACTGGAAACTGGATCGTGAGGTGGAAAAATCTGCTACCCAGTGGTATACTACGGAAGGTATGACTTTCGGAGTTTCAACAACTATGGCTATGCCGGAACGCAAGCTTGTCCGGATTCAAGAAAAAGGTCAGGTCACCCTCCCAGCCGAGGTACGGCGCAAGCTTGGCCTGAAAAAAGGTGATCTAGTTACCGTGGAGGCGACGGAAGACGGCGTCGTTATTATGCCGCAGGAAGTTGTAGCGATGAAGGCCCTCAATCGCATCGGGGAACTCCTGCGCGAGAAGGGGCTAACACTGGAGGAGCTAATCGAGTCCGGTCGGCAGGAGCGGACTACACTCATCGAAGAACTCTATGGCATTCCCAAAGACAAACAAGGCGAGTAGCGTCTTTGTCGACTCCACAGTGCTCATCGCAGCCGCGATCTCGGACCATGGCCGGGCGCGCGACCTTATCCTCGACGGGTTGCGCGGACAGTGCCAGCTCCACCTTTCGACGTTGGTTCTTCAGGAAACAGAGCGCAATCTAGCCAAGAAGCAACCCAGGGCGCTGCCAGCATTTGAGGTTTTCCAGGCAACCCTCCTTGCTGCCATCATCGATCCTGCGCCAGCACTTGTGCTCGAGGTCGCCGAGGTCGTAAATCCTAAAGACGCGCCAATTGTGGCTGCCGCCATAGCTGCCCAGGCTACCTACCTCGCGACCTATGACCGAAAACATCTCTTGGGAAAGAAGGACGAGATCAACACAAGTTTCGGTCTGCTTGTGGCTATCCCTGACGACGTGTTGGCCGCCCGCAGATGATGTATCTCGTATTACCATAATACCGTTGAGTTGCCAGATTTGATTGACCTGCATACGCATATCCTGCCCGGGCTCGACGATGGCGCGGAGACGCTCGAGGACTCCATCCGTATGGCCCAGGTTGCTGCTGAGGATGGTATTACCCGGTTGGTGGCCACTCCCCACGGCGCGGAGTGGGGTGGAGGTGCGAGCCGGGAGGACCTGGCAACCCGCGTTGCTGAGTTGCGGGCGGTCCTTGCCGTCCGTGGAGTGAACGTGACGGTTCACCCGGGCCTGGAGATTTACCTGGACCCTGATCTGCCCGCGCAACTGGAGTCCGGGTCCATCTTTCCGCTCAATGACACGCGCTATCTGCTGGTGGAGCTACCTCTACAGAGCTATCCCCGGTACGTCGATCAGGTCTTCTTCGATCTTCAGCTGCGGGGCTACCATCCCATCCTAGCGCATCCCGAGCGTAACAACGGCATCCAGAAAGACCATCGCCTGCTAGAGCAGTTGGTGGAGCGGGGAGTCCTGGCACAGGTTACGGCTGGCTCCCTTCTCGGCGCCTGGGGCTCTATGGTGAAGAAGACGGCCCAGGTTTTTGTGGAGCGTCGTCTGGTACATATCATTGCCTCCGACGCGCACACTTACGAGGGGGCGCGCGCACCGCGTCTCAGCGCGGCTGTCCGGATGGCAGCCAAGCTGATCGGGGAGGACTCCGCCCTGGCCATGGTCGAGCGGACTCCGGAGAGAATCCTGGCCGGTGAGGAGGTTTCCCCCGAGCCGATTCTGCAGGCACGCGGTCATAAGAGTTGGCTGTTCTGGCGGTAAGCTTCCCTTCCGTGTACAATGGTGAGAGGATGACTGCCGGCAGCCAGTCGTCATCCTGCGTCCACTGGTCCTGTTTGTGGCCGAAGGCTGCAAGATGATTGACGAGATCTGACAACTCCTAGGGGTACATCCGGTAGGTCTATAGGCGTTTCGTTGGGGCGCAATTCATTGCGCCTGGCGGGGTAGGGGGCGCTGGGCGTGATGAATCACGCCCCTACCAAAGCGAAAACGAATTGCCGGATGCATTGCTTAGTCCAGGATGGAAAGCATGAAAGGCTTGATCCTCAGCGGCGGGAAAGGCACGCGCTTGCGCCCGCTGACATACACCGGCGCCAAGCAACTGGTTCCCGTGGCCAATAAACCCGTGCTCTTCTACGCGATCGAGGATCTGGTGGAGGCCGGCATCACGGATGTCGGTGTGATCGTCGGCGACACGGCCGACCAGGTAATGGCCGCCGTGGGCGACGGAAGCAAGTTTGGCTGCAATGTCACGTATATCCCGCAAGATGCCCCCCTGGGCATCGCGCATGCCGTCAAAATCGCCAAGCCCTTCGTGGGTAACGACCGTTTTGTGCTCTTCCTTGGCGACAACTTCATCCGTGATGGCATCGTGCCGCTGGTGCAACACTTCCAGGAGAACGACCTCAATTCGCTGATCCTCCTTAACAGGGTCAAGAACCCGCAGGATTTCGGTGTCGCCGAGATGGACGGAGGCAAGGTCGTCCGGCTGGTTGAGAAGCCGCGAGAGCCAAAGAGCGACCTGGCGGTGATCGGTATCTACATGTTCGACCATCACGTTTTCGAGGCGGTGGACAGCATCAAGCCGTCCGCGCGTGGCGAGCTGGAGATTACCGAGACCATTCAGTACCTGATCGACAACGGCTACCGCGTGGGAGCTCATCTGCTCACAGGCTGGTGGATCGATACCGGGAAGATGGAAGACATCCTGGAGGCCAATCGGCTCATCCTGGAGACTCTGGAGCAGCGCGTCGACGGTCGGGTGGACGCCGAGTCTCGTCTGATCGGCAAAGTGGTGATCGAGCAGGGCGCGGAGATCGTGAACAGCGTTGTGCGCGGGCCTGCCATCATCGGTGAGCGCACGCGGATCGTCAATAGCTACGTGGGACCGTTTTCCTCCATCTACATGGACTGTCTGATCTCCGAAAGCGAGATCGAGCACAGCATCGTGCTGGAGAACTGTTGCATTCTGGACATCCGCGAGCGCATCGAGGACAGCCTCATCGGCCGCAACGTACAGATCAATCGATCGCCCATCAAGCCGAAGGCGTACAAGCTGATGCTGGGCGATCACAGCCGAATCGGGATACCATAAGCAAGGAAACGCAGCATGAAGACGCTACTTGTTACTGGCGGGGCCGGCTTTATCGGCTCGCATTTCGTCCGTCACATCCTGGGGAAGTACCCGGAGTATCGCGTGGTCAACCTGGACGCCTTGAAGTACGCGGGAAACCTGGACAACCTGCTGGATGTGGCTGACGACCCGCGCTATCGCTTTGTGCACGGCGACATCGCCGACGCGCCGCTGGTCGAGCAGTTGCTACGCGAATATCAGGTCAGTGCCGTCGTAAACTTCGCGGCCGAGACGCACGTGGACCGCTCTTTGCTCGATGCGGGCGGATTCATCCTCACCGATGTTCACGGAACGTACGTTTTGCTGGAGGCCGCGCGCCGAGCAGGAGTGGAGCGATTCCTCCAGGTGGGCACCGACGAGGTGTACGGTCATGTGGAGGTTGGCTCCACCGATGAGCTAAGTCCGCTGACTCCGCGCAGCCCCTACTCGGCCAGCAAGGCCGGCGGGGATCTGATGGTGCTTGCCTATCACACCAGCTACGGGCTGCCGGTGGTGATCACGCGGGCCTCGAACAACCTGGGCCCTAATCAGTACCCCGAGAAGTTCATCCCCTTGTTTGTCACCAACGCCATCGACGACGAGCCTTTGCCGTTGTATGGCGACGGAATGCAGGTGCGCGACTGGCTGTACGTGGTGGATCACTGCGAGGCGCTGGACCTGGTGCTGCACCAGGGACAGGTCGGCGAGGTCTACAACGTGGGTGGCGGCAACGAGAAGGTCAACATGGAGGTCGCCCACCGCGTTCTGGACACGCTCGGCAAGTCGAAGGAGCTTATCAAGCACGTGGCCGACCGTCCGGGGCACGACCGGCGCTATTCCCTGGATTGTGCCAAGCTGCACGCCCTGGGCTGGCGTCCGCGCCACGACTTCGAGACGGCCCTGGATCTCACCCTGCGCTGGTACGTCGAGAACGAGTGGTGGTGGCGCAAGATCAAGACCGGCGAGTATATGGAGTACTACCGGCAGCAGTACCAGGCCCGGCTAGAGGGGGTCAGGGGCTAGCTAGCCTACAGCCTGTGTTCCTTGCTTCGTTTTACCTTGTTCCTCACCATTGCCTCACTTGTGCCAGGAATACGCCACGTGTGAGGCGACAGGCATAGCATCTGACCGATCAGTCCGATCGGACCGATCGGTCAGATGCTATGCCTGTCGGCCGCTGACCACTCCCCGGTCCCATCAAGCCGCTCAAACGTATTAGCCCCTCATCATTGGCACGGATCTTGCTGTCCTTAGCTCGTCCACGTGCGTTCTCGACCCCCTCGGTGCTTGCGCGGGACCAGATCTCTCATCACGGAGCATAACCATGGGCGACCTGTGTGGGACTGACCGGCGCGAGCCGGGCCCAGCGTGGCTTGCCGTCACGCTGCAGTATGCGCAAACGCTGGACGGCCGCATCGCGACGCGCACGGGACAGTCCCAGTGGATCAGCAAGTAGCCTGCTCTGCTCTATACGCATCGGTTGCGGGCGGAGCAGGAAGCGGTACTGGTTGGCATCGGGACAGCCCTGCGCGACGATCCGCGTCTGACAGTTCGTCCGGTGCCGGGGCGCAATCCGCTGTGCGTCGTGGTCGACAGTAAGCTGCGACTTGCTCGGACGGCGGCTGTCCTGAGCACGACGCTGGAGACCACGATCATTGTCACCACGTGCCAGGGGGAGGCGCGCGTCGATGAGGTGACCCGGCTGGGGGCCTGCGTATTGGTTCTGTGCTGATCGATCGATCGCCAGAGATGACCATACAGGTGGTGTTGACGTATGATTAGTGAGCAATCAGCCATTGCGAGTCAGCGATCAACAGTCAAGTTTCGTCCCTCCCGCGGCACGAAGCTGATTGGCGTGTGGGGACGACGCTACGCGGCCCAACCCGGACGCGCGAGGGGAGGTATGTCAGTGTACGAAGTCGGCGTGGTGACGCAATTCGAGGCGGCCCATCGATTGCAAGGCGATTTCGGACCGGCCACGCGTCTGCATGGTCACACCTATCGAGTTGAGATCTGCGTACGGGGAGACGGCCTGAGGCATGACTACACCCTACTCGACCTGAATCGGCTACAGACCGCGGCCAACCAGGTGGTCGGGGCCCTCCAGTACCAGGATCTGGACACGCTGGAGCACTTTCAAGGTCTCAACTCGACCGGAGAGGTGGTGGCGCGTCACATCCATCGCTACATGGCACGGAGCTTCCGTGGCCAGGGTCTGAATACGCTCTCGGTGCGGGTCTGGGAATCGCCGGCGGTCTATGTGCTCTACGAGGCGCCGCTGGAGATGTGAGTGGGAAGTTAGGAGATTATGCTTGTCCGATACGGGAGCATCCGCATCGTCACGCCAAACCCAGGCCGGAGCGTCCACACATGCCGGCAAGCTACGGCATTCACCCCACGCCAAATGCCGACGCGCTCGACTGGGACGTCGTCAGCGCCGGTCTGGCGAGCGCGCGGAACTACTGGGTGGTGACGGCAGGACCAGATAGACGCCCGCATTCCGTGCCGGTCTGGGGTCTCTGGCTCGACGAAACCTTCTACTTCGCTACGGAGCGTGCCTCACGCAAGGGGCGCAATCTGGCCGCCAATCCGGCCCTGGTCGTGCACCTCGAAAGCGGCGATGATGTGGTGATCCTCGAAGGCACGGCCGAGGATGTCAGCGATCCCTCCCTCCTGTCCCGCTTCGCGGACGCCTACGAGGCGAAATACCAACTCCGGCCGGATATCGCAAACACCGCGCAGGTGGTCTATGCCTTGCGGCCTCGGCTGGCCCATACGTGGCTGGAGCAGGATTTTCCGGGGACCGCGGTGCGGTGGCGGTTCGACTGAGCCCTGCGGGGAGTTGCGCGATCGACTTTGCCCTCGTCCTCTCCAGTCAAGTAGTCACCGGGGCCGTGCCTAGATTCAAGCGCTCCTCTGTCATCCTGAGCCGCAGCGAAGAATCTCCCCTTCCCCGGTCCGTTTTCCGTACCTGTAATACTGTTTCGCGGTGGTCCGTTCCTGATCGGACCGACCGCCGCGGTCTCCGAGACCGCGGCGGTCTAGCAGTCGGATGATGAAGTTGCCTACGGGAAAGAGCATAGTCCTAACGATCTTCAACGCCCCCGTGTGGAGCAGTGCCGCAACTCCCTTATGGACGCGGTGTATATCTCGTGCCCACGAACGGTCTCAATCGGTCTGGCGGGATAGGACTTGACAGGCGAACACGACGAGGGTATTCTACGGGCGGGCGTGCTATGCCCCGTCTGATATGCAGCCGGTGACCTACACCGGGAACCCCTGAAGGTAGCGCTTCTGCAGAGGCGTCCTACAGGAGCAGGTGCACGCAGCCGTTCGATCTGCCGACGTGGCGCGTCGCGACGCCAATCTCGGGTTCGACAGGCGAGCGCGGCCGGGCAAACGCGCAATCCCGAAGGACGTTGAATGCGATGTGCGCGCAAGACGCCTAGTGAGCGTAGTCCCCGTCTCGCCAAGGCGCAACTCGCCGCGCCGCACGGGGGTGCATGTCCTGCTGCAACTGAGGTGATCCTCGGAAGGAGATTGAGGCACGTCACTGATATAGACGACAAAGCCGACCTAAAGGGTCAGGTGGCACAACAAATGGAACGGATCCCTGAAGAACTCGCCACGGGGGTGCTCGGACGTATCAACTATGCCCTTACACTAATCGTACAGCCAACGCCATCAATTGTGTCTCACTAGAAAACCGAAGCCAAACCAACCGCCGTAGAGTATGGTGTGCAACAAGTGACTGTTACCGGGCGACTATGACTGGGCCTGTAGGGAGGGCAGCTGGAGGGGAGCGATGGATATCAAGCAGTTTTTGGAGAGGTTCGTTGAAGGGTACTTGTTTGCCGACCTCGACAATATGGCCAAGATCAAGGTCGATGGTGACGGCAACTGTGGCTATCCAATGGTGATGACGGTCCTCGCTGGCATCGAGCTGTTAGGGACCCTGACCTATCCATACCCTCTCGGTCTTGAGCAACCTAGCTCAGTTGAAGCTGGCATGGACGAAGAAGCGTCAAGCTTTGGCAATACACAGTTCAGCTGGTATTGGAAGCACTTCCTCACTCGGACAGACCCTCACTGCTACAAGGTCAAAGGTGATATCAGCAGCGCAATTAGGTCTCTTCTCAGGAATGGGCTTGCCCATACCTTCCTCGCAAAGCCGGGCATTGAGGTCAGAAAGTTCCAGCCCGCCAGTCATATGAAGTCCGGCGCTTCTCGGCTGATCATCGACGCTACCAAGTTTGCCGAGGACTTCAAACAGTCGTATTGGAAATCTATTCGCCCCATCGTTAGCGGGAAGCAAGCCATCATTAACGGTCACACAATCTCGTTCCAATCCATGCAGGAGCGGCTGAACGAGTTGGCTGCTGCCTACACGAAGGAAGCAGAGACAAGCTTTGAGGAATTGATGGGAAAGATTCCGACTGTTCCAGCTACCCAAAGCCCTGAGCCGAGTGGCTCGTTTAACTTCTCGTCGCCTGGAATAGACGCGATCACGAACGTCGCTTCCAAACAACTGCGGCAATGATCTAGATACCCAAGGATCCCCGTGATGCAATTGAGCACACTGTTAGAAGACTTCCGACGCCTTGAAACGAAAGGTGCGACCAACCGTGATAAGGCTGAGAGAGGTTATGCCTTTGAAAGATTGCTTACCACGCTTTTCCGGGAGCAAGATGTTAGCATCACGGACCCGTTTCGTATCGTCGGCGAGCAGATTGACGGAGCGTTTGTCTATGGAGGCTGGACCTATCTAGTCGAGGCCAAGTGGCAAAGCAACAAGAAGTCAACGGCTGATCTGTACGCATTCCAGGGCAAGGTTGATCGCAGAATCGAAGGAACCCGTGGGCTTTTTATTTCAATGTCAGGGTTCCATAGCACGTCAGTCGATGCACTCGGAAGAGGCAGGAAGCCGAACATACTGCTATGGACCAAGGAACACCTAGAAGCCGTCTTGACCGGTCTAGCGACCATTCCTGAGCTGCTGGATCTCTCTATCAGGTTTGCGGCGGAGCGAGGTGAACTGCTGGTGGCACCGCAGATTCTTCTCGATTACCGCAGGGAGTTCGACTATCCAGCCGTGCTTCAAGCCTGTGGAAGCCAGGTAGAGGCAGAGATCGCATCTATGGTGGGCAACAAGTTCGTTCCTGGCCTTTACGTTGGGAGGCGAGCGCAAGTCGATCTGGATGTCCTGATCCATCCGGAACGCCACTCCACTCTGCCCCCTGATTGCCGCACGACCCTCACGCTAATTCCGAAATGTCGGAAGGGTCGCATGCATGTGATCTTGGGTCGCGCCGGCACGGGCAAAACAAACCTTATGTGCCACGCTGCAAAGAAGTACAGCAGAGAAAAACTAGCCATTTTCCTTACCGGTCGATCGGGAGTTACAGAACGAACCTCAATTCAGGAACTGCTGGAGTTGAGGCTGAACGGTCCGCTTGCCTGTGTCTCCAGCCGGCAGATTAGTTTTGGCAACCTGGTCTCGTTGGCCCAGCGGAACCAGAGGGATCTGCTCATCTTCATCGATGGCATCAATGAGCATCGGAATTCGGAACTGCTCAACGTTCGTATAGCTCAGTTCTTGCGGGAGATCAGGGGCAAACCAGTTGTAGTCGTCACAACATGTCGTGACGTTTACTGGCCTTTTTTCGACACCTCGCTATGGCCCGAAGATCAATGGTCGGTGTGGAAAGGGGATCTCGACGCATACTCGCCAACCGAACTACAAGACGCGGTGAGGACGTACTTTGACTTCTACAAGATCAACGCGAGTTTGTCTCATGAAGCGTTGTCTAGGCTATCCCACCCATTGCTATTGCGCTTCTTCTGCGATGCGTATGGCGATCCATCCTCGTCGGAACTTTCGGATCTGGGACACGTATCTGATATTAGACTGAGGTCTCTCTTTGATGACTACCTCCACAGGAAGTCGGAGTCGATCCGACATACAGCGCCGAGGAGACGAAGGACAACCCGAGATATCGAAGGATTCGTGTTTCAGCTGGCAGATCTGATGTTGCAAAAGATGAGCCGGTCTGTCAGGCGAGACGATGTAGTCATCCGATCGGGACAGATGGATCTAGAATCCCCAGAGAGTCTGTACGTTGCTATCCTGGGAGAAGACATCATTCTCGAAGAGGAGCCTGACCAGGGGACAACAGGCTGCACCAACATCCTCTTCACATACGATGAGTTCATGGAGTACGTGATCGCGCGGGCGATGCTTCGGAGTTACCAATCGATGGACGAGAATACGGCACAGCGCTTGGTGACCCGCTGCACGGAGGGCATGCAGGAGTTCCCAACGCTGCTCGGCGTTCTGGAGTATCTTGCCGTCTTCATGCGAGAAGACCACGATCTCGACCTATGGGAAACCATTGGACTTGCCGATGTCAGGGTAGGTCTCTGTACTTCCCAAGCGATCGAAAAGCTTGAACCAACCCATGTAGCAGACCCCGAGCTTCGAGCTTTGGAGAGAATGATAGTCTCTCCGCATCAAGAGCAACAAATCGGAGCGGTCGATTGCCTGATGCGCATCGCCAACAGGATGGACTATCGGACGGATGTTCGCAAGCGTGCAATCGAGATCTTGGCATCCTTTCTGATGCATGCGGAAGCGAAGGATACGGTCGTCTGTGTCCAAGTCTTGCAGTCTTTCCCGACGCCGGAAGCCATTGCCATCAGCAATACTGCCGCAAGCATTGCCGCTTGGTGGAGAGCACCATCTGAGAAAGCCACAGAACAGGCCATCGTGGTTTCTGATGATCACGAGGCAACGATGGAGATCCTCAGGGCTGTGCTTGAGGATGAAGGGTACCGGATGATCTATTGTGAGCCTTCCAGCTACCGATGTCTAGAACTCATCAAGAAAGTGAAACCAGCTCTCCTGGTGACTGATTTGGCGAAGCCGGAGATGGATGGGCGGGAGTTGGCACTTGCAGTCAAAGCCAGCCCTGACACGTCTAAAGTGCCGATACTGCTTCTTAGCGGTTTAGCCGGGTCTATCGATTGGGATCCAGTAGAGCTGTCGCGGTTGTACTGTGGGTGCATGAGGAAGCCCTTTCACGTTGAGCAGTTCATAAATGCGGTTCGTCTTTGCCTTGCGGGACCGTTCGGTGAGAATGAGCGGACATGATGGATCGGGCTCGATGCCCCACTCTGCAGGAACATGTAGCGCCCGCCCGCGCCCCAGCAGGGAGGATTGGCGATGGTAGCAGCACAGGCTCTGGAGCGCTACCGGCGCTATCTGGAGAGCGTCGAGAGCGAGGCCGATCGAGCGTCCGGCGAGGAAGAGTATTTCGAGCTCCTCGATCCTGGGGAGACGATCGATTTGTTGTGCACACGGGATCAATTGGCGGAGCTGACCCTTGGCGAGGCGCAGATGGCTGAGTTGGAGAGGCTGGATCAGCTTCTTGTTAAGCATCATCGGCTTATCGCGGGGAACGTACCGCCATCCCCGGACAAGCCACCTTCTCGCTGGTGGTGGCACCTCCATCAGGGCCCGCGAGTACGCAGGACTGGGAAGCCTAAGCTGCGGAGGGCCGGTTAACGCTCAGAGTGGCCTGCGGTGATCGTGGGCTCTATTCTCCGCAGAAGATGCGGAGAATGTACATCAAAGGCTGTGCTGGGACGACGAACCGGGAGATTCTTCGCCTACGCTGCGGCTCCGGCTCAGAATGACAGCCGAAAGGCCCCGGCTGAGAACAGAGGCTAGAATATTCTCTGTGGTCGACCACTGGTGTCCTGTGCCTTGGATCTGGATAATGCTCGAGTTTGCGCGGAACAGACGGTACAAAGAAACGGGCGCCCAATCGGGCGCCCTTGCTAAAGATCGCGTTTCGCCTGTCCCCCGCCTCACGCGGGCGTATACAGATTCCCGTATGGTCTCTTCGACAGCGGCAGCACCTTTATAAAATGTCCGGACAGGATTGGCTCGGGGTCTTTCTGAAAGTGGGCGCAGTACTCTGCGACTAGCTTGCGCAGCAGAATGCGGTCCTGGTCGTCGGGCTCCAGGATGCTGACCTCTTTGCCGAGCTGGTGCTTCTCGACCGTGCCGCGGATGTACATCACGCCGGCGTGCATGCCGGTCCCGATGAAGTTGGCTTTGTGGGGGGCGCCCTCCGGAAGAGTCAAGCCGAGGACCAGAAGCACGCCGCCGGCCATGTACTCGCCCAGGAAGGGCTGGGCGGTGCCACCGATCACGACGATCGGCTTCTTCTCCTTGTACTCCTTCATGTGGATGCCCACGCGGTAACCCACGTTGCCGCGCACGAAGAGCTTGCCGCCGCGCATGGAGTAGCCGGTGATGTCTCCCGCGTTGCCGTGGATGACGATCTCGCCCTCGTTCATGGTGTTGCCAGTGGCGTCCTGGGCGTTACCGTAGATGTGGACGCGCGGACCGTTCATGAAGGCGCCCAGGTCGTTGCCGGGGGTGCCGTGCACGTGAATCTCCACCGGTCGATCCAGGTCGGTGCCGATGTAGCGCTGACCAGTGACGTTGAGAATGTCAATGCGCTGCACGCCGTCCGCCACGGCCTGGCGTAGCATCGCGTTGAGCTCTTTGTAGTAGATGCCCTCCGCGTCGATGGTCAGAGTGTGATGGGTCTCGGCCGCGGGATCTATAGTCATGGTCATCGCCTCATTCCTCCTGGGCGTCTCCGGGACTAGCGTTCGACCGCAGAGAAGACGCTACCTGTCATTCTGAGCGCCGCAGCGCGAAGAATCCGTATCCCCAGGGCGCGGATTCTTCGGCAGATCGGAAGAGCAC
>SCTZ01000127.1 GCA_004297765.1 Chloroflexota bacterium | reverse complement strand
AGGATCTGCGGACGAACCTGACGCTGGAAGTGGGCGTACGGGCCGGAAAATAGCTCGGACAGGAGAGGACGAGATGACATACCAGACGATTCTGGTGGAGAGCGCGGGCGGGGTGACGACCATCACGCTGAATCGCCCCGCGGCAGGCAACGCGTTGAACACGACCATGCTGGAGGAGCTGGATAGTGCCCTGCAGGAAGCACGGGATGCGGCTGGCTGGAACGTGGTGGTGCTGACCGGCGCAGGCGAGAGTTTTTGTGTGGGAGGCGATGCCTCCGATAGTGGATTAGCGGGGAAGCAGGATCTGCTGAAGAAGATCGTGCTGACGCTGGCTGAGATGGACAAGCCCTGCCTGGTGGCTCTGAACGGACCCGCGGTGGGGGCGGGCTGTAGCCTGGCTTTGGCTGGGGACATGATCCTGGCGTCAGAGCGGGCGAGTTTTGGGGAGCTGCTGACGGTGGACGGACCGCTGCCGGACGTGGGGGGAGCGCACTTCCTGCCGCGGCTGGTGGGTGTGGGGCGAGCGCGCGAGCTGGCAGCACTGCCGGGTCCGATCGATGTGGCGCTGGCCGACAAGCTGGGGATGGTGAACCGAGTGGTGCCGGCGGGAGAGCTGGCGGGAGCTGTGCGGGAGCTAGCCGAGAAGATCGCGGCGGGTCCGCCGATCGCGATCACGTATTCGAAGCGGATCATGAGCCGGGCTTTCGAGATGACGCTATCGGAGTTGCTGGAGTACGAGGCGCTGTCGCAGCAGTTGATCATGTCGACGCGGGATCATCAGGAGGCCGGCAAGGCTTTCCTGGAGAAGCGCCCTGTCAAGTTCATCGGACAGTAGGTGCCGCGAGGCCGGGGGTTCGGGGGTGTCCCCCGAAAGAACTTTCGTTCAATGCGGGGCGGGGTGAGGGCATTCCGGAGGGATGCCTTATCCTGCGCTAGGGTAGAACAAGCTCGAAGAGGAGAATAGGTCATGGAGATCAAGCGGATCGCGGTTTTGGGCGCCGGGACCATGGGCAGCGGCATCGCCCAGGTATGCGCGGAGTCGGGCTTCGACGTAGTGCTGCGAGACATCAGCGACGAATTTCTCGAGAGAGGCCTGGGGTACATCAAGACCAGCCTGGGGCGCACGGTGAAGGCTGGGAAGCTGGCCGCGGATCAGGTCGATATCGTACTTGGTCGGATCAAGCCGGTGACCAGTCTGGAAGAGGCTGCCCGTGATGCCGATTACGTGATCGAGGCCGTTCCGGAGATCCTGGATCTAAAGAAGGAGACTTTCGCCGAGCTCGATCGGATCGTGCGGCCGGAGGTCGTCTTGGGCTCCAATACCTCCAACCTGAGCGTCACGGCCATGGCCTCGGCCACCAAGCGACCCGAACGGGTCTGCGGCATGCATTGGTTCAACCCGCCCCAAATGATGCGTCTGATCGAGATCGTCAAAGCTGTCCAGACCTCGGACGAGGCGATTCAGATCACTCGGGACCTGTCGACGGCCCTGGGAAGGAGAAGCGTCGTCTGCAAGGACTCCAGTGGCTTCATCACCAGCCGGGCCCTGAATGCGCACATGCTGGAGTGTCTCCGCATCTACGAGGAAGGGCTGGCCAGCATGGAGGAAATCGACGAGGCTATCAAGCTAGCGCTTAATTATCCCATGGGGCCGTTCGAGTTGGCCGACCTGATCGGCATCGACGTGATGATCCACTCCGGCAAGGGCATGGAAGAGGCCTTTGGCGAGCGCATGAAGATGCCCCAGACCCTGATCAAGATGGCCGAGGCGGGACGCTACGGTCGCAAGACCGGCAAGGGCTTCTACGACTACACGAAGAAGTAGGCGGGCAAGAATACAGTTCGGGGGCGAGCAGCATGCCGCACTTCACTAAGCTTTTCGAGCCGATCCAAATCGGGACGCTGGAACTGCGAAACCGGACCATCATGGCAGCCATGGATACCGGGCTGGAGAATGAAGGGTTTGTCACGGACAGCCTGCGCGCGTTCTACCTGGAGCGCGCGCGCGGCGGAGTCGGACTGATCATCACCGGTAGCATGAATCCGCCGCGCTGGGGGCGGGCGTGCCACGCCAGTGAGGCGATCTACTTCGACGACGCCATGGAGGGCTGGGCCGCACTCATTCGCGAGGTCCATGCCGAGGGTGCCCGGATGGCCGCACAGTTCTCTCACGCGGGCCGGCACGCGCGTTCCGGAATCACCGGGGTGCAGCCCATTGCGCCGTCGCCCATCCCGAGCCCGCACAACGTAACGGAGGTGCCGCGCGAGCTGTCAACAGAGGAGGTTCGCCTTTTGATCGCGGACTTCGTGGATGGCGCTCGACGTGCACGAGAGGTCGGCTTCGACGCCGTGGAGCTCCACGGCGCGGCCGGCTTTCTGGTCACCCAGTTCCTCTCGCCGCTCACCAACCAGCGGGCAGACGAGTTTGGCGGCAGCCTGGAGAACCGGCTGCGCTTTCCGCTGGAGATCGTGCGGGGTATCAAAGAGCAGGTAGGAGCGAGCTTCCCCGTTATCTACCGAATGTCGGCTGATGATCTGATGCCGGGCGGCCTCAGCCTGGAGGCGAACAAGGTCATCGCGCAGCACCTGGTGGCCGCCGGCGTCGACTGCATCAACGTCACGGCGGGATGGCACGAGGCACCGGTCCCGCAAGTAGTGACCAGCGTGCCTCGCGGCGGCTTTGCCTATCTGGCCTCTGGCATCAAGCAGGCGGTTAGCGTTCCAGTTTCGGCCTGCAACCGGATCAACGATCCGGAAGTGGCCGAGCGCATCCTGCGATCCGGCCAATCTGACTTGATCACCATGGGGCGAGCCTGGCTAGCCGAGCCGGAGTGGATTCGCAAAGCTCAGGAGGGCCGCCTTGGCGATATCCGCCATTGTGTAGCCTGCTGCGATTGCCTCGACAGGGCCTTTCAGAACCTGGAGGTGCGCTGCTCTATCAATCCCTTCTGTGGTCGCGAGGAGGAACTGCGCCTCCATCCCACGAAGCGGCCTCGGCGCATCCTGGTGATCGGCGGTGGCCCCGCGGGAATGCAGGCGGCCACTATCGCGGCCCAGCGCGGCCATGACGTCACGCTGTGCGAGCGCTCGCCACAATTGGGGGGCGAGCTAGTCCCCGGCACGGTCGCGCCGCACAAGGAGGAGCTGGCGGGGTTCCGCCAGTATCTGATCGGGCAGCTTGAAAAGTCCGGTGCCCGTGTTCAGGTCGAGACAGAGGTCACCCCAGCCATGGTCGCGGAGCTGCATCCAGAGGCCGTGGTGGTCGCCAACGGCGCCCAGCCGATCGTTCCACGCATCCCGGGCGCGGATCGCCCGAACGTGGTGACGGCCGATCAGGTTCTACGCGGCAAGCCGTTGGAAGGTAAGCGTGTCGTCATCATCGGCGCTGGTTGGGTTGGCTGTGAGACGGCCGAGCTCATGGCCATGCGTGGCAAGCAGGTTACTCTGGTGGAGATGCTGCCGCGCATCGGCGCTGACATATCGCCGAGTAACCGCTGGGTCCTGTTGGATCAGCTCCGCGTGTTGGGTGTGGCGACGCTCACGAAGAGCAAGGCTCTCGAAATCACCGATGCCGGGGTGCTGATCGAACGGGAGGGGCAGCAGCAGACCATCGAGGCGGATGCCACGGTCCTATCTGTCGGCTACCGGCCCGATACTCATCTGGCGGAGCAGCTTAAGGGGCAGCTGGATGAGCTCTACGTGATCGGCGACGCGGCCGGTGTCCGTCGTATCAACGCGGCGCTCCGAGAAGCTACGGAACTGGCGCACGAATTGTAGATATCGAAACTTCGTAGGGGCGCGATGCGTCGCGCCTAGTCCTATCGCGCTCGCCCTTGTCTCCTAGGCGCGTCGGGGTTGGGCGCGGTGCAGCGCGCCCCTACTCACTGGAGAGACCGCGCATGATTGATTTCGAGCTAACCGAAGAGCAGCGGGACTTTCAGAAGCTAGCCCACGACTTCGCGGAGCGCGAGATGCGTCCGGTGGCGGCGGAGCTAGACGAGAAGGAAGAGATGCCCTGGGAGGTGTTGAAGAAGGCGCAGAGAATCGGCCTTCTATCGTACTTCTATCCCGAGGAGTAC
Source organism: Chloroflexota bacterium (assembly GCA_004297765.1). GTDB lineage: Bacteria > Chloroflexota > Dehalococcoidia > FW602-bin16 > FW602-bin16 > FW602-bin16. The sequence continues at coordinate 30,440 of SCTZ01000127.1, read as the reverse complement.
GGTGGTGGCGGCATGGAGAGCGTCTTCACGCACGGGATCATCGGAGAAGAGCTGTCCTGGGGCTGTGCCGGCATCACAACGGCCATGGGAGGCTGCTCACTGGCCGCCACCCCGATCCTGGCCATGGGCACCGAGGAGCAGAAAGCCAAGTACGTTCCGCTCTTCTGCGACCCGGAGAAGGTCCGCCTGGGCGCTTTTGCCCTGACCGAGCCGGAAGCGGGCTCCGACGTTGCTGGGCTGCGAACCACGGCTGAGCGTAAGGGTGATCGCTATATTATCAACGGGACCAAGTGCTTCATCACCAACGGCGGCATCGCCGATCTGTATGTCGTCTTCGCCTCCACGGATCGGAGCCGTGGCAGCAAGGGCATCAGTGCCTTTATCGTTCCCGGCGATGCTCCGGGCATCTCGCTGGGCAAGAAAGAACACAAGATGGGCGTGCGTTGCTCGCACACCGGCATGATCCATTTCGACAACGTGAGCGTTCCGGCCGAGGATCTCCTGGGCCAAGAGGGCAAGGGCTTTATCGGCGCTATGCAGACCTTCGACCGCTCGCGCAACCACGTGGGCGCGGCGGCCGTCGGCGTGGCTCGGGCCGCCTTCGAGGTGGCGCGGGACTACGCGAAGGAGCGAGTTCAGTTCGGCAAGCCGATTATCCAGCAACAGGCCATCGGATTCATGCTGGCCGACATGGCCACGCGGATCGATGCGGCTCGGCTGCTGAATTGGCATTCGGCCTGGCTCGCCGACAAAGGACTGCCGTGCACGAAGGAGACCAGCATGGCCAAAGCGTTCGCCACAGACATGGCCATGGAGGTAGCGACCAATGCCGTGCAGGTCCTCGGGGGCTACGGCTACATGCGCGAGTATCCACTGGAGAAGTGGATGCGCGACGTGAAGATCATGCAAATCTATGAGGGCACCAACCAGATCCAGCGCTTGGTCATCGTCAATCAGCTCTGAGGAGGTCTCGTGAGACTCAAGGACAAAGTCGCCATCGTCACCGGCGCTGCCCAGGGCAATGGCAAGGCCCTCGCGCTGGCGTACGTGCACCAGGGAGCCAAAGTCGTCGTCGCCGACATGAACCTGGCGCTTGCGCAGGAAACCGCACAGCAGCTCGTCGCTGAAGGCGGGCACGCGATTTCGGTGCCGGTCGATGTCTCCAAACGCGATCAGGTCGAGCAGATGGTGGATCGCACCATTGCCGAGTACGGCCAGATCGACGTTCTCGTGAACAACGCGGGGATCACCTCCGCGCGGCGCTTCCTGAACTTCTCCGATGAAGACTGGGACCGCATCATAGCCGTGAACCTCAAGGGCGTTTTTCTGTGCAGTCAGGTGGCTGCCCGGAAGATGACCGAACGAGGCGGGGCGATCATCAACATCACATCCATCGCAGCCGAAACCGGCTTCCCCAGCCTGGCCGCGTATTGCGCGTCCAAGGCGGGGGTCAAAGTGATGACCAAGACCATGGCCATCGACCTGGGTCGCTACAACATTCGGGTCAACTGCATCGGTCCAGGCTCGATTGTCACTGAGATGAACCAGCCGTTCATCGACGCGCAGAAAGGGAAAGACTGGAGGCTGGAGCGCACGCCACTGGGACGGCACGCACAGCCGACAGAATTGACCGGTGCCGCGATCTTTCTCGCCAGCGACGAGTCCAGCTTCGTCACTGGCACAACCATCTACGTGGATGGTGGATATCTGGCCTGGTAGAGCCAACGGGGAACCCTCACCCTAGCCCTCTCCCTTCCCGAAGGGAGAGGGGATAGCTCGTCAGGCAGCCTTGCGTCATCGAGCACATTGCCTACAGTGGTGGGACCTCGATGACTTATCACGCGAGCGAAGGAGAGCGCATGAGACTGAAAGACAAGGTAGCTATTGTCACCGGCGCCGCGCAGGGCAACGGCAAGGCCATCGCCGTGGCTTATGCCCGCGAGGGGGCCAGCGTCGTCATCGCGGATCTCAAAGCGGAAAAGGCTGAGCAAACAGCCGCGGAGATCGTGGCGAGCGGCGGACGCGCCATCGCGGTCTCGGTAGACGTCTCAAAGCGCGATCAGGTGGAACAGATGGTGTCCCGCACCATGGCTGAGTACGGCCAGATCGACGTGCTGATGAACAACGCCGGCATCGTTCAGTCCCACCGCTTTCTGGAGTATCCCGAGGACGAATTCGATCGCATCCTCGACATCAACCTCAAGAGCGTCTTCCTGTGTAGCCAGGCCGCGGCCCGGCACATGACCGAGCGGGGCGGATCTATTATCAGCATCACCTCTCTGCAAGCCGAGCGCGGCCTCCCGCGGCTGGCGGGGTACTGCGCGGCCAAGGCCGGCATTGCCCAACTGACCAAGGTGATGGCGATTGACCTTGGGCGATACAAGATCCGGGTGAATTGCATCGGCCCAGGCTCGATGATCACCGAGATGAGCGTGCCGTTTCGCAGCAGTGAGAAGATCAGCTCGCAAATCCTTCAGCGCATCCCGCTCGGTCGCATGGCTCAGCCCGAGGAGTTGGCCGGCGCTGCTATCTACCTGGCCTGCGAGGAATCGAGCTTCGTGACGGGGACGACGATCTTCGTGGATGGCGGATACTTGTGCTGGTAACACGGACCGGGAGGGTGTCTTGAGCACGACGAGTGTAGCGCATAGCTCCACCGCGACCAGACCCTACGGTGCCTATGCCATGATGTTCATAGCTATGGCTATGTCAGGTGGCAACTACGTGGCGGCCAAGTTTCTAAACCAGGAGTTGTCGCCCCTGACGGGCGCCAGCTTACGCTTTGTGCTTGCTACCGCCATCCTGATGCCGTTGCTGCTCATACGAGAAGGACGCCCGAGCAAAACGACGGCTCACCACCTGCCTACACTCATTCTCATGGGCATCACGGGGATCTTCGGCTTCAACGCGTTGCTCTTCCTTGGTCTTCAGACTACCACGGCCACGAACGCTTCGCTAATCACGGCCGCTCAGCCCATGGCCGTGCCACTGTTCTCGATCCCACTCTTGCGAGAGCGATTGACCTCCATTCAAGTCGTGGGCATTATCCTGTCGTTTCTGGGGGTCGTCTACCTGATCGGACAGGGCTCGCTGACTAGCATTCTCCAGATGCAGTTCAATATCGGAGATCTCCTGGTGGTCTTATCTGTTCTCGCAGCGGCCCTTTATAACACGTTGAGCAAGAAGATGATCGGCATCTTCTCACCGGTGGCCGCCACGGCCTGGGCCTGCCTCTGGGGCACGATTTTGCTGGCGCTTTTTGCTCTGCTTGATCCTGCCTGGCAGAACCTGGATCGGGTGACTGTGGTCGGTTACTTTGCCATCGTCTACATGGCTGTTTTTGGAACGGTTGGCACCTATGTACTGTTCTACGCAGGTATGAAGGCCGTACCGGCCAGCACGGCCGCGATCTTCACCAACGTCATCCCGCTCACGGCGGTTGTGTGGTCTGCTATCCTGCTTGGAGAGCGACTGACCATCTATGTCCTCGTGAGTGCGGTTGTCGTGCTCACCGGCGTCTTCCTGACCACGCAGGGGCCGAGCCTTGGCAGGAAGAGAAAGCCGGTGGCATTGTCCTGACCTCGCGCCGGCTCACTCGGGCCGCGGACGCGGCGGTGGCCACGAACCGAAATCGACTGTTATGGAGAGGGAAATGAGACTGCAAGACAAAGTTGCTATCGTCACCGGCGGAGCGCAGGGGAACGGCAAGGCCATCGCACTGGGCTACGCTCGAGAGGGGGCCAAGGTCGTCGTTGTGGACGTCAAGCTGCCGGGTGCGGAGGAAACGGCCCAGCAGATCGTGGCCGAGGGCGGGCACGCCATCGCGGTCCAAATCGATGTCTCCAAACGGGATCAGGTCCAGCAAATGATCGATCGAACTATCGGCGAGTACGGAAAGCTCGACGTCCTGATGAACAACGCCGGCATCGTCCACGCCTACCGTCTCCTGGAGTATCCAGAAGAAGAGTGGGATCGTATAATCAGCGTCAATCTGAAGAGCGTCTTCCTGTGCAGCCAGGCCGCCGCGCGTCAGATGACGGAGCACGGTGGCTCGATCATCAATATCACCTCGCTCGCCGCCGAAGTTGCGACCCCGGGCAACGCCGGGTATGCAGCGTCCAAGGCCGGGATCAAGCTGATGACGAAGGCTATGGCCATCGACCTGGGTCGCTACAAGGTCCGGGTCAACTGCATCGGCCCCGGCCACATGGTCACGCAGATGACGGAGGTTTTCCGTGCCAGCGAGACAATCAGCGCTCGGCTTCTGCAGCGCATTCCGCTGGGGCGCTGGGGGCAGCCCGAAGAACTTGCTGGCGCCGCGATCTTTCTCGCGTCCGATGAAGCCAGCTTCATCACGGGCACCACGATCTACGTCGACGGCGGATTCCTGTCCTGGTAAGATTGGCGCGCTGAGATATCCGTGAGCACGAGTATACCAAGGCGTACTGTCAGAGTTTCGAGGAGGAGCACATGACCACAAATCTACCAGCACAATGGGACGTTGACGTCGACGTTGTCGTGCTTGGATCGGGCGCGGCAGGGCTGACGGCCGCCGCCGCGGCACAGGTACACGGCGCGCGCGTGGCCCTGTTGGAGAAGACGGACAAATGGGGCGGCACCACGGCCGTCTCGAGCGCCGGGACCTGGATGCCCCGCAACCATCACATGGCCGATCTGGGTATCTCGGACTCGCGCGAAGAGGTCGTCACCTACATGAAGCGGCTGGGAGCGGTCAAGGGCGATTGGCCTTTGATCGAGACCTTTATCGACGTGGGCCCCGAGGCGATCCGCTTTCTCGAGGAGAAGACCCCCACCCGTTTTCAGGCCATTCGGTATCCCGATTACCACCCCGAGTTCGAGGGGGGCAAGTCCGCGGGACGACCGCTGGAGCCGGCGCTGTTCGATCTGAAGCCCTTGGGCGAGCTGGGCGATCGACTGGAGGAGGAGGTTCGCCTATCGGCCATGGCTCTCCTTCCCATCATGATGTGCGAGCTGTCCGTGGGGCTTGAGAACCTCGATTTCCAGATGCTGTTCGAGCGCCATAACAATGGCCTTCGGTCCGGAGGCCGGGCGCTGATCATGCCCCTCATCCAGCACTGCGTCCAGCAAGGCGTTGAGCTCCATCTGAAGACACGGGGCCGCGAGCTGATCACCGAGAACGGCGCGGTCGTGGGCGTGCGGGCCGAGAAAGACGGTCGCGACTTCTTTGTTCGCGCGCGCCAGGGCGTGGTCATCGCCACCGGTGGATTCGAATGGAATGAGGATCTGGCCAAGGCTTTCCTGCGTGGACCCATGGAGGCGCCGTCCTCGCCGCCGGCCTGCGAGGGCGATGGACTGCTGATGGCCCAGCAAGTGGGAGCGGCGCTCGGAAACATGAGCGAGGCCTGGTGGATGCCGACGTACAACATTCCGGGTGAGGAGTATGATGGCAAGCCGCTCAACCGCATCATCGCGCGGGAGCGCTGTTTGCCGGGGTGCATCTTTGTCAACCGTCAGGGGCGTCGTTTTGTCAACGAGGCGCACAACTACAACGACATCGGGCGGTCCTTCCACACCTTCGACCCGGTCGAGTTCGATTTCCCCAATGTCCCGGCCTGGATGCTATTCGACCATACCTGCAAGTCGACCTACATCATGGCCACCGTAATGCCCCATCGGCCGTCCCCGAGCTGGATGACCAAAGCCGACTCGCTGCGGGAGTTGGCTCAGATCGTCGGCATCGATCCGGACGGACTGGAGGCGTCCGTGGCGAAGTTCAACACGCATGCTCGTGAAGGGCAGGATCCGGAGTTCAAGCGCGGCGTTAGCGTCTACGACCATCACAACGCCGATCCCAACCACAAGCCCAATCCTGCTCTCGCCCCGCTCGAGACGCCGCCCTACTACGCCATCCGGATCTATCCGGGAACCCTGGGCACCAAGGGTGGAGCCAAGACGAACGAGCGGGCCCAGGTGCTTGATATCTGGGGGAAAACGATCCCCGGACTTTACGCGGCCGGAAACTCGATGGCCGGCGTCACGGGCATGGCCTACGCCGGAGCGGGTGGAACAATAGGACCAGCCATCGCATTTGGTTACCTGGCCGGTCAGTACGCGGCCCAGGAGCCAAAGCGCTAGCCCGCGTGGGAGCTGGTGTTCAGAGAGGATACACGCAATGCCAGAAGTACATCACGTCGTCAAAGCCGAAGCGGACCTGCCAATCGTTTGGAATTTCGTCAAAGATATGGGCAACTGGGCCGCGCTGATGCCGGGCTACCAGAGATTCGAGCAGCAGAATGAGTCCGACAGCCTATGGATCGTCAAGGTTGACCTCGGCCCGTTCACGCGGGTCCTGGAGCTGCAGGTGCACGTCACCGAATGGGCCGAGCCGACTCGCGTGAGCTTCGAGGTCGAGTGCGCCAACGAGCCCTTCATCGGGAGTGGCGCTTTCGTCGCCGAAGTTATCGGCGCAGCGACTACCCAGTTGGTGTTCGATTTTACCACCCAGGGGACGGGCATGGCCGCGTTCATGGTCGAGGCCCTGGCCAAACCGGTTCTCAACAAGGGCGTCAAGGAGTTTGCCGGGCGCATGGTGGAGAGTATCGAAGCGCGCATGCAGACACCCGCCTAATCGCGGTCTGCAGATTGGGATGCGGAACATCCGCATCCTAATCTGCCAAGTGCGTCGTTCCGCATGCTCGGCAGGCTAGCGGCGCTTCAGGGGGCGCCGTGACAGAATTCGGTTCGCCAACTCTCCTTCCCTGGGGGGTGTCCCTCGAAAAGCCCATTATTCCAGGTGGGGGTCAGGGTCTACTCCAGGCAGACCTGTGATCCTGCACCAGCAAAAAGACAGGAGAGAAGCCATGAAAGCAGCCCTGTGGCATGCGCGCCAGGATGTGCGAGTCATGGACGTGGACGAGCCGTCGGCTGGTCTGCGCCAGGTGAAGATCCGCGTGGCCCGGTGCGGGATCTGCGGCACCGACGTCAACGAGTACCGAGTTGGACCCATCTTCATCTCATCAGAGCGGCCGCATCCTCTGACCGGCAAAATGGCGCCTGTTGTCTTGGGACACGAGTTCGTAGGCACGATCGTGGAGGTCGGCCCTGGTGTGCAAGACTTGGCCACTGGAGATCGAGTGACGGCTAGTGGCTTCGTTACCTGTCACGAATGCGCGCCGTGCCAGGAGGGGCGCCCCAATCACTGCAAGAGGCTGGCCGGCCTGGGCATATCCCTCGACGGCGCGATGGCCGAGTATGTGGTTGTCCCAGCGGAGTTGTGCTACAAGGTGCCCGACTCCGTGTCGGACGTGGCCGGGGCTTTGATCGAGCCTCTAGCGGTAGGAATGCGTGCCGTGCGCAGGGGCAGGCTGCGCCGGTCCGAGTCGGCTGCCATTATCGGCGCCGGGCCGATCGGTCTGAGTGCTCTGCTGTCAGCGAAACTGGCCGGGGCGGCCCCGATCTTCGTGGTCGAGCCGGTCGAGTCCCGACGCCAGGTCGCGCTGCAACTCGGTGCAACTCACGTCTGCGATCCGCTGAACGAGGAGGTGGCGAGAGTGGTTCGGCGCGAAACGGGAGGCCGCGGTGTCGATCTGGCTGTCGAATGCGTTGGTCGCGCCGAGACGATCGACCTGGCCTTGAGAATGACGGGCAAGGCCGGCCGTATTTCCGTGCCAGGCACTTTCCATGCGCCAATTCCCACGGCATTCGCCCGGTTGCAGGGCGATGAAAAGGAGCTAATCGGGAGCAACGGTTATCTGGAGGAATTCGCCGAAGCCGTGGCGTGCGTCGCCACCGGGAAGATCGACCCAACTCCGATGGTCTCCGATATCGTGCCCCTGGCCCAGGCCGCGGAGGCTTTCGCGGCCATCACCGCGCACCCGGACAAACATCTCAAAGTGTTGATCGCGCCCGCGTAGAGCCCGTTCGTTGTTTGTTGTCCTGTAGAAGTTCCGCATTTGCGCAGAGAGGGGATCATGGAGGCAGACAAGTTAAAAGATTACAGCGGTCCGTTTACACAGGGTATCAGTTGGGACGATTTCTCGCGTGAGACGCTGGTGCAGGCTCTGGGCACCTACGCCGGCTTATTCCCGGCTATAGACGGCTTCTGGTACCTGTCCGTCAAGGACCGCTTTGGTGAGGAGCCCGCATTCGACTGCGATTTCTGGGTATGGGATAAGTATTTTCGCTATGAGACCAAGCGGCTAACGAAGCTGTTTGGCATTACCGGCAACGACGTCGAAACCTACTTCAAGGTATTCCAGCTTAGTCCGGTAGTCAGCACCCAGGGGTTCAAGCTTGACCTATTCAGCAAGCAACACGGCGTTCTAAAGGTTCACCGTTGCCCCACGCTTGAGGCTCTCATAAAGGAGGGGGAGGGTCGTGAACAGCGCTTCTGCAAGCGGGTCGAGCAGAAGATGCTGGAGATGCAAGCGCATGCTATCAATCCTGATATCACGGTAAATGGCCTGTGCATGCCCCCTGAAACAATCGGCGGCGAGATCTGCTGCGAGTGGGAGTTTAAGCTGTAGTGCGTCGTTCCGCAAATGCGGCATCCTATCAGAGGCGACCGCCGCGGTTTCGAAAACCGCCGCGGTCTGGTTCAGCGAAGACGACCTGAGTATTTCAAGGACAGAGGTCTCCCACATGGATATTGTAGAAGCGATCAGGCAACGCAAAGCCATTAGAGCCTACAAAGGCGACCCGGTCCCCCGGCAGTTGCTCGAAGCGATCTTGTCGCAAGCCTTGCGCGCACCCTCATGGTCCAACACTCAGCCCTGGGAATTCATCATAGCGAGCGGGGCGAAACTCGAAGAAATCAGGCAAGCCATCTCAGCCGGGGGCGATGGGCTGTCTACACTGGAAATCGCCGGCCCTCAATCCTATCCGGAACCGTTTGACAGTCGTCGGAGAAGCCTTAGCGCCAGCTTACTAGGAACACTGGGAATAAGCCGCGAGGACAAGGTAGGGAGAAGGCAGTGGTCAATCCAGGGGTCGCTTTTCTTCGGCGCTCCGGCCGTCATCTTCATCCTTATCGACAAGTCCTTCTACTTCCACGAGAAAGGTCTGAATGCTTGGCCGCTTTTCGATTGCGGCTCGGTGGCCGAAAACATTATGTTGCTCGCCGCCGCAAACGGCCTGGGCACGATCGCCGAAATACAGGCCGTCGCCCGTCCTGAGATATTGCGGAATGCGCTGGATATACCCCCGTCAAAGCTTCTAGTTCTGGGAATAGCCATTGGCTACCCGGATGAAACCGACCCGGTCAATCAATTCACTAGCGAACGAGAGCCATTGGACAAGGTAGCTCGCTGGTATGGCTTTTCCTAGAGGGCTTGATCCACGAAACTGATGCTTGACCACGGAGAAGATGCTACCTATCAATCTGAGCGCCGCCCTTGTTTGTCATTCTGACTCGCCTGAGGCGAGGAAGAATCTCTCCGTTGGTCGTCCCAGTAGGGCCTTCCTCCTAGCTCAGACGCGCTACGTCCATCCAACGGGGAGATCCTTCGCTGCGACTCAGGATGACAATAGAGCGGCCATCAGTACGATGAAAGCCTTGCATCCTTTGTGGTCGAACACCAAATGCGTCGTTCCTCAAGGCCGGTAGCCTCGGAGGGTCTCAATCTTCGCGGCGCCTCAGTGCGGTTCGGTTGAGACGAATCATGCGTCCGACTCCCGTCCCAGCCCCCCGGGCACATGCAATGTGCCCCTACATCGCGCCTCACGTAGGGGTATCCTTCCACGGAAGGATGCCCTGGGGGGAGGCTTGGCGTCTGCCCCAGAACGAACTGAATGGCCGCTAGACCGCTGGATTTGTGGAACGACGCAGTAAATGCGTCGTTCCACAAGTGAGATGTCCCTTGTGGGACGTTCTTCAGCGGAAAGATCAAGGATGGATACGCTTCGATCTCGATGAAATCGGGATAGCTGACGTGCCATCCCCTCGCCCTTTCGCGAAGGGAGAGGGCGAGGGCGAGGGTCCCCCGGGTCTTCATTGGTCCGGGACGGCGATCCATCGGCGTCAGGGGCTGAACCCTCACCCTGACCCTCTCCCTTGTGCGCAAGGGCGAGGGAACAGCCTCGCCAGTTCGCCATACTTGTGGAACGACGCACTAAATGCGTCGTTCCTCAAGTCCGGCATCCTGTCTGAAAAGACCGCTGCGGTTTCGGAAACCGCGGCGGTCTACGGCGGCGGTCCAACTGCGCCGTCTCCGCAACGTGGTACTGACTTGAGGAACGACGCACTAAATGCGTCGTTCCTCAAGTGCGGCATCCTGTCTGAGAAGACCGCTGCGGTTTCGGAAACCGCGGCGGTCCAACTACGCCGTCTCCAAGGGCGGTGCCGACTTACGGAACGACGCAGTGAATAGCAGGCAATTATGTTCTGTTGTGTGGTATACTGCGATTGCTCGGGAGACGACGGTGGCCGCAATTTCCTCCAAGTCGCGCTCGCGGTGTCAACGTTCGTCTGGGCTACTATCTTACTTCCGCGCGCTTCATTATCTGCGTCCTCATCAGCGCGATCGTTGTCTGGTGCAGCGATCTTCTTACGACCTGGGGAGTTATCCAGAGGGGATCGAACTGACAATGCCTCGGCACCTCAGCCGCCTAAGGAGGAGTGAGCGCGATGGTACTGCAGCGGGGCACCGATAGCTCGTTTCTTGTCGCCAAGTTCCTGCCGGAGGTTCGGCGCAACGTCATCCACCGGCAGCGACTTTTCGCCCGTATGTCAGCCGGACTGAAGGAGGGCAAGGTCATCCTTGTCGTCGCGGCGCCCGGCTATGGCAAGAGCACGCTCCTCGCATCGTTCGTGGCCTCGCAGGATCTTCCCGCCATCTGGTATCGGACGGACAAGTCCGACGCCGACCCGGTCGTATTGGTGAACGGTCTCCTGACCGCGGTGGACCGGTGTCTGCCAGACGAAGTAGCCGAAACGGGGGGATGGTTTGGGGCAGGACCGGAGCCCTGGCGTGGCCCTTTGGCCGCTCTACTAGCTGCACTGGGAAGGGACGAGAGCCGCGAGTTGCTGTTGCTGATCGACGATTTCGACACCGTCAGTTGCGCGTCCAGTGCCAACACCTGCCTGGAGGCTCTTCTTAGCTACCTGCCACCCAACGTGCGTCTGTGCGTCGCCTCCCGCGCCGAGCCGAAGATCGGTCACATCGCACGGCTGCGCCAATATGGAGGACTGCTCGAGTTTCACGAGTGGGATCTATCCTTTAGCGAGGCTGAGATCCAGGAGTTCCTGGACCACTATCATGGCTTGACGGTCGATGCGAAGCAACTGGGCCAACTTGTGGCACGGACGGCAGGGTGGCCGGCGGTTTTGCCCATGGTGGCGCAGAGGATCTCAGAGCATGGCGCGGACAGCGCCGCGGAACTGATCGATCTAGGCGTGGCGCGCAAATCGATCTACGACTACTTTGCTCAATGTATCGTCGATGGGCAACCATCGCACGTTCAGGACTTCCTGGAGCGTTCCTCCATTCTCCAGCAGCTAACCCCGCAGATGTGTGAGACCATCCTGGAAGTGACGGACGCGCGCGAAACCCTGGAGCATCTTCATCAGAACCACATCTTCGTCTCCGTCGTCAGCGATCAGGAGGATGTCTACACCTACCATTCGCTGTTCCGGGAGTTTCTTCAGACTCGCCTGCGCCGCCGGATCGGGGAGGCTGGCGTGGCCGCGCTGCATCGGGCCGCAGCGCGGTATTTCGCCGGCCTCGACCTGGTGGAAGTGGCGCTTCACCATGCCTTCAAGGCCGCCGATTGGCCAGCCGCTGCTGCTCTGATTCGGAAAGGGGCATCCGGCGCCATCCGCGCGGTAAACCTGGAGACAGTCCTTCGCTGGATTGGTGGTCTGCCCGAGCCAGAGGTCGAGTCCGACCCCTGGTTGCTGCTGTACAAGGGACGCGTTCTGCGCATCCAGGACCAGGTTGGTCAGGCTGTCCAGGTGTTGTCGCGGGCGCGCGCCGTGGCCGGTCCACAGCCCGATCGCGCGCTTGGGGCCCAACTGCTGTACGAGTTGGGAGCGCTGAGCTATCTCGAGCACAGGTATGATGAGTGCGATCGCCAACTGCACGCGGCGTTGGATCTGGCCGTAGAGGGGGCGGACGCACTACTGGCGGCAAAGGCGTGGGCTGCCCTCACTGTCAGCTACGCGGCCCAGGATCGCATTCAGGAGGCGGCCGCAGCGGCTACACAGTCTCTCACCTGTGTTCCGCACATTCCCGATGACGCCACACGCAGCTTTGCTGAGCTCCGGGTGATACGCCACCTATCCTGGGCATACTTGAGCTGCGGCCGGATCAACGAAGCCATCGAGACGGCTCAGCAGACCTGCTATTCCCTCAGCAGTGACCCCCGCAGGAACGCGGCTCAAGCAAGTGTGCTGTGCATGCTCGGAGCCGCGCGTGCAGCGAAAGGCGAGCTGGAGACTGCTTTGGAGGATCTCTGTGTTGCCAAGGAAGCGGGCGATAAGTACGACTCCCCGGTACTGAGCAGCGCCGCAATCATGGCCAAGGCCACGACCCTGGCCATGATGAATCGGCTGGCAGAGGCGGAGGATGTCTACCAGGCTGTGGACCCGTCGAGATGGCGTGAGGCGGATCTGGCCTACCTGCGTCTGCTGCAGGGACGCCTGGACGAAGCCGCGAGCATTGCCAGACGACAGCTTCAACAGGCGGAGACCAGGGCATCGCGGGGAGACGCGGCACGTCTGCTTACTCTCCTTGCGGCAATCGAGTTACAGCAGGGCAATCTGAGCGCATCGAAGCACATGTTAAGCCGAGCGGCCGACGAATTCACCCGCCTGGATCTTCGTTACTACCTCGCGGGTGTGCAACTCTATCAAGCGCACCTGTACTTTCTGACGGGGCATGAGGACAAGGGGACTGTCTGCCTTAAGGAGTCCTTCGAATACCTGGCTGCCGAGGGTTACTATAACTTCTTCCCGTGGCATCCCGAGGTCGTGACCTCGCTATGCGCCGAGGCTCTGCGGCGCGGCATTGTGCCGCACTACGTCCGGGCGCTGTCCCAGCGCCGACTGGGACAGGACCGGCATCTTACCTCGCAGCCTATCTCGCATGAAGCCAATGCTGAGCACTACGCCCAGACCGAGCAGACCATGAGCGAGAGGAACGGCCGTGTGCCGAACGCCGGGATGGTCTCGGCCTCCGTCGTGCTGGACTGCAAAGACCAGGATATCAGCAGCCGAATCCTTGCCGCTCTATCTCATGGCTGGATCACGTCGGCCGGACTAGCCCGCCTGCGGACGCGCTATTGCCTGACCTGGCGTGAGATCGATATCTTCGTCCAGTACTATCTGCAGTACTACCACCTTCTGGGACAGCGTTCGGGACAAGAGGAGGCTGCCGACTCGAGTCCACGCCGCGAGCAGCTCGCCCGCAGCCTCAACCTCACCGACAACACGCTGCGCTTGCACATCAGCAATATCCGCAGGAAGATCGGCGTGCTGGGCGCACGCGACGGCCTGGCCATCTTCCGCTGGGCTCTGGAGGAAGGCATAACGGCCCGGGGAGAGGGAGTACGATCTGCCTAGTTTTCGCCCGCCCTGGTGATTGAGGCGCTGTGATTCCGCAGATTGCGCCCATATCCGGCCAGCGCTGTCCGAAGGTATGTACTGCTATCCATGTCCTCTGGCTCACCGCCCAGACCGCTTATTCACTCCGTACGCAATTGAGGCCTGGTCGAAATTGTGACAGGGTGTGCTGCCTGGGAGCGTCCGCCTGAGGCGGACGCGAGCGCTCGCGCGGGCGAGACGCCCGCGCTCCCAGGACCCACCCTGGTGATCTGAACCAATGACGCCGCGGACTCACCACCGAGTTCTCCCTCTCCCCCACGCAGATTCCCGGTCATACGCTCTTGCCGTGGGTGTATGCAAGTCCCAATCCCGCGTATGACCCTGGTCATATGTGCGCGGATTTGGGACTCACAGGAGGCTATGCAATAGATAGAACGTGGATCAGATTTACAGTGGCTTGTCGACCGACTACTCTATGACCGTGCAGCAGTATCGTCGGAATGGGGGCAGGCCATAGAGGCATCGAGAGTGACTCGCGGATGCCACCACCGCGATGACGGACGGCTGATCCCTCAGACATTGATGGCACCTCTATGACAATCCACGCGCTGACCGAGCAACCCGGCGCTTCGACGTGTGCGGCGCCGCGGGTTGCGTGAATAGCTTGCTGGACCTGGAAGTAGGCGCCTGCCTTCCAGGCGGAACAGGTCCTTCCTGACAACCAAACAAAGGAGGGGGCATGAGTATCACAGTCGACATCGACAACGGCGGCACCTTCACGGACGGCTTCATCACACGTGGCAACGAGGTATGCGCAGTCAAAGTCGATACCACCCCACACGATCTGACGGTCTGCTTCACGGATTGCCTGGAGGAGGGCGCCAAGAAGTTTGGCTACGCCTCACTGCATGACTTCCTGCGCGAGACGGCCGTCATCCGCTTCTCCACCACCGCCGGCACCAACGCCATTATCCAGAAACGCGGCCCACGCCTGGGTCTGATCGTGACAACTGGGCATGAGCGCGACCTCTACAGCGACGGCGGCTCGGTCTTGGACGTGCTGGTCCCGCGCGAGATGGTGCTGGGACTGGCCGATGGAGCGTCCGACGACGAGATCCGTGGTGCTGCACAACGGCTGCTGGAAGCCGGGGCCCGCGTGATCGTGGTCAGCTTGCAGAACTCCTTCGACGATCCCTCTGCAGAGCGCCGCATCAAGCGCCTGGTCCAGAAGGACTATCCCAAGCAGTATCTCGGCGCCGTGCCGGTCCTGTTGGCGAGCGAGGTCACGGCTCGCCCCGAGGCCGCTCTGCGCACCAACGCGGCTGTCATCAACGCCTTCCTGCACACCGTGATGGTTCGGACCCTCTACAAGGCCGACGAGGACGTGCGCGCGGCCGGCTACGTGCGACCCCTCCTCATCGCTCACGTTAATGGCGGGGCGGCCCGGGTGGCCAAGACCAAAGCTATCGACACCTACAACTCCGGGCCCGTGGCCGGTCTGATGGGAACGGCCTATATGGCCCGCTTGTACGGTCTGCCCAACGTGGCCAGCATCGACATTGGTGGTACCAGCAGCGATGTCGGCGTGATCGTGAACGGGCAGTACACCTACAACTACAACACCTTCATCGAAGGGATGGCCATCAATCTTCCGTTCGTGGATGTGCAGAGCGTCGGCGGCGGCGGCGGCTCAATCGCACGCGTCGATCCCATCACGAAGGAGCTGACCGTGGGACCGGACAGCGCCGGAGCCTACCCGGGCCCGGTCTGCTACGACCTGGGCGGCGTGGAGGCCACGGCCACCGATGCCGACGTAGTGTTGGGCAACATCGATCCTAACTACTTCCTTGGCGGCCGCCGGGCGCTGAACCTGGAGAAGGCTTCCGAAACCATCCGTGAGCAGATCGCTGCCCCGCTCGGAATCAGCGTGGAGGAGGCCGCCCTTCGCATCCGCGCCACCATCGTGCGAATCGGCGCCAATGCGCTGCGCGCCGTGTTGGCGGAGAAGAGACAGCAGCCGGAAAGCTTCGCCCTGTTTGCCTTCGGTGGTGCGGGCGGCAGCTACTGCGCCGAGATCGGGGCGGCCGTGGGGATGGCGCAGACCTATACCTTCGCCCACAGCGCCGTCTTCAGCGCTATGGGGCTTTCTACGGCCGACGTGGTCCATAGCTACGAACAGGCTATTCGCATCCCGCTAAGCCAGGCTGCCGCGACAGTCAACCAGGCTCTGTCCGAATTCCAGGAGTCCGCACTGCGCGATATGCGTGGCGAGGGCTTCGCTGAGGATGGCGTGCGCGTCTCCGCCGAGCTGGAGCTAAGCGACGGACGAACCACACAGGTTGTCGAATTGGCCGGGCTGGCGATCAACGGTGCCTCCGGCGAGCTTGCCGTCTGGCATGCCGCTGGCGGTACGGGCGATCCACAAGTCGAGGTCGCTCGGCTGAAGGCGGTGGGCGTGGTCCCGCACCATGCGCCTGTCTCCTTCGCAACTGAGAGCAGCGATCCATCGGCAGCCCGCAAGGGAGCCCGACCGGTCTATCGCGATGGCGGCTGGCAGGAGACGCCGATCTATGAGCGCGACCTGCTGCGGAGCGGCCACGTGGTGATGGGACCAGCCATCATCGAGGCCGTCGATAGCACCTATGTTGTCCCGGAAGGCTTCCGCTTTGCGGTGGATCAGTATCTGAACGGTATCATTGCTGCCAACCGGTAGGGTGGCGAGGTTCCACAACAAGGACGAGGAGGAGATCGATGGGTGTCAGGCACCAGATAACCGAGTACCTCGACGTTGACCTCGAGAAAGAGGTCTGGTGCTGCCGCCGCTGCGGCCGAGAGCTGATCAGTGCGCGAGAGAACTACAAGCGCGGCTGTCTCATCTGCGAGCGTGACCCAGGCGAGGTTCACCGGCCCATGCTGCCAGGCGCGTACACGATGGCGCCCGATCCGGAGTGGTGCCGCCTTGTCGAATTCTACTGCCCCGGCTGCGGCGTGATGGTTGAGAACGAGTACCTCCCGCCGGGACACCCGCTGACCCGCGACATCGAGCTAGACATAGACGCGCTCAAGGCCAAGCACGGCGCAAGGAGTTAGCTGATGAAGAATACCGTCAACGTCGATATCGGGGGCACTTTCACGGACTGCTATGTGACCCACGGCGACCGAGCTGCTACCAGCAAGGTCCCTACGACGCGCTACAACCTCTCCGTCGGCTTCAACCAGGCTGTCGTCAACTGCGCTCGCGAGCTGGGCGTGCCCATGGACCAGTTGCTGGAGGACACGGAGATCATCCGGTACGCTACCACTCTGGCCATGAACGCACTGCTGGAGCACAAGGGTCCCAAGATCGGTCTGATCACCACGGCCGGCTTCGAGGACACTATCTTCATCGGTCGCGGCGCCCAGTGGCATGACGCCTTTCCCCCGGAGTTCAAGCGCGATATCCCGCGCAGCCGCCGACCGGAGCCTCTCATCCCACGCCGCATGGTCGTGGGCGTACGAGAGCGCATCGACTGCTTTGGCCAGGTGGTTATCCCTCTGCGCCGTGAGGAAGTCCGCCGCAAGCTCCAGCAGTTGGTGGACAAGGGCGCTATGGGCTTTGTCGTCTCATTGCTCTGGTCATATGCCAATCCCGAGCATGAGGAGCTGATCCGGGAGGTCATCGAGCAAGAGTACCCCGACGTCTTCCTGGGCAGCATGCCTATTCTGCTTTCCAGCGAGGTGCTGCCCAAGAAGAACGAGTACCAGCGTAGCATGACCACCATCCTGGACGCCTACCTGCACCGGGCCATGGCCGATGAGCTGACCGAGTTGGGCAATGAGCTTCGTGACAGGGGCTATCGGCGCTCCCTCTACATCGTCCACAACAGCGGCGGGTGCGCGACATTGCAGCAGACCCAGGCCGTCAAGACCTTCAACGCCGGCCCCGTGGCGGGGCTAATCGGCGCCGCACACGTGGGCAAGGCTTGCGGCTACAACAACATCATCGTCAGCGACATGGGGGGCACCAGCTTCGACATTGGCATGGTCGTGGATGGTAGCACGCACTTCTATCGTGACGTGCCGCTGATCGACTGGTGGCGCGTTGGCATCTCCATGATCGAGACGAAATCCATCGGTGCCGGCGGTGGCTCCATCGCCTGGATCGATCGCGAGCAGGGCAACCGTCTGGAGGTCGGTCCGCGTAGCGCGGGCTCCTTGCCGGGACCGGCCTGCTTCGACCGCGGCGGAGAGGAACCGACCGTCACCGATGTCGACGTGGTACTTGGCTACGTCGATCCCGACTACTTCCTGGGTGGCAAGCTGAAACTGAACAAGCAGAAGGCGGTGCGGGCCATTCGGGAGCGCATCGCCGATCCGCTTGGGATCTCGGTGGAGGAGGCGGCGGCGGCCATCAAGCGCATCGTGGATGGCAACATGGGCAACGAGGTCTTCAAGGAGACGCAACTGAAGGGCTACGACCCGCGCGACTTCGTGCTCTTCGCCTACGGCGGAGGCGGTCCGTCCCACTGCTGCGGCTACGGCCAATACGTGAAGACGCCCAAGATCCTGACCTTCCCGCAAGCCTCTATCTTCTCGGCGTATGGCGTCTCGATCATGGACGTGGTCCATTCGTACGAAGAAACGCCGCCCTTGATTCGGCTGCTGGACGCCACCACGCAGCAATTCAGCGAGGACTACGCCGCGTTCAACGATACGGTGCGCGAGCTGCAGGCGCGCGCGTTGCGTGACCTGCGGGGGCTCGACAAGGACCAGGTCGTCTTCGAGCTGGATCTGGACATGCGCTACGGAATGCAACCGAACGAGAGCCGGATCCGCTCGCCGCGACTCACCATGAACAGCAAGGAAGACGCCCAGGCCATCTATGAGACGTTCGTCAACGAGTATGCCCGGATCTACGGTCCGTCCTCGGGCTATCCGCAGGGCGGAGTAGAGATCCTGAACCTCTGCCTGTGGGCGATGGTGCCCGCGGCCAAGCCAGAGCTGCCGACCTATCCGCTGGAGGGCGCCGACCCGAGCAAGGCCCTCAAGGGCACGCGGGCGGCCTACTGGGACGAGTACCGCGGCTTCCGCGAGACCAACGTGTATACCCGCGAGCTGCTGCGGCCTGGCAACGTGATCCAGGGTCCGGCCATCATCGAGGCGGTGGATACCACGATCGTTATCTCGCCCGGGTGGACATACTCGGTCGATCAGTTCATGGCAGGACTGATCGAGACTGCCGCGACCGCAGGTGCCGGAGCAGCCGCGGTGGCCGGGGCCGCCGAGTCCGCGCGGGCGTAATGCGCCGCCAATCCGGGAGGGTATCCCCCGAGAACCCATTCGGTTCAAGCAGTCATCTCTGATAGAGGAGGAGCGGCCATGCCGAAGAGTCCGGAGATGTTTCAGTGGTGGCGGCCGGGACCCGCGACAGAGCGGGAGCTGGGCTGCACCGAGCAGTTAGAAGTCGGTGATTTCGAGGTCTACCGACGCAAGCTGGAGCTAGCCTGTTACGAGGGTCGGGACATCTTCATGAAGATGGGTGTCTCACCCATGATCCAGGGCGGCGACGTCTGCGTCGGTATCTACACGGCCAGTGGCGATCTGGCCACGGCCGTTCTGGGGACGCACCTGCACCTGATCAACGCCCAGATCGCCATCAAATACGCCGTCAAGTACTTCATAAACGACGAGGGCGTCGGCGTCAAACCGGGCGACATGTTCTACGTCAACGACGCAACCTACGGCGGCATCCATAACTGCGACCAGATCATGTACGTGCCCATCTTTCACGAAGACGAGCTAATCGCCTGGGGTGCGGCCATGGCCCACGAGACCGAAACTGGCGCGATCGAGCCGGGCGGTAACCCACCAAGCGCCAAGAGCCGCTATGACGAGGGCATGCGCCTGGCTCCCTTCAAGGTAGGCGAGAACTATCGCCTCAGGTCCGACCTGGTGGAGTTGATGGAGAACTTCGTGCGCGACCCGCGCATGCAGACGCTGGACCTCCGGGCCCGCGCGGCCATCTGCTACACGCTGGAACGCCGCGTGAAGGAAGTCGCCACGCGCAAGGGTGGCGATTTCGTGATCGGGTTGCTGCGGCGGATGATCGAATCCGGTCGGGAGGCCGCCCAGCGCCGCATCGCTAGCTTTAACGATGGCACCTATCGCCAGACACTCTTCCTGGATTGTGTCGGAGCCGAGAAGTTCAGCCTGGTGCGGGTGATGGTCAATCTTCATAAGAAGGGAGACAAGGTCACCGTAGATTTCACGGGGAGCAGCCCGCGCGTGGTGGCGGGGAACTTCAATGTGCTGCCGCACATGATGATTGCCGAGTGCGCCTGCGTGTTCTACCAGTACCTGTTCCCTGACCTGAACCCCTCCATCGGCGTTTTCGCGCCCTTCGACTTCGTCTTCGAGAAGGGGTCGTTGTTCGACCCCGACCCGGACGACGCCATCTCGCTGGGCGTTATGACAATCCAGAACGTCAACCCGGCCGTGCACGTGGCCTTCCAGAAGATGCTGGTGGACAGCGAAGTGCGCAACAACGTGAACGCCGCCTGGCCGGGCAGCTCTAACGCTATCGCCTGGGCCGGTCTAAACCAGTATGGCACTGTCTTTTCGGGATGGGATCAGGCCATTCCGAACAGCGACGGCATGGGCGCCAAGCACGACATGGATGGAACAGACGCGGCCGGCTTCGACTCCTGCCCGGTGGGCGAGTTTCTGGACATGGAGCAGGTGGAGATGCAGTATCCGCTGATCGGTCTCTTCCGCTCCAAGTACCTCAAGGACGCCCATGGCTTTGGCAAGTATCGCGGTGGGCGTACTGTTGGCGGCTGCTATGCTTTCCACAACACGGCGGGCGGCTACGCGGTCTCCATGGCCGGACATAGCAGGTTCCCGGTGTCGGCGGGCCTGTTCGGGGGCTATGCTCCCGCCCTGACCCTGGTGGCCTACGTCCGCAATCCCAACTGGAAGGAGTTGGCCGAGAACTCGCCCGAGGATCTGCCCTCTGATCTGTTCGAGCTTTCACAGCGCATCAAGGGCGACTGGCAGGTGCTGCATTCCTGCTCTTCGCTCCAGGTGCTGAATGAAGGTGACATCTGCTTCACCGCCGGCCTGGGTGGGGCTGGCTACGGTGACGTGCTGGAGCGCGATCCCAAGCTGGTGATGAAGGACCTGGAAGAGGACAGTATCTCACACTGGGCCGCCCAGAAGCTCTACAAGGTGGTCTACGATTCGCAGACCCTTCAGGTGGATGAGGACGCGACCGCTGCGCTGCGGGCGCAGGAGCGCCAGGCACGCATCGCGCGTGGCAAGACCTGGGACGAGTTCGTGCCCGCGTGGACACAGAAGAAGCCCAAGGACGAGATTCTAGGGTTCTACGGTTCCTGGCCGAATGCGTGCCCGGCCTAGAGGGCCAGGCGCGGTCAGCTCGCGGTCGAGCTCAGATGTTTTCGAGACCGAGACCGCCGCGGTCCTTCCGAGGAAGGACCGCGGCGGTCTGGAGAATTCATCCAACGTGACATCACTGCCAAGCGCCTGGGGCTTTGGTCGAGTGGTCAGACTGGGAGGAACTGGAGAGACAAACGATGAATGTCGTCAGCTACCTGGAACAACACGCCGCGCGCCATCCCGATCGAATTGCTCTCTACTTCGAGGACCGCACCTGGACTTACGCTCAGGTTGACGCGATCGTCAGCCGCCTGGCCAACGGTCTGCGCGTGTTGGGTGTGCAGAAGGGCGATCGGGTAGCGGTCATGCTTCCTAATTGGCCGGAGTTCCACTTCTGCAGCCACGCGGCCTGGAAGCTGGGCGCTGTCGAGGTGCCCGTCAACACCATGTACCGTGCAGAGGAGTTGAGCCATATTTTGGGCGATGCCGAGGTCTCCGTGATGTTTGCCTTCCCGGAGGCTGCTCAGATCATCCAGAGTCTACGAGACCGGTTGCCTCGGCTCACGGCCGTCATCGTTGTTGGGGGTGAGGGACCGGCCGGTACTCTGGCCTTCGAGGATGTGCCAGCCCAAGGCGATGAGGGATGCTCTGCCCTGGAGCTCGCTGATGACGAGCTGGCAGTGATCGCCTACACCTCAGGTACCACGGGCTTCCCCAAAGGTGCCATGCTCAGCCATTGCAATCTGCTCGTCTGCATGCAGACGCTCAGGGATTACCTCGGACTCACGGAGACCGACAACATTCTCCAGTTTCTGCCTCTCTTCCACTCCAATGCTTCGCTCTGCGCCCTAGTCTTCGCCTGGTATATGGGGAGTAGCGCCATATTGGTCGACCATGTAGAGACTCGCGAGCTGGTGGCGACTATCAAGCGGACGCGGCCGGCGTACTTTGTCTTCGTCCCCACGCTTCTCTACGACATCCTGCGCCTGCCTGCGGACGTGGAAGTTGATTTCAGCAGCGTACGCTACATCGTCTTCGGGGCCGCGCCCACGCCCGTTGGGGTGCGGCGGCAGATCGAGGAGCGCTTTGGACTGAGGATGCTGCAGTCCTACGGGATGACTGAGCTTCCTGGCATGGTGACGTTGGATCCCCGTGATGGTCCGCCGAAGCCGGATGCAGTGGGACTGCCCATGCAGCATTTGGTCGTCAAGATCGTGGACGAGGACGACAATTCTCTTCCGGTCGGGGATGTAGGCGAGATCTGCGTGGGACCTAGAACCGCCGGACCAGGAGCCGGGCTATACCGGACTATGCTCGGATACCGGGGGAACGCCGAGGCGACCCAGGAGGCACTCAAGGGCGGCTTCTACCACACGGGTGACATGGGCAAGCTGGATGAGGATGGCTTTCTCTACGTGGTGGACCGCAAGAAAGAGATGATCATCCGAGGCGGAAACAAGATCTTCCCAGCTGAGCTGGAGCGGGTGCTGCGAACCGACGAACGGGTGGAAGAGGTCTATGTGGTGGGGGTGCCGCACGAGCGGCTGGGGCAGGTGCCCAAGGCCTACGTGGTGTTGAAGCCCGGCGCAGAGGCCCGCGAGGAGGAGTTGAAGGAGCTCATCGCGGGGCGGCTGGCGCGCTATAAGCGGCTTGAGCAGGTGGAGTTCGTGACGCGGGAGAGCCTGCCCCGCAATGCACTGGGCAAGGTTCTCAAGCGCGAGCTGGCTGTCCGCGAGCTAGCAGCACGTCGGACCGGAAGTTAGCGTGTAAAGAGAGGAGCGGGACATTGAGAAGTTGCGTCAGACAGAGCGAAAGAAGAAGTTCTGAGGGGAGAAGACCAATGCGCAGACGTGGGCACTTTGCACTCGCAGCGGTAGGCATGGTGGCGATGGTGGCGCTTGCGTTGTCGGCCTGTGGCAGTCAGCAGTCGTCGATCAGCAAAGAAAAGCTCAAGATCGGTGTTGTGCTGGCGCTTAGCGGTCCTGCTGGTGCTTTCGGCACCGCATCTCTCGCGGGGACCGAGATCGCCGTAGGCGAAATCAACAAGTCAGGCGGCATTCTTGGACGGCAGGTTGAGCTGGTCGTTCGGGATGACGCTGGAGACCCGACGAAGTCACGCACCTCGACCGAGGAGTTGGTGGAGAAAGAGAAAGTCGCCTTCATTGTCGGACCTACCAATAGCAGTCAAGCTCTAGCGGTTCAGCCCTACCTGACGGAGAAAAAGGTCGCGAACATCGGCTCCTTTGCCGCGGCGGCAGCCATCGATCCTAAGACGTTCCCCTACGCCTTCACGAACGCGCCCAACAACTCATTTATGGCGCTGACGATTTCCGACTACGCAGCCAATAACCTCAAGGTGTCGAAGATCGCGCTTCTGGCCGAAGCCACCGCGCTCGGGAAAGAAGTTCAGGGTCTCCTCCAGCCCTTGTTCGAGGCCAAGAAGGTACCCCTCGTCGCGGTGGAGGAATACAAAGTGGCCGATCTCGACTACACCGCACAACTGAGAAAGGTAAAATCAGCCGGGGCGGAGGCGCTGATCATCTGGTCCGGCAATGCCACCGACTTCGTGCGCTTCATCAAGAACCTGCAGTCCATGGGCTGGGACGTGCCAGTTCTCGGTCCTTCCAGCCTCACGGATCCAGCGGTGGTCGCGGGCGCGGGGGCCGATGGGCTCAAGAAGGCCTACGCTCAGACGGCTCGAAGTCTCTCCTTCCCATCCGGCAAGACGCTTCCCCAGAAGACAGCCGATTTCAGAGAGAAGCTGCGGGCCAAGCTCAACGGCGAGAACCCGATCAAGAGCTCACTGGTTCTGACTTCGGCGTTTTATGACTCGATGTACCTGGTTAGGGAAGCAGCCAATAAGGCCAACAGCATGGAAGGCGACAAGCTGAAAGGCGTGCTGGAATCTCTCCAGCAGTGGCCGGGTGTTTTCGCCACTTGGACGTACACACCGACTATGCACATGGGGTTGGGTGAGGATGATGGCACCATGGTCCTGCCGGCCTCCTGCAACGACGGTGCCTGCGAGAAGGCTCCCAACGCGCCGTGAGGGCTGTCAAACTGAGATATCAAGGAGTCATGACATGGATTTCTCTCTGACGAAGGAGCAAAAGCTCTTCCAGTCGACGGTGCGGGAGTTTCTCGAGAAAGAGGCGCCGGGTTGGCTCATACGGGAGTGGGAGGAGCAGGGGCAGTATCCCTATGACCTCTTCCAGAAGTTTGCTGAGTTCGGCTTGCTGGGTGTGGGGCTGCCCGAGGAGTACGGCGGATCAGGTGGTGGTCTGACGGAGTTGGCCATCGTGTCCGAGGAGATGGCGGCCCGCGGGCAGTCGCTGGTCAATGTCTTCACCCCGACCGTGGAGTTCTGTCGCCAGGCCATTCTGGGCTTCGGCAACGAGGAGCAGAAGCGGCACTTCCTACCCAGGATAGTTAAGGGGGAGTGCCGTATGGCCATGGGACTCACCGAGCCCAATCATGGCTCGGACCTGGCCACATTGGAGACGATGGCCTACCTGGACGGTGACGAGTACGTCATCAACGGCAGCAAGATCTTCACCACTGGCGCCCACATATCGCACTACATCTTCCTGCTGGTGCGGACTGATAAGACAGCCAGCCCGCCACATCGAGGGCTCAGCGTTTTGCTGACGCCCACCGACAGCTCGGGCCTGACCATCAGGACGCTCAGGAAGCTGGGAGGAGACGCGGTCCACACTTGCGAGGTGTCCTTCGACAACGTCCGGGTACCCCGCTCGAATCTGCTCCATGAAGAGGGCAAGGGTTGGCATATCGTGATGGCTCATCTGGACGAAGAGCGCATCCTGCAGGGGGCGAAATGCACCGGGACGACCCGCGCCGCCTTTGAGTACGCCTTGAAGTACGCCAAGGAGCGAGAGCAGTTCGGGCAGCCCATCGGAAAGTTTCAGGCTATTGCTCACATGTTGGCCGACATGGCCAGCGATGTGGAGATCTGCCGCCTGCTCACACACTACGCCATCTGGCGCAAGGAGAACGGGCTGCCTTGCTCGAAGGAAGCGGCCATGGCGAAGCTCGTCACAAGCGAGGCAGCCATGCGGACGTCTCATAAGGCCGTCCAGATCCTCGGCGGCTACGGCTACACCATGGAGTACGAAGCCCAGCGCTACTTCCGTGAGTCCAAGTTCTGGGAGATCGGCGGCGGCACGAGCCAGATCCAGCGCGACATCATCGCCAAGCGCCTGGGGCTTTGATGGAGCGCTCAGATTGGCGAGACAGCAGGAGAACCAAACGATGAATCTGGTGAAGTACCTCGAACAGCACGCCGCGCGCCATCCCGATCGTATCGGCCTGTACTTCGAGGATCGCACCTGGACCTATGCTCAGGTGGACGCCACCATGAGCCGCATCGCAAGCGGTCTGCGCGGGTTGGGACTGCAGAAGGGCGATCGGGTGGCGGTGATGCTTCCCAACTGGCCGGAGTTCCATTTCTGCACCCACGCGGCCTGGAAGCTAGGCGCCGTGGAAGTACCGATCAACACAATGTACCGCGAGGAGGAAACCTCCTTCATCCTGGGCAACGCCGAGGCGAGCGTGGTCTTCGCTTTTCCGGAGGCGGCGCGGATGATCCAGGGCGTGCGGACGGAGTTGCCAAGCCTGAAGGCCGTCGTCGCGGTGGGCGGTGATGCGCCGGCCGGGACTATGCCTTTCGACGAGTTGCTGGCGCAGGGCGATCCGGTCTGCCTGGCGCCGGAGATGGATCCGGATGACCTGGCGGCCATCGCCTACACCTCCGGTACCACTGGCTTCCCCAAGGGGGCCATGCTGAGCCATTACAACCTGATCATTTCAATACAAAGGATGCGCGACTACCTGGGGCTCAGCGAGCGTGACAACGTCATGCAGGCGCTGCCCTGCTTCCATTCCAATGCCTCGCTCATCGGGATGATCCTGGCCTGGTTCCTGGGGAGCAGCGCAATCCTGGTGGAGCGGATCGAGAGCCGCAAATTCCTGGAGACCGTGAGCCGAACGCGGCCGGCGATGTTCGCCTCGGTCCCCACGATTCTGTACGACATCCTGCATTTGCCGGGCGAGGATGTTGAATCCGCCTTCAGCAGTGTGCGGTATGTCGTCTTCGGTGCCGCGCCGACAGGGCCCGAGCTGCGGCGGCGCATCGAGGAGCGCTTCGGTCTCAAGGTCCTTCAGTCCTACGGCATGACCGAGGCTCCCAACTCAGTCACGTTCGATCCCCTCGTGGGGCGTCCCAACCTGGATTCCGTCGGTCTGCCGATGGAGCATCTGACCATCAAGATCGTGGATGAGGACGACAACGCTCTCCCGATCGGGGAAGTCGGCGAGATCTGCATAGGACCACGTACCGACGGCCCGCACGCCGGGCTTTTCAAGCCGATGCAAGGGTACTGGAAAAGCCTCGAGGCCAGTATCAGTGCGCTAAAGGGTGGCTTCTATCACACGGGCGATATGGGCAAGCTGGACGAGGATGGCTTCCTCTACGTGGTGGACCGCAAAAAGGACATGATCATCCGGGGTGGCAACAACATCTTCTCGGCCGAGCTGGAGCGCGTGCTGCGGACCGACGAACGGGTGGAAGAGGTCTACGTGGTGGGGGTGCCGCACGAGCGGCTGGGGCAGGTGCCCAAGGCCTACGTGGTCCTGAAGCCCGGCGCGGATGCCCGCGAGGAGGAGCTGAAGGAGCTCATCGCGGCGCGGCTGGCGCGTTACAAGCGGCTCGAGCATGTGGAGTTCGTGACGCGGGAGAGCCTGCCACGCAACGCGCTGGGCAAGGTGCTCAAGCGTGAGCTGACCGCTCGCGAATTGGCGGCGTATCGGGTTGGACACTAGTGCGCCGTCAGACCGGGGGCTCGGGGGTGTCCCCCGAAATAGTCTTCGCTGAATGCGGGGAGGCGTGGGGTTATTCCCGAGTGGGCCCACTGACTCTGAACTAGCATGCAAAGAGAGGAGCAGCGAAATGTGCAAGTGGTGTGAGCAGTATGGTGCCGATGGGGGGAAGTGGTTCCTCAACCCTGCCAACTACGCCCGGCGCCTGTATAGAGTTCGGCGCGAGGAGGTGCCTGGGGCCGAGCCTACCAAGGCTCCGGGAGGTCAGGGAGGTTCCTCCATGGGGGGCGCCTACATGGACGAGATTATCGCCACGCGGGATACCGATCCGGTGGCCTGGAAGCAGTGGCTCGCTCGCGGCGAGGAGGTGGACCAGTCCTCCCATTTCGGCCAAATCGTGACCCTGGAGGAGACGCTGCAGATTCTGGACATGGCCTATCCCATCGCCAAGATGACCTGCAACTGCCGACGCTGCGGTCGTGGCCTGGAGGACGACGACAACTTCACCTGCATCGGGATTGGACCGGGCATGTACAAGTGGGAGCGCTGGCCCGCTGCCTACCAGGGTGGCGTCGAATTCCTCGACCCCGACCAGTCCAAGGAGTACCTGCGCTTTCTGGACAAGCGAGGGCTCGTCCATACCATCGAGACCTTCGGCACGCCGTACATCGGCGGGCTGTGTCAATGCGACCTTCCTGATTGTGGACTGCTCCGCATCCGGTTGGAGTACGGCAAGCAGATGTTGTTCAAAGGCCACAACGTGGCCCTGATAGACTACGAAAAGTGTAACGGGTGCTCGGCCTGCATCAAGCGCTGCCAGTTCACGGCCATGCGCATGGAGCCCACCATGGACAAGGCCAACGTGGACCTGTTCAAGTGCTTCGGCTGTGGACTGTGCGCCACTGGCTGCCCCGTGGACGCCATCCAGATGATCGACCGAACTAAGCTCCCGGCTTTGGCCAACGTTTGGTAGCCGGAGAGGGGAGAGGGAAGGAGCTTACCGATGGCAGTGAGTATCGCAATCGACTATGAGCGCTGCACCGACGCTCTTGCCTGCGCGGAGTGCATGCGGGTCTGTCCGACCATGGTCTTTCTGGCCGACTCGCCCCCGGCAGAGAAGTTCAAAGAACTGGACCGGCACGCCTTCAAAGTGAAGGCCATGTACTATCCCAGTTGCACAGCGTGCATGGCCTGCGTGAAGGTCTGCCCGAAAAACGCGGTGAGCATCACTGTGGATGGGCGACCCATCGCCGCCTCAGACGTGCAGGACTTCTGGCCGCAGGGGCGTCCGCCGCTGCCGACGCCCACCAAGAAGGCGCCAGTGGGTCAGTTGGCTCCGGTGAACAACCGCATCAAGCTGGAGGAGGATGGTCGGAGTTGGGAGTACGACTGTCCGACGGCCATGATCCAGGAGGCCTGCGCCCATCTGGACGTGGTGGAGCGGGCCCGGCAGGCTGCGGCTCTGGAGATCGGGGCTTGTAAGGAGACGCTGGCGCGGCTGGGGGTGGAGGCCATGAACCTGACCGTGGAGCTAGCGGATGGGAAGTACCGGGACCGCACGGCTGAGATGGTGGATCGTGTGGCGCTGCAGACGGGCATCAACCTGCCCCATCGCGTCGAACGCTATGTTGAGCTGGCTTTGCTCAGCTTGCGGCCGCAGGATCGCTATAACGTGGTTCTGGCTACGACCAAAGAGCTGCGGCTTCAGGTGCTCAGTTGTGGCATCGCCAAGGCGGTGCAGGAGAAGCAGGGTCAAGATGTGGCGTGCGAGGAGCTATGCCTGGCCTGCTTCAGGCAGGCAGCCCACAAGACGGATGAGCGGATCCAGGTACGCCTGGCGGGGAAGATGCCACAGGCCTACTGCTGCGAGTTCGTCTTTACCACCTAGAGCTCCGACGTACATCTGAAGTAGTGTTCTGTGACTGATGAACTGATGCGTGTCCGCCAGATCCTACCGATCAGTCCGATCGGACCGATCCGACCGATCCGCACGTTTTCGCCTGTCAGATTACGAGTAACACAGCAGTAGTACCTATCTCGCGCTAGATGTGACAGTAAGCGGGTCGATGGATGTGCATCCATCGACCCGCCCCAACCGCCGCGTACGGTCTGGACAGCGACTAGTTAACAGCACGGACCATCGAGCGAGAAAGAAGGAGGTGCAATCGAACGCGCAGGACCGGCGCATCGCCTCCCGAGAGAAGGGTTGGCCCCACTCCCGGATGTCAGTCTCTCAAGTCGCTTCTGTCTATCGTAACTCCTGACCCATCCGCGCTGGTGCGCGGCCGCGCCCATGGCTTTCGACGTGACCCCGGTGACATTGGAGCTATCACAATCTTTCTGAAAGGAAAGAGGATGAGCGACAAAGTTCCCGACCCGAGGTACCTGACGGAGTTCGAAGGCCCCAAGGATGGGGAGAAAGTCCGCAACTTCCTGACCGATCCGCTGACCAAGAAACTGAACCGCCGCCGGTTCATGCAGTTCACGGCTGTGCTGGGCGCCAGCGTCGCCGGCGCTGGCGTGCTGGGCTGCACCCAGCAGGAGCAGGCCAAGCCGTCCGCCGCCGCTGGAGGCAGTCCAGCGCCCGCCGCATCGGCGGCCGCGTCGGCGGACCCGGGTGCCCTGCCCGTTCCACCGTCGGACGGCAAGAAGCACCGCATCGGCAATGGCTTCCAGCCGGCCCTGGACTACTGGCAGCGCGGTCAGGGCTCCTGGCTGATCCGTATGGAGGAGTTGGGCGAGGAGCCAGTCATCATTTGGACCGAGCCTGGCTTCGGCACCCAGATCGCCGGCACGGAGGCCCTCCTGCAGCAAAACATCGAGGTCATCGTGCTGGGCGGCATGAACAGGGCGACCATCGAGCCGGTCCTGCCGGAAATCAAGAAGAGGAATATCAAGCCAGTCGGCTTCATGAACGAGACCCCGGGCGTTCCGATGGTAAGTGACGAGCCCTTCTGGCAAGCTTCACTATCGTTGGGTTACATGATCGAGCGCCTGGGCGGCCAGGGGAACATCGCCGCCATCGTTACTGAGGGATTGTCCTACTCGCACGATCGGATGAACATGGTGCTGGATAGTATGCTCAAGGCCTTCCCGGATATCAAGATGGTCGCCAAGATCCCGGCCAAGTTCCCAGACTCGGTCAAAGGCGGGCTGGAGGATAGCGAGAACCTGATCCGCCGGTTGCCGGGCAAGAAGGACCTGCAAGCTATGTGGTCCCCCTTCGATGATCCGCTGATCGGCGCGGCCCAGGCTCTCAGGAACGCGGGGAAACAGAACGATGTCTTCCTGGTGTGCTGCATTGGCGAGAACGTGAGTATGAAAGCGATGGCCGAGGGCGATCCTCTGTGGGGTGCCATCGCCACCAGCGACTACTGGGCGGTCGGACGGAGGACGGCAGAGATAGCGGTGATCGCGGCGCGCGGCGGCACGCCGCCGATGCTGACCTTCACGTACGGTGAGTTGATGACCAAGGCCAACGCCGTCCAGGTCTGGGAGAAGGTTCAGAAACAGAACAAGTTGGCGGACGATATCCTCAAGAAGTACGGCAGGAAGTAGGCTCCATTCGGCGGCACATGTGACAAGCATCCGGGTCGATGGACAGGTGTCCATCGACCCGATCAATTGCGCGCAGAGGAGGAACGCCATGGCCGCAACAGTGGCGGCGGAGAGTCGATTCCCCGCCTTCAACGTCCGCATCTTCTTTCGC
>SCTZ01000126.1 GCA_004297765.1 Chloroflexota bacterium | reverse complement strand
CCCGCGCGAGCGCTCGCGCGGGCAGGATGCCCGCGCTCCCAGAAGGCGCCCTCCCAGAACTGCGACCGGGCCTCGGGTGGGGTGGTGGCGAAACTTGACAAGATTTGTCATAATATGACGGAGTTTTCCGCCCCAGACAGCCTGGCGCGGGAGATTGCGCGCTGTTACCAGACAAGAGGCTGAGAAGCCGACCAGTACTCGTGATGGACAGCACAGGCCGCTAGGCGGCCTGTGCTGTGCTGCTTTATGAGGTGGTGGGGCGCGGACGCGGCGGTCCCGTTTATGCTCGTAAGTAACATGTGTGCGGAGTAGTGCGGACCCTCGCGGGTAGGAGGGAGTGAGAGAAGCGATGGTAAGAAAGATTCGTAGAAGAACACCGCTGATAGAACGGAACGGAAAGCAATTGATCGTGCCGGAGGTCGTGCCGATTCTTCCGGTCAAGGATATTGTCGTCTTCCCGCGGACGTTGACGCCCCTGGCGATCGGACAGCCCAGGTCTCTGCGCCTGATCGAGTCCGCCAGCGCGGGAGATCGCCTGGTAGGTCTGGTATCTCAGATCGATAGCCAGGTGGCGAGCGCCGGACCGGAGGATGTCTACGATGTAGGCACCCTGGCCGAGATCGAGCAGATCCTGAAGATGCCGGATGGCACGATCCGCGTCATGCTGCGCGGTCTGGAGAAGATCAGGACGCTGGAGTACACGCAGAGGGAGCCGATCCTGGTCGCGCGCATCGAGGTCGTGCCTGAGGTCGAGGGCTCCTCGGTCGAGGTCGAGGCCCTGTCCAGGAACGCTCTCACTCTGTTCCAGAAGTTCGTGGAGTTGTCGCCCTACCTTTCGGAAGAGGCGATGATGAGCGCGATGAATACGGAGGGCCCTTTGTCGCTCGCCTACTTCATCGCTAGCAGCCTACAACTGGACGTGCCACAAGCGCAGGGTCTGCTCGAGTTGGATTCGGTCGATCACAAGCTGCGCCATGTGACGGTGCATCTTAATCGGGAGATCCAGATCCTGGAGTTGGGCCAGCAGATCCAGAGCAGTGCGGCTGAGCAGATGAACAAGGCCCAGAAAGAGTATCTGCTGCGCGAGCAGATTAAGGCTATTCAGCGTGAGCTGGGCGAGGAAGAAGGGGCCGCGGCCCAGGTCAGCGAGCTGCGTCGTCGCATCGAGGCGGCCAATCTACCCGACGAGGCCCGCAAAGAGGCCGAACGCGAGCTGGAGCGGTTGGAGAAGCTGCCGGAGATCTCTCCGGAGCATAACGTCATTCGTACCTATCTGGAGTGGATGGCTGACCTGCCCTGGAACAAAAGCACCGGCGCGCCCATCGACATCGCGCGGGCCCGTCAAGTTTTGGACGAGGATCACTACGATCTCACCAAGGTGAAAGAACGCATCCTGGAGTACCTGGCCGTGCGCAAGTTGCGGCACGATCGGGACGCCGCGGCTGGCGCAGAGTCGGCATTACACGAGCCGATCCTCTGCTTTGTCGGACCGCCTGGCGTGGGAAAAACGTCGCTGGGACAGTCCATTGCGCGTGCGCTGCAGCGCAAATTCGTGCGCATGTCGCTAGGCGGCGTGCGCGACGAGGCCGAGATCCGTGGACATCGGAGGACCTATGTGGGGGCACTGCCCGGACGCTTCATTCAGGCCATCCGCCGGGCCGAAACCAACGATCCGGTCATGATGCTGGACGAAGTGGACAAGGTGGGCGCCGATTGGCGTGGGGACCCCACCTCGGCCCTGCTGGAGGTGCTCGACCCCGAGCAGAACCGGGAGTTCCGTGACAACTACCTGGACGTGTCGTTTGACCTGTCGCGGGTGATGTTCATCACCACTGCCAATACGCTGGAGACCATTCCGCCGGCCCTGCTCGATCGTATGGAGGTTCTGTCCCTCCCAGGCTACACCGAGGAGGAAAAGGTGCGAATCGCGCGGACCCATCTGCTGCCCAAGCAGCTCAAGGCCCACGGTCTGGCCGAGGAAGAGCTCCAGATCGACGACGAGGCCCTGCGTCGCATCGTCGGCGACTATACGCGCGAGGCCGGCGTGCGTAACCTGGAGCGTGAGATCGCAACCATTTGTCGCAAGATGGCCCGGGACATTGCGGAGGCCAAGGCCGAGCGTGTTCTGCTCACGGCGGATCAGGTCCGTAGCTATCTGGGACGTCCGCGCTTCTTCGCGGAGGTGGCCGAGCGCACCGATCGACCGGGTGTGGCCACTGGACTGGCCTGGACCTCGGTGGGGGGCGACATTATGTTCGTGGAAGCCACCCTGATGCCGGGACGCAAGATGCTCAAGCTGACAGGGCAGATGGGCGACGTGATGCGAGAATCGGCGGAGGCGGCTTTGAGCTTTGTCCGTTCGGAGGCTAGCGAGCTCGGCATGGATCCCGAGTTCTTCGAGCAGCACGACATCCACGTGCACGTGCCGGCGGGAGCGGTGCCCAAGGACGGACCGTCCGCTGGCATCACGATCGCGACGGCCCTGGCCTCGCTCCTGACCGGCCGACCCGTGCACCATGATCTGGCCATGACCGGCGAGATCACGCTGCGCGGCAAGGTGCTGCCCATCGGAGGCGTCAAAGAGAAGGTCCTGGCCGCTCACCGGGCGGGCATCAAGACTATTATTCTGCCTCGACGCAACGAGGGCGATCTGGAGGATCTACCGGAGGAGCTGCGCAAGGAGATGAGCTTCGTCCTGGTGGATAGTGTGGACGAAGTTCTGGACGCGGCGCTGGAGGGCGGCTGGCCCGGGCAAGAGATGCCCGAGTTCGGCCGCGCTGTGGCCGTAACCAAGCCGCGCGCGGCGTAACAGCACTATGAACACAACTCAAGTTATTACCGAAAACACAGCCTTCTTCGAATACCTCGCGCAGTGGCACAAGGGACTCCGCACGCTGGACCTGGCGAGCGCGATGCGCTCGCCAGGGACGACGGCCGTTTTCGTGGAGGACATGGTGGGCGGTTTCTGCCGCTCCGGGAACCTAGCTAGCCCCAGGGTCTGTGCTCTGGTCGACCCGATCATTCAACTGATGAAGCGGGCCGACGCTCTTGGCGTGGACAGTTTCGTTCTGCTGCAGGATACTCATATGCCAGACGCGCCCGAGTTCGAGGCCTGGCCGCCTCATTGTGTGGTGGGCACGCCCGAGTCCGAGACGCTGGAGGAGTTGAGGGCGCTGCCGTTCTCGCGCAAGTACTTCGTGGTGCAGAAGAACGCCCTCAACCCCGCCGTTGAAACCAACCTGGATGGCTGGCTGCGCGATCATCCCGACCTGATGGATATGATCGTCGTGGGGGATTGCACGGATCTATGTGTCTACCAGATGGCCATGCACCTGCGCATCCGCGCCAACGCGCTGAACCTGCAAGGCCGGCGCGTGATCGTGCCGGCCAACGGCGTGCAAACCTATGACCTGGGCGTTCAGCAAGCCCAGACCGTCGGCGTGCTGCCCCACCCGGGCGATTTCTTCCACCTGCTGTTTCTCTACCACATGACATTGTGTGGAATCGATGTGGTAAAGGAGATGGTGTAGGCGTGTCGACTCTCCTGGGAGCGCGGGTCTCCGACCCGCGCGAGTTGTGGGGTGGACATCCTACGCACTGGCAGAATCAATACCGATGGCGGGGATGCGTCAATCCCCTCGCCCTTTCGCACAAGGGCGAGGGGATGGGGAGCCGCATTTTCCCAGACGTGCCGAGGGGCGTCCTTCCGCGGAAGGACGCCCCTCGGCTGCTATGGAGACGGAAGGGTCAGGATAGTCGTTGGGAAAGGGGGTTTACCCTTTGATCGCTCCGGCCACGGCCTCGATAAAGAACCGCTGCAGGAAGAAGAAGACAGCCATGATCGGCAGAATCGAGATCACCGCTCCGGCGGCCACATAGGTCCAGCCGGTCGAGTTCTCACCGACGAAGGCGTACATGCCCACGGCCAGCGTCCGCAGTCCCGCGTTGCCGATGGTGAAGATCAATGGGATCCAGAAGCTGTTCCAGTTGATCATGAACTGGAACAGTCCGACCGTGGCGATCATGGGCTTGGCCATGGGCAGCATGATCTTCCAGTAGATGACGGGCAGGCTGGCTCCGTCCACTCGGGCCGCCTCCTCCATCTCCTTGCTGATCGTGGCGAAGTAGCCCATAAAGAGCAGCGTGTTGAAGATGAGCCCACCGGCCGTCTGGACCACGATGATCCCAAGCAGATTGTTCAGCAAACCAAGTCGCTGCACCAACTCGAAGAGCGGAATGACCGTGTAGCCACCCGGCAGGAACATCAGGACCAGCATTCCACCGATGACCCATTTCTTGCCCGGGAAGGCGGTCTTGGAAAGCACGTAGCCCGCCATCGACGTGAACAGTATGACCAGTAGGGTCACGCTGACCGTGATGATCACCGTATTGAAAAAATACGTGCTGAAGTTGCCCGCGTTCCAGGCGTAGACATAGTTGTCGAACATAATCTGCTGGGGAATCAAGCTCAGTCCGGAGCTGAAGAACTCCCCTGGAGTCTTGAAGGATGCGGCCAGCACCCACAGGAAGGGGTACATGTAGATGAACCCTGCCCCGATCAGGATTGCGTGCGTCAGCAATCGGGATGGGCTGGTGCTCAGCTTGAACCCCTGTCGTGCCTGTCCGGCCGTGGCCGTCGCCGCTTGTGCCGACATATTACTTCCTCCCTACAGCCTGACCAGGGATGTTTCTGGGCAGGACCCCGAGCCCCGGCTCGTCCAGGTTGCGTCTGCGATCATGTGACCCATCACTTGTACTCCGTTCGGCGTCGGCGGGCGTACCGCACGGAAATGAGCTGCATGGCTGTCAGACCCATGACCAGCAGACCCATGAACAGGGCGGCGGCAGAGGCGTAGCCCACGTTGCTCTCGGCGGCCACCGCGGCGGGTGTGAAGGCGTAGTGGTAGATGTACGTGCTGACCACTTCGCTGGCGAAGTAAGGACCGCCTCCGGTCATTACCAAGACGAGGTCGAAAATCTGCAGACTGCCGAGAATGGCCAGGAAGACGATCACCAGACCGACCTCGCGTAGCATAGGCACGGTAATCTTCGTGAACTGGTGATAGGCGTTGGCGCCGTCGACCCAGGCGGCCTCGTACAGCTCCTTGGGAATCGACTGCAGCGCGGCCAGGAAGTACACCAGGTTGTAGCCGAGGGTGTGCCAGATGCCCACGCCGATGACTACCCACAGCGCGAACTGTGGGCTACCTAGCCAGTCGATGGGTTCCTTGATGAGGCCGGCATTGACAAGCGCCATGCTGAGGTCCATGCCGAAGCTGCCTAGCAGGATCGACAGGACGACGCCGATCATGGCCGCCGAGGTCACAACCGGCGAGAAGTAGATGGCCCTGTAGATCGTCGAGCCCTTCAGCTTGGGATTGTTCAGGATCAGGGCCAGGATCAGCGCCAAAGTCAACTGGACCGGAACGAGGACGAGCGCGTATGTGAACGTATTCTTGAACGCGTTCCAGAACAGCGGGTCCGTCGCGACCTTAAAGAAATGGCGTAGTCCGACGAACCGTGTCGGCACGCCGATGCCGTTCCAGTCATACATCGTGATCTGGATCGACGCGACTAGTGGGTAGAGCACGAAGAGCCCCACCAGGACGACCAGCGGCGCCAGGAAGACGTATGACCAGTAGTTATTCTTGATTTGCCGCCAGAGCGGATTGGGTTTGCGCTCGGTGACCGGCATCTGTTGCGCCAGCCGCCCCGCGAGAGTGTTGCTTCGTGTCACGATCCTGCCCTCCAGGGTTCTGTATCCTGGAGCCCCGTGCCCCGAGTCAATTGACCCAGGATCCGGGACCTTCCGCTATTCTCGGCGATCTTGCGCCGGCCTTTGACTACCATAGGTTCCTCTCCCATAGAAAGAGGATGTCCACTGTGCGCCTCTGGGAGCGCGGGCGTCTCGCCCGCGCGAGCGCTCGCGCGGGAGAGACGCCCGCGCTCCCAGAAGGGGCCTCCCGCAATTCACGTCACTCGTCTTTGGGAGAGGATGTCTACTCTTCCCTCTCTTGGAGAGGGGGCAGGTCCGGACCCCACCTAGGCGAGGTCCGGAACCCGCGACTTGCTCATAGAGAGAGTTACTTTACTTGTTTGGCGAGGTGGCCATGGTGGGACCGTAGTCCTTGGTCAGATCCCAATCCTTGACCGTCCACCAGCTTGTGTCGAGCTTCGTGCCGCGTGCCTGGGCGTCCTGAATGGCGCGCGCGAGCTCCGCGTTCTGCCGCTTCTCCAGATCCTGGAGCGCGGACTTGTAGTCCTTGATTTGTCCGGTGTACAGCCCCTCCAGAATAGCCTGGATGTTGGGTTGTACTGCCTGCTGCTTGACCTGGTTCATCTCAGGATGCTGCAGACCGGGTGCTGGGGCCATCTTCACGTCGTTCTGGGCCAGCTTCATGAACTGTGCGAATTGCTGCGTGGGCGCGTACTCGAGTTGGTTAGCCTCGGGCTGAACGCGCAGGCCTTGGCCAGCCTGCACCCAGCGCACCGCGGCGTCCTTCGAGTTGAGCCACTGGAACCACAGCCAGGTCTCCTCGGGGTGCTTGGTCTGGGACGAGATCGCCCATCCCTTGCCGCCGGGGCTGGTGTAGAAGTAGCTGGCCTGCTCCTGACCGTCGTAAGGCATCTGTGCGACCGCGTAGTCCTGGAAGTTCGGGTTGGTCTTCTTCCAGCCCGTCATGTTCCAGCTGCCGCCCACCAACATAGCGAACTTGCCGTCAGCGAAGGACGCGCGAGCCATCTCGTCGTCCATGGACATGGCGTTCGGGATGATACTGCCGTCTTCCTTCATACCCAGGAAGAACTTGATCCAGTTGCCATAGACCGGGTTGCTGGCCCAGGCGTACTGACCCACGCGGGCATCGAAGCCGGTCTGCGCGTCGGCCGCGCCGGCGTTCTGGGCCATCATCATCTGCCATGGCAGGGCGAACTTCTGCTTGTTGCCGAAGCCGAAGCCGTAGTATTTGCCGTTTCCCTGCCGAGAAATCGCCTTCGCGTCGGCGCGAACCTCGTCCCAGGTCTTGGGCAGCTTGACCTCGCCGTTGGCGTCGACAAGACCTGCCTCTTTGAAGAGCTTGGTGTTCACGTACAACTGGAGCCACGGACCCGGTCCATCGTACGGGACGGTGTAGATCTTGCCGTTGAGGACGTTGGAGCCTTCAGCGAAGGCCGTCGCCGGGAACGTCGACTGCCATTCCTTGCTGGCCCACTTATTGAGCGGCATGAGCCATCCCTGCTGGACCTGTTCATTCAATTGTGGCGTGTCCGGAATGAGGAAGACGTCCGGCGAGTTGCCGCCCTTGAATGCCAATTGAAGCAGCTCAGGGTACTTGTCGGTAACCTGCGTCGTCTTCTTGATGCGGATGTTGGGATACTTCTCCTGGAAGAGCTTGATCTCGTTGTCGATCGTGGGCCCCTGGGTGACCCACCAGTCCCAGTACTCGATCGTTACGGTGCCACTGGAGGCCGAGCTGCCTCCCTGTCCGCTCGAACAAGCGGATAGGAGCAACGAGCCAACAGCTGCCAGGGCAACCACTATACTCACCAACCGAACGGTGCCCTTGTTCAACCTCACTTTTCCTCCTCGTTGTGGATGCGTCGTCCTGCCATGGTGTCTGCGGCGTCGTCCCGGGTCAAGCGCGCTATCTTACCATAACCTGCCGAAGTGATGTTGACATAATACCATTGGGGTTGGCGTTTGTCAAGACGTAGCAAGCAGGTGCTGCCGCACTGGGGCGCTATACTTGACAATAACCATTGAGGCCGTTAGACTTCGGTGTGACGCAGGTGCGTGACCGGCGAAGCGTTGCTTGTCGGTCGGATCGGACCGATCGGTCCGATCCGACCGATATGCAGCCACGGAGCATCGATATCCTGCGCTTGTTTAGTGGTACTTTGTCATTCTGAGGCGCGCACCCTTCGGCTCGGCTCAGGGCAGGCGTCGAAGAATCCGTACTCCCTGCCGCGCAAGAGTCGTAAAGGCGCGGATTCTTCCTCGCCTTAGGCGAGTCAGAATGACAAACTACGGTTAGGAGGGGCGTAAAAGATGGCGGAAGTGATCTTGCAGCAGGTGACCAAGATGTTCGGTCCAGTGGCGGCCGTCAACCAGGTGGACCTGGAGATCAAGGATCAAGAGTTTCTGGTCCTGGTAGGACCGTCGGGGTGTGGCAAGAGCACCCTGCTGCGCATGATCGCGGGTCTGGAGGAGATTACCTCCGGCAACATTATCATCGGTGGCCGGCGGGTAAACGATATGGCGCCGAAGGATCGCGACATTGCCATGGTGTTCCAGAACTACGCTCTGTACCCGCATATGAGCGTGTACGACAATCTGGCTTTTGGATTGCGCCTGCGGGGCGTGCCTAAGGCCGTGGTGGCGGAGCGCGTGCAGCAGGCCGCCTCGATCCTGGGGCTGGAAGCGCTACTGCGGCGTAAGCCGAAGGAGATGTCTGGCGGACAGCGACAGCGCGTGGCCCTCGGACGCGCCATCGTGCGCGAGCCCAAGGTCTTCCTTATGGATGAGCCGCTCTCGAACCTGGACGCCAAGCTGCGCGTGCAGATGCGGGCCGAGCTGATCAAGCTGCACCAGCGCCTGCGCACCACCGTCATCTACGTGACCCATGACCAGGTCGAAGCCATGACCATGGGCAGCCGCATTGCGGTGATCAAGGACGGCCTTCTCCAGCAGGTTGACTCTCCGCAGCAGATCTATCAGAAGCCGGCCAACATGTTCGTGGCCGAGTTCATTGGCAGCCCCGCCATGAATTTCTTCCCGGCTCGGCTGAACGGTCAGCCTGGCAACTTGCAGGTAGAAAGCGCTACCTTCCAACTGGCGCTGCCGCAGACCTCTTCACGCCACTTGTCAGCGCACGTTGGACGCGAGGTAGTGCTCGGCATCCGACCGGAGCACATGGTTCATCGACAGCGTGGGCAGGATACGCGCGGCAATGTCATTCGCGCCAAGGTGGACGTGGTGGAGACCCTGGGCAGCGAGGCCATCGTGTACCTGATGACGGGCGAGCACGGCTTCGTGGCGCGCACGCACTACGATCCGACTGTCCGCTCGGGAGAGGATGTGGAGATGGTCGTTGGTGTGGAGCAGATTCATCTCTTCGATCCGCAGACGCAAGCCGTGCTAGAATAACTATGTGAACCTACTGATCGTTTCTCATACGCATTGGGATCGGGAGTGGTACCGACCGTTTCAGGAGTTCCGGTTCTCTCTCGTAGAGTTGGTCGACTACCTGCTCGATCTCCTGTCTCGTGACGAGCAGTACAAATACTTCATGCTCGACGGACAGACGGTGGTGCTGGAAGACTACCTGGAGGTGCGCCCGGAGCGTCGGGACGAGCTGAGTGGGTGGATCCGTGCTGGACGTCTGCTGGTTGGACCCTGGTACGTCCTGCCCGACGAGTTCCTGGTGAGCGGTGAGTCGCTCGTTCGTAATCTCCTGGAGGGGCGGCGCGTGGCGTCGTCCTTCGGCCAGCCGATGCCGGTCGGCTACATTCCGGACCCTTTTGGCCATGTCGCGCAGATGCCTCAGATTCTGCGCGGCTTTGGCATCACCTCGGCCGCTATCTGGCGTGGTCTGGGGCGGGATCTGCGCAGCTCGGAGTTCTGGTGGGAAGGCCTGGACGGGCGCTCGATTCTGGCTCTGCATCTGGCGGACAGCTACTCCAACGCTGCCGACTTGCCGCGCGATTCCGACCTACTCAAACGACGGCTGACGCGCATCCGTGCGGGGCTGGAGCCGCTGGCGTCTACGCCTTATATTGTCCTCATGAACGGCCGCGATCACGGCTTTCCGCAAAGCGAGCTTCCTGAGATCATCCGCGCGGCGGCGACGTGTTGTCCGGATCTGGCCGTGGAGCACGCCAGTCTGCCGATTGTAATGCAGCGCTTATCTGAGCAGGATGGGACAAGCTGGCCTGTCGTGCGAGGCGAGCTGCGTTCCGGGGAGAGGTCTCCGCTACTGCCGGGGGTGCTCTCCGCTCGGATGTGGATCAAGCAGCGCAACGCGGTCTGCGAGGCGCTGCTGGAGAAATGGGCCGAGCCGTTCGCAGCCTGGGCCCACCTGCTGCTCGGCGAGCCGGATCAGCGGGAGATCTTGCGCCATGCCTGGCGCCTGCTGCTCGTGAACCACGCCCACGATTCGATCTGCGGGTGCAGCGTTGATCAGGTCCACGACGAGATGGCGCCGCGCTTCGATCAGATCGAGCAGCTATGCGAGCGCATCATCGATAAAGCTCTCGGCGCTCTTGCACGCCGAGTGGCGATCGGTAGCCTTCCTGAGGGGACGCCGCTTTGCCCCGGCGTGGTGGTCTTCAACCCGCTGGCCTGGCCGAGGTCGGACGCCGTCGTGCTGGACGTGCCGCCGGAGTTGGCGGGAGGGCTGCTGGATCAGGCCGGGGAGAACATTCCGACCCAGGTCGTCGGTCCGGAGCGCACCCAATCCTATGATCTGGACATGCCGCGACAAGACGTCTTGTCGCTGCTGGAGGCCGCTGCTGGGGGGGATGCGCAGACCTGGGATGCTCAAGCCATGGCTCGGTTGGGAGACTGGGGCTGCGGGCTCTTCGGAGATGGGATGACGGGGGGGCATCTGTCGGCCGTGTCGATCGAGCCCGGACCGCAGCTCCGCAGCTACCGCGTGGTGGCGGAGCTTGGCCACGGACAGTCCGGGAACGAGATACGACTTGGCGATACCCTTTCGCGGTTGGCCCGCATCGCCGCCGACCCGGACACGCGGCTTATCCAGTTGCGCATCGTGCGAAGGCAGGTCCAGGTGTGCTTGGTCGCGCCATCGGTGCCCGCCTGCGGATACGCCAGCTACCGGCTGATGGCGACGCCTGTCCTGAGACGACCAGTCGCTTGGAACGATCAGGTCCGGACCTTCGAAACCGGGCTGGAGAACTCTCTGGTGCGCGTGGAGGTCGACCGGGAGGATGGCAGCCTCACTCTGGTGGATCGCACTACCGGCGAGATCTATCGGGGGCTGAACCGCTTTGTGGACGTTGGTGACGCGGGCGATGAGTACAACTACTCGCCTCCATCTCAGGACCGTCTGATCTGCTGTCCTGTCGCGCGCCCGATCGTTCGCGTCATAGAGTCTGGCCCGGTCCGCGCTTCGATGCGGATCGACGCGATGTGGGGTATACCCGCTGAGCTTGCCGATGATCGCGCGTCACGCTTAGATGCGCTGGTCGAGTGCCCCATCAGCACCACCGTGAGCCTCGCGGCCAACGCGCGGCGTCTGGAGGTACGCGTGGAGCTGACCAACCACGCTCGCGATCATCGTATGCGCGTCCACTTCCCGACGGGCTGTCACGCTGGGCGAGCGTTTGTAGGGGGACACTTCGCTGTACTGGAGCGCGCGCACGACTTGCCGGTGGCTGATGAGTCCTGGATAGAACTGCCGCTGGGGACCAGGCCGCAGAGTGGCTTCGTGGACGTCGCGACGGGCGGACGTGGCTTGCTTGTGACGAGCAGAGGGCTTCCCGAGTACGAGGTGATACCGTCCCCTGAGGGCGATGAGATCGCCTTGACCTTGTTGCGCTCTGTGGGGTGGCTGTCAAGGGATGATCTGCCGGTGCGCCTCGGCCACGCCGGACCGGGCTTCCCTACCCCGGGTGCGCAGTGTCTCGGACGACACGTCTTCAACTATGCCATTGTCCCCCACCTGGGAGACTGGCGCTCTGTTGTTCGCGAAGCGCAGAGCCATCTGTACCCAATGAGGGCCAGGTTAACCCTCCCTGGTCAGGAGAATGCACTCACGGGAAGAGAAAGCTTTCTCAGCCTGGAACCCGAGCCGCTGGAGTTGACCGCCGCGAAGGTGGCGGAGGACGGTGGTGGGCTTATCGTCAGGTTCTACAATCCGCTACTCGAACCTTTGACCGCTAGGTTGTCGGTTCGCCCCCCGTGCACGGTCCTTAGCCGCTGTGACCTGGCGGAGCGGAGGCTGGAGACGATCCCGATCACGGGTGAGACGGCAGTGCTGGATGTCGCCCCGGGTGAGATCGTCACCCTCCATCTGCTCTTTCCCCACCCGATCGCCCGAGCGGGTACATGCTATAATACAACAGGAGTTTAGTAGCCGGGCGCCGCGAAGTTGCCTGGGTACGGGGGCATAGATGCTGGACAATTGCCTGGTAGAATTGTAGCGAGGGTGCTGGTCAGATCGCTTATCGTAAACGGTTTGGGAAGGACGGCCGCGGCTTTTCTGGCCTCATCCTGCCCCAGTTGCTCGCTGAAGGCCGAGACGATGACGACCGGAATGCCCTTTGTCGCGTCATCCGCTTTGAGGCAGCGCAGCACCCCCATCCCGTCCAACTCGGGCATGGCGATGTCCAGGGTGATCACATCCGGGTGGTGCTGCTTTGCCAGCGTGCAGCCGATCTTGCCGTCCTCCGCGCAGAGAACCTCATAGCCCTCGGCCTGGAGCACGGCCTCGATCAGGCTGCGAATGGGGGCGTAGTCCTCGATGACCAGTATTGTTGCGGGCTTGGAAGATGTGGGCATCTTCTCCAACTCCTTCGCGAATGGAAGAGCGAGTCGACCCTCGCAACCGCGGCATGCCGTCGTTCCTCTTCTCCCGACCCTGCATAAGCCGCGAGGCCTAGAATCAGGTAGCCGTCTATTTGGTCGGGTCTGTCGCTTGTTGAACGCAAGTTTCGTGCCAACGCGTGCATAGTGGTGCATCCGCCAAGTCTAATCGACATCCGTAGTGGCGGACCGCCGTGTCCGCCGGGGGTGGGGTAGGGCGCGCTCCCCGCCCCCCCTGGCAGACACGGCGGTCTGCCACTACGACAGCGCAAAGGACTTGGTGAATGAACCACCTAGGAGGGAAACGGGAGCATGCAGCCTAACTCGGAGCAGCCCCAATCCTCTGACGAGATCGATGTCCCCGGACATATGACGGTGGAACTGATCGTCAACGGGCATTCCCACAGGTTGTTCTTGGAGCCTCATCGGCGTTTGCTCGATGTGCTGCGGGTTGATCTGGGACTGACGGGCACCAAGAAGGTCTGCGCGCGCGGCGAATGTGGCGCATGTACTGTCTTGCTCGACGGCATCGCGGTCTACTCTTGCCTGGTGCTGGCCGTCGAGTGCGAGGGAAATCAGATCACGACCATCGAAGGCTTGGAGCATGATGGAGAGCTGGACTCACTCCAGGACGCCTTTGTGCAACACGATGGGCTGCAGTGCGGGTTCTGCACACCGGGTCAGATCATGGCGGCCAAGGCCCTATTGGCCGAGTTTCCGCGTCCATCGCTGGAGCGGGTCAAGCTCGGGCTTTCCGGAAACCTCTGTCGCTGTGGGGCGTATCCACAGATTTTCGAGGCCGTGCTTTCCGTAGGGGCTGGGGACTGTGGGCTGGGGGTTGTGGATCGTCCCACCAGCTCCCAGCCCCCAATCCCTAACCCCCACGCCGGGGGGTCCTAATGCCGAAGATCGTGCGCACTCAGGTCGAGTTCGAGGGACAGCAGCACGAACAGGTTGCCGTGGTCGAAGAGGAATTGCTGGAACCCTGGACCGATGCCGCGGCCCTGTCAATCGTGGGACGAGCCACGCCGCGAGTGGACGGACGGGAGAAGGTGACCGGCAAGGCGCAGTACACAGCCGACATTGAGCTTCCGGGCATGCTGTACGCTCGCATCCTGCGTTGTCCTCATCCGCACGCGCGGCTGACCCGTCTAGAGACCGCCCGGGCCGAGAAAGCGGCAGGCGTATTTGGCGTGCTCTCTCACGTGAACGCGCCGCGTATTCCATGGCACAACGACTCCTTTCTCTTCGACACCACGTTGCGCTACCAGGGAGACGAGGTGGCTGCAGTGGCGGCCGTGGACGAGGAGACGGCCGCGAGAGCTGCCGGGTTGATCCAGGCCAGCTACGCCGAGCTGCCTTTCGTCTCCAATCTGGAGCAGGCGCTACTCACGGATGCGCCGGCCATCCGTCCAGGGGGGAACGTGATCGCCGATGCCCCGGGCTCTGTCTATGAGCGGGGTGATGTTGACGGTACGTGGAGGACCGCGCACGTGGTCATGGAGGGGGTCTTCGAGACACAACGGGCTGTTCAGAACCCCTGGGAAAGCCATGGCTCGGTGGCCTGGTGGCAAGATGATCTGCTCACCATCTGGGATTCTACCCAGTCCGTTTTCAGTGTGCGCGACGAGGTCGCCGCGGCTCTGGGATTGCCTTTGCACCGCATTCGGATCGTCGGCCGCTACTTCGGTGGCGGCTTTGGATCCAAGCAGAGCGTGTCCAAGCAGGCCGTGATCGCGGCGCTCCTCTC
This sequence comes from Chloroflexota bacterium, assembly GCA_004297765.1. Lineage (GTDB taxonomy): Bacteria > Chloroflexota > Dehalococcoidia > FW602-bin16 > FW602-bin16 > FW602-bin16. The sequence goes on along the minus strand of SCTZ01000126.1, from coordinate 10,226 downwards.
CCGTTCTATCGGACGACCGGTAAAGCTCATGCTGGGTAGGTCCGCGGAGAGTCTGGCCGGTGGATGCCGAAGCGCGACACGCCAAGCGCTCCGACTGGGAGCGAAGAAGGACGGCACTCTTGTCGCTATATCGCTGGAGGCCTGGTCGGACATCGGGGCCTACGGTACCGGTCCAATGGCGCTGGGTGGACCAGTGCGGGAACTGTACCGTTGTCCGAATGTTCGCGCGGTCCTGTATGCTGTGTACACCAATACCGGACCTAGCGCGGCCTTCCGTGGACCCGGCTACACGGAGGGAACGTTTGCGTTGGAGAGTATGCTGGATCGTCTGGCGACCGTGCTGGACATGGACCCACTTGAGCTGCGGTTGAAGAACTACGCGACGATGGATCCCCAGACGGGTAAACGGTACTCTCTCAAGACCCTGGATCGGGCCTATCGGCGGGGAGCGGAGGCCATCGGCTGGCATCGACGTGCGGTGGCGGGCGGTCGTGCGGCGAGCGGCCGTCGTAGAGGTATTGGCATGGCCAGCCAGATCTGGGGTGGGGGTGGCGGTCCGCCGGCCTACACCATCGTCAAGGTGAGTCGGGACGGCACGGCCCAACTGCTGACCGGCACGCAGGACATAGGGACGGGCACTCGCACCGCGTTATGCCAGATCGCGGCCGAGGAGCTGGGATTTCGCCTGGCGGACGTGGCCATCTCGCTGGGGGACACCCAGAGTGCTCCCTTCGCTCCAGTGAGCGCCGGCAGCATGACCATCGCCTCCATGGGACCGGCAGTGCGAGTGGCGGCCCGTAATGCACGGCAGCAGCTCGCACAACTGGCCAGCGAGCTGCTCCAGGTGAGCGCCGATGATGTGGTGCTGGGAGACGGTCAGATTCGTTCTCGGTCAGGCCAGTGGGAGCCGGTGCCAGTCAAGCGTGTGACCGGCGAGCTCGGGGACTTTACCGTCATCGGTCTGGGGGCTCGGGGTCCAAACCCGTCCCAGGTCAAGGTGCGCACGTTCGGGGCTCAGTTCGCCGAGGTGGAGGTAGATCTCTCCACCGGCGCTGCGGAGGTCCTCCAGCTCGTGGCGGTGCACGACTGTGGCCTGGTCATCAACCCGCTTACCGCGCGCAGCCAGGTGCAGGGTGGGCTGATCCAAGGACTTGGCTACGGGCTGCTGGAGGAGCAGATCGTCGATGGGCGCTTTGGTCTTGTGTTGAACGCCGACTTGGAGGGGTACAAGATCCCCACGGCCCTGGACGTGCCGGAGATTCACGTCCAGTTGCAGGGCATCGTCGATCCGGAGGCAAACTCCATCGGAGCGAAAGGTCTCGGCGAGCCTCCCATCATCCCGACTGCGCCCGCCATCGCCAATGCCATCTACAACGTCATCGGGGTATCGCCGTCACGGCTGCCGATAACGAGGGCGGAGGTGCTTCGGCTATCTGCCGAGTAGAAGGTAGCGACAATGGCAAGGTTCGAGCACACAACAGCGCATACGCTCGATGAGGCGTTATTCCTCCTGGATTCCTCTGGCGCGGCGCGCCCTATCGCAGGCGGGACGGATTTGCTCAATACGATCTCTCAGGGGCTAGAGCGGCCGTCACGGCTGGTGGATCTCAAACCGGTGGCCGAGCTGCGTACGCTGGAGGAGTCGCCCGAGTTGGGCTTGCGGCTCGGGGCGCTGGTTACGCTGTCCGAGCTAATCCGCGCGCCTAAGGTGGTTAGCCACTATGACATCCTGCGGCAGGCCGCGCTCTCGGCGGCCTCTCCGCAGTTGCGCAACATGGGAACGGTTGGGGGCAATCTGTGTCAGCGGCCCCGGTGCTGGTACTTCCGAGGATCGTTCATCTGTTTGCGCAAGGGCGGCGACACGTGTTATGCCGTCGATGGAGAGAACGTCGGCATGGCGATACTGGGGGGTGGTCCCTGCCACATCGTGCATCCCTCGGACCTGGCCCCGGCCTTGCTGGCGCTGGACGCTACGGTGGTGCTGGCGGATCGAGCGAGACAGACGGCGATTCCACTCGAGGAGTTCTTCGTAGGTCCGCGCACGTCGCAGCGGTCGGAAAACGTGCTGCAAGCCGGGCAGATTATCGCGCGGCTCGAAGTCCAGCGTCCGGCCCATGGTTCCCGCGGCGTTTACCTCAAGGCGATGGAGAGAAGGGCCTGGTCATTTGCACTTGCCAGCGTGGCCGTGCAGGTTTCTCTGCGGCGAGGCGTTGCGCATGGTGTGCGGATCGTGTTGGGCGGTGTGGCTCCTGTGCCATGGCGAGCCCGGGCGGCTGAGTCTCAGGTCGAAGGTCGTCGCTTAGCGCCCGATGTGGCCCGGCAGGCCGCCCAGCAGTCCGTGAGCGAGGCCGAGCCGATGTCGCGGAACGCGTATAAGATTCCCCTGACCCGGGCCCTTGTCGAGCGGGCTCTGCTGATGGCAGGTCAGGCGTAGAGTTGGACGCGAAGCGTGGTGGTGACTAGCGCTACAAGGCGCTACAAGACGGTCGGCAGAGCCATAGCTCTAGCGGCTGGCGCCCGTGGAAAAAGCCTCCCGGACCCCCTATACTAGCATTCTATGACAGTACTGATCGCGTTCTTTCCTTTCGCTGATGCCATCCTCCGCCTGATCGTGCAACACACGTATCTAGCGCTCTTCATCGTGATTTTGCTGGAGGAGAGCGGCTTGCCGTTGCCGGTGCCGGGAGACGGGACGATGATGTTCGCCGGCTACCGCGTGGCCGTGGGACATCTCAGCTTCGTGCCGACCTTCCTTGTCATGGAGGCGGGTACGCTCATCGGAGCGACGTTCCTGTGGTGGCTAGGGCGCAGGGGCGGCCGGCCGTTGCTCGTTCGCTATGGGCGCTACATTCATCTGGACGAGCGGCGCCTGTCCATGGCGGAGCGTTGGTTTGTCCGCAGAGGCGCTCCCACGATTGCACTTGGACGACTCATTCCCGGTCTGCGTATCGCCACGTCCTTTGTGGCGGGCGTCTTGAAAGTACCCTACCGCGTTTTTCTGCCATATGTGGCTGTTGGGTCTTCGGTCTACGTCCTCTTCTTCATGGTCCTGGGGCTTGGTCTGGGTCGGCAGACGGGGCGTATCGCGGAGCACTTGTGGTCTCATCCCTTCATGCTGATTCTCGCGGCCGTGGTTCTGACTGTCCTCGTTGTCCTGGCTCTCTGGCTGCGGCGAAGAGTCCAAGTGCTGAGAGCTAGAGCCGATCGCGCTAGCGTTTAGCAGGCTACATGGGATTGTTGGAGTGTTGCCAATGTCATGTTTGCGCCAACTGCTGTAGGATGGAACGCCACGACGGTCCTGTGTCGCCAAGCCCCAGCCCCCGGTCCCTAGCCCCCTACGCCAGCCTGCCCCCGTCGATGCTAGCGCAGCAGAGCAGCATGGACATTCCGTCGCTATCCAGTGGTCGCGCGAAGTAATAGCCTTGACCTAGCTCGCACCCGAGCTTCTGCAATTGGTCAAGTTGCTCACAGCGTTCGATGCCCTCGGCCACGGTGCGCAGGCGCAACGTCTGACCTAGAGCGACGATCGCGGCGGTCAGATCCAGATCTTGAATCTGCTCGCCCACGCCGGTGACGAAAGATCGATCGATCTTGATGATGTCTACTGGGAATCGCCGCAGGTAGCTCAGAGAGGAGTAGCCGGTGCCGAAGTCGTCGATGGCCAGTTGCACCCCCAACGCCTTCAAGCCGTGTAGTTTCTCGATCGTCGCTTCCATGTCCTGAATGATGGCGCTCTCGGTGATTTCCAGGCACAAATGCCGCGGATCCAGTCCGGTCGCCTGCAGCACGCCGGCCACCTCGGCTACCACCCGAGACCGTCGCAACAAACAAGGGGAAACATTGACGGTAATGGTCAGAGGCGGCTGATCGGGGAACTGTGCATGCCACTTCTGAGCCTCCCGGCATGCTTGTTCGAGTACCCACTGGTCGATTGCTGCGATCAGACCTGTCTCCTCCGCCAGAGGAATGAAGTCGAGGGGTGGCACCAGTCCGCGCTGTGGATGCATCCAGCGGACGAGCGCCTCTGCGCCGATGATCTTGCCTCCGGCGGACAGGTCAACGATGGGTTGATAATGGACGACGAACTGGTGACCTTGGACCGCTCGGCGTAGATCGGCTTCGATCTCCAGACGTCTCAAGATGGCTGCGTGCATGCTGGGCTGGAAAACGGCGTAGCGTCCCTTCCCATCGCTCTTGGCCGTATACATGGCGATATCGGCATTGCTCAGGAGTTCCTCGGCACGCTCCTCTTCCTCCCGGCTGAAAGCGATACCTATGCTTGCGCCGACGAACACTTCCTTGTCGTGCACGCTAAAGGGCTCTTGCAGCGCCTCGATGAGGCGTTGTGCGACGTTGACGACGTCGTCCGCCTGGGGCGTTTCGTCCAACAGAATGGCGAACTCGTCGCCGCTCAGGCGAGCGGCAATGTCGTCGGCCCGCAAGGATGCTTTGAGTCGCTCGGATACCTTCACGAGCAGTTGATCCCCCGCGGCATGGCCCAGACTGTCATTGACAGTCTTGAAATTGTCCAGGTCCATGAACAGCACGGCCACGATCTTGTTCCGTGGGTTCCTGTTGGCGAGAGCGCGCTCGACACGATCGACGAGGAGTGCTCGGTTCGCCAGGCCGGTCAAGGGATCATGAAGCGCCTGGTAGGTCATCTGGCGCTCCAGGGCCTTGCGCTCGCTGATGTCGCGTATGTTAATTACGAGGCCCCCGACGTCAGGATCGTCGAGCAAGTTGCTAACGATAGCCTCAACGTGGAGGGAGGGTCCATCAGATTGGCGCAGGCGCCATTCCGCCGGTGCAGCCACCCCGGGTTGGAGGGATGCCTCCTGGATGATCGTTCGCACTCGTGGCACGTCGTCGGGGTGGACGAAGTCGATCAGCCTGGCCCCGGTAATCTCGGCGGCCGGAACGTGCAGCATGCGCTCCACGGAGGGTGTTTGGTAGTGGACGGTCGTGTCGAGCCCCATCACCGCGATGACGTCTGACGAATTCTGGATCAGGGAACGGAAACGTCTTTCGCTCTGGCGTATGGTAAGCTCCCTCTTGCGAGCCTCCGCCCGCGCGTGCCGCCATATTGCGGTGGAGAGCAGGAGCACCATGGTGGCCGTCACCGCGAAGCCCGATGGAGGGTAGAATGCCGCCGAGCCGGACATCAACATGCTGGTGAGGACAAAGGTGAACAGAGCCACGAGCAGGAACAGCCACCCAACTCGGGCTAGGAGGTCTTTCGGCGGCATCAAGGCGGCTTTCAGACGGGACATGCCGGGCGTGGCTAGTGTGGATGCCGGTAGGATGGCGGCAATTCGCTCCAGGGGCTGCTGAACACATGGTGAAACTGGGTGGAGTAGTCCGCGGCCATTCACAGGCGTTGCACTTTGTCGGGCGACCTGGTCGGGCATAAGGTGAGGTTTCCTTTCGAGGCACCATCAACTTCGTCCTAGCCGTATCAGGCGGCTGAGAAGAACAGGTTCTGCTACATACTATCGGTTGTGCAGTGGGTACGTCTGGTAGCCAATTCGGGCGGCCTGGGATAGCCAATTGGAGGCACAGAGGGAGTATCGGCGGCTGCTTCGGTGCAACCAAGAGAGATAGCGGACTATTGGGCTAGACCGGAAAGTCCTCCCGTCACGCGATGCGCCTATTGTAAGATAGGGCGGTTGTATGCTAATAATAGTGTGCCGGACCGCCATGAGATACATATTCTGCCAAGTAGCGTTACGGCGGCGGGTCTATTAGGAGCGTTTCTCGATGGGTACAGCGCAGGACAGACGGGACGAAAGCGGGCGAAGTCAGTCTATGGCGACGGAATCCGACCCGTGCACGAGCGACACGGCTCACGGGGACGGCCGATCCTCCCGGTTCATCCAGCGGTCTTTCCCAACGCCCCAGGCAGACACAGCTATCGTGGCCCCAGTGGGCAACTGTGCTGGTTCCGATTCGGGCAGTATGCGCATGGTGGAGAAGTGCCTCGAGTATCAGAAGTTTCTCTCCTACATCCCGGCCCCTGTCTGTGAGTTGGCTCCAGACGGCACCACCCTGTTCGTGAACGACTCCATGATCAAGATCACCGGCTACCAGCCCGAAGAGCTAGTAGGAAGGATCTGGTGGGACGTTGTGTGTCCGGAGAAGCAGCGTTCCCAGGTCGACAAGTTCTCAGAACAATTGCAGTCCAACGACGTCATCGATCGTGAGGTGGCTCTCACCGCGAAGGATGGCTCGGTGAAGACGTTGATCTGGAACTTCACCCATTACATCCCGCCGGATGGAAAGTCGGAGGTTGTCCTCGGGTGTGGGATCGACATCACCGAACGCAAACGGACCGAGCAAGCGCTGAGGGAGAGCGAGGAGCGATACCGCACTCTGGTCGAAACTACTCCGGACGCTCTCGTTCTTCTGGACATGGAATCCACTATCCTTCTATGTAACCATCAGGCCGCTGAATTGCTCGGCTTCGACGCCGCGGAGGAACTGGTTGGGCGCAATGGATTTCACTTGGTCGTCTCGGAGGATCATGAACGTGCGGCGACAGGGCAGGATATCACCCGGCAAGATGGACGCATCATGGGGGGTGAGCTTGATCTGATCAGGAAGGATGGCACCCGTCTACCTGTCGAGATAAGCGGCTCGCTTATCAGGGATGCTGAAGGGAATCCCCAGTGCTATATTGCCCTTTTTCATGACGTCACTGAGCGAAAGCGGACCGCGGCTGCACTGGAGCATCGTCTGGCCGTGGAAGAGGCTGTGGCGCGGGTATCCGGTATCCTGGCCGGTGGAGAAGGAGTGGATGTTGTCCAGATCCTGGAAAATTTAGGACAGGCGGTTGGAGCGGATCGCGCGTATGTCTTCCGCTTCAGGGACGATCTGCGGAGAATGGACAATAGTCATGAGTGGTGCGCTCCTGGGGTTGAGCCACAAATGGGTGGTCTCCAGGATCTCGCCACGGAGCAGTTCTCATGGTGGATGACTGGGCTGTTGCGCAACGAGACCATCGTCGTCGACGACGTGGCTGGGTTGCCTGAGGAGGCGGCCTCGGAACGAGCCATTTTCGAAGCACTGGGAGTTAGGTCCGGATTGGCTGTTCCCCTGTCGTCTGCCGGCGAGCTTCTGGGGTTCCTCGGGTTCGAAGATATGCTTGGCACGCGCGAGTGGTCCGAGGAGGACATCCGACTTCTGCGCACGGCATCCGAAGCCCTGGTGGCGCACATGCAGCGCAAACGGGCCGAGGAGACGTTACGGGAGGCGCACGACGAGCTGGAACGGCGAGTTGAGCATCGCACTGCGGCGCTGGTCAGAGCCAACCAGGAGCTCCGAGTTGAAATCACGGAGCGCAAGAGGGCTGAAGAGTCCTTGCAGGAGCATCTACGCTTCTTGCAGGTGCTGATCGATGCAGTGCCCATCCCGGTCTTCTACAAGAGTGTGGAAGGAGTGTACCTGGGCTGCAATGCCGCTTTTGCGACCTCCCAGGGTCGGACGAAGGATGAGTTCATCGGCAAGACTGCAGATGATATTTTCCCCGAAGATGTGGCGGAAGCTCATCGCTCAAGCGATCAGGCGCTATTTGCACAGGGTGGTGTGAGTGCGACAGAGGTGAAAGCGCACTGGGCCGACGGAATCGTTCGCGAGGTCATATCGTACAAGGCGACTTTCCAGAACCCTGATGGCAGCCTGGGTGGATTAGTCGGGACGACGCTTGACATCACCGAGCGCAAGCAGGCTGAGCAGGGCATCCAGAAACTCAACGAAGAGCTTGAACGGCGTGTAGTCGAGCGCACCGAACAACTCAGGACGGCCAACCGCGAGCTGCGCTGTGAGGTCGCCGAGCGCCAGAGGGCGGAAGAGGCGCTGGAGGAGAATCTGCGTTTCCTGCAGGTGTTGATAGATGCCGTGCCTGCGCCGATCTTCTACCGAGACACGGACGGGGTATATCTGGGCTGCAATGCCGCTTACGAGACCACTCTAGGCCATCCGAAGGAGCAGGTCGTCGGCAAGACGGTGTATGATCTCTTTCCCCAGCCGCTGGCGGACTCGTACCGTGCGGCAGACCTGGAGCTGTACAAGCGGGGTGGCGTCCAGATGTACGAAGCTCGTAGCCACTATGCCGACGGGACCGACCACGATGTCATCTTCTACAAGGCGACCTTCCAGAATGCCGATGGCAGTCTTGGTGGGCTGGTCGGGACGATGCTGGACATCACTGAGCGGAAGCGTCTGGAAGAGGAGTTGGCCAACCGATTCGATGAGGCTGTTTATCTGGCTGATCATGATCCCGTGACCGGGCTCCTCAACCATCGATCCATTCACGCGCGACTGGAGCAGGAGGTCCATCGTGGGCGCCGCCATGGCCGGCAGGTCTCGGTTGTGGTGATGGATCTTGACGAATTCAAGCTGTTCAACGATACGTACGGTCACCCGGTTGGAGACGAGGTGCTTCAGCAGATCGCGGCGCTCCTTCGGGAAAACGCTCGGGAGACCGATCTTCTCGGCCGCTACGGAGGCGATGAGTTCACCGTGATTTTGCCCGACACGAATACGGAAGGGGCGATGGTGTTGGCCGAGCGGTTCCGCTCGGCCCTAGCCCAACATCCCTATCAGGCGCCGGACGGTCTGGGCATACCCATCCGGATGAGTTTTGGGATAGCGACCTATCCGACGAACGCGGGGCAATCTCGTGAGTTGATCAGTTGTGCCGACGCGAACCTGTATCAGTCCAAGCAGCGCGGCGGAGATACCATCACGGTCAGTCAGATGCCTCTCCCCGCTGGCAAAGTGGAGGAAGGTTTGTTCGAAGTTCTCGATGGACTGGTGACGGCTGTCGATAACAAAGACCATTACACGCGCCAACACTCCGAGAACGTAACTGACTTTGCCGCCTGGATAGCGGGGGCGTTGGAACTCCCCGTGGAAAGCCAGTATACGCTTCGCGTTGCCAGTGTCCTGCACGATGTGGGGAAGATCGGGGTACCGGATCGTGTTCTTCGCAAGCCGGGGCGGCTGGACGAAATCGAGCTCGCCATTATCAGGCAGCACGTTACCCTGGGCGAGCTTATGATCAAGGATGTGCCGAACCTGCCAGATGTCATCGCAGCCGTCGGTTCTCATCATGAGCGCGTCGATGGTGCTGGCTATCCGAGGGGTCTGAAGAAGGACGAGATCCCATTGTTGGGGCGTATCATGGCGGTAGCTGACGCGTACTCGGCTATGACGACAGATCGGCCCTATCGACGGGCGCTGTCTGCTCAGGAAGCGCGGGCCGAACTGCTCCGCGTGGCAGGCACCCAGTTGGATCCGGATCTTGTTGAGGTGTTCTTGGGGGTGCTCGATGAAAGGAGCGCCGAAACTGCAGATGTCATGCCTGACAGCGCTGGTTGACCCCCTTGTTCTTTGAGACCTAGACCACCGCGGTTTTGGAAACCGCGGCGGTCTGGAGAGTTGAGCTACTCCTCGGCCAGCTCCAACAGCGGTTGCCCCGTTTGCACCAGGTCGCCGCTTCTCACCAGGATCCGGGTGATGCGGCCGGCGTGCTCGGAGCGGATCTCGTTGAAGACCTTCATCGCCTCTATCAGGGCGACAACCTGACCACCCTGGACCACGTCCCCGACGCTCACGTAAGACTGGGCCTGTGGAGTGGGGCTCAGGTAGACCATCCCTGTGAGTGGAGAACTGACTGAGAGAGTAGGGGCGGAAGGCGCTGCAGTTGGCGCGGTGGCTATCGCGGTCGGTGTGGCGCCGCAGGTGAGGCGGAGCCCCTTGCGGGCGCGCAGATGGAGACCAGCGTGCTGAACGTCGATCGCGTCGATGTCGCTGGTCTCGAAGTCCAGCAGTAGCTGCCTCAACGTCGCGAAATCGCTTGACCATGTTTGCTGTTCGGACAATTGGCTCCCCCGCGTCCGGTGTCAGCCGTCTCCCGGATCAACTGGCTCTTGCGCCGTCCTCTTCTACGAGAGACCTTCCTCAGACCGCTAGATCGAGATGCTGGCACTGAACGTGGGGCATCCCGCGGGAGCGGTAGGAAGGTGGCTGCTGACGGGCGTTTGGCTAGATCCGCGCGAGTATACCAGACCACCCTGATCGCGGTCAACGCCGTTTGTGTGCGACTTTAGGGTTTATGCGTTCTCCGGCGCGTCACGCCATACTGCGACCGCCCGGGGCTGAAGCCGCCGGGCTAATCCAACGAAGCCCCCTCGAAGGGGGCTGGGTGCCGTGCTCAGCCGGCTTCT
>SCTZ01000125.1 GCA_004297765.1 Chloroflexota bacterium | reverse complement strand
GTGGCAGCCAGTCAGCTCTCTCCGCCGGCGGAGCTCCGAAGACATTGGCCGCTTTCTCGATGGCGTTGCAGAACATGTTGACGGCTTCCGGAAGCTCGACACCGGCGGCAAACAGGTCGGCCCTGAGGGCCTTCATCTGGTGAGGTTGGCTGATGAGCGGTTTGCCTCCATTTTCCATATCCAGCGCTCCACAGGCTACCCGGCAGTTGCCACAGAGCAGACACCTATAGGCGACCTCTGCCAGTTCCGAGCTCAAGGGCAGGGTGCCCTCCAGGACTGCCTTGGCTATTTGGTTCCTTCCTCTGGATGAGTAGGGCTCGAGCCCCGCGGTATGTTCCCGTATCGGGCACACCTTCTTGGTTCCCCAGGGGTTATACTTGTGCACACACACACCGCACCGAGTGCAGCCGTAGATGCCTCTGACGTGTTTTTCTAGCTCCATTCTCGTCACCTTTCATTTGGATAAGATGAATCTACAGATCCCATACGCCAGGATTCATGATGTTGTTCGGGTCAAAAGCGCCCTTCAGCTTCCGCATGAATTCGTAATGATGCTTGGGCCAGTTCTTGGCCATCATTCTGGTACCCCAGCCCTGATGGCAGTCCGGATACCATCCGTGCGAACACGCAAATTCCGTGGCATCGGCGAAGAGCTCTCCGACCACCTGTTGTGCACGCTTATCCTCTCCTCTGAGGAATATGATGGTAGTGATGATCCAGGTGTTAGCGCCGGAGGGGATGCAGCCCTCGTGTGATTGGTACGTAATACCATTCTCCTTGAGCCTACGATATATGAACTCTCTCGTCCCGTTACGGCAGTCCAGCACCTGGGAACGAGACACGAAGTACTCAAAGAAGGTCCACGTACCCATTGAGCCGAATGCACCCATCTCCCTAACTCGCCTGCCGGTTAGGGTACCTTGCACCCACTCCTCAACTGCGGGCCCCGTACCGCGCACCCCGTTGTGCTTGGCCATTACCTCATCAATGATCTCCACCTTGGCGTTCATTTCTTTCTCTGAGTTCCCTTTGGCGCACCACATGACGATGAACTTGTCGACGCCAATCCCTTTAACCGTCGCCCCATGGACTTTAGTCGACTCCGTGGGCGGGATGATAACCATATGATAGTACGGGAGCGGTTCCAGGATGCTCATTTCCTTGAACAGATCCCAGGCTTGCTCAAACGAGTCGAAAAGATGAGCGCCGGCAACCTTATGTGGGGCGAGCTTGTACAGCCGATAGGTCGCTTCCACCTTGATCCCAAATGTACCGGCATCACCGACGAAGATTCCCGTGAGATCCGGATTTCCGGGGTATCTATCGTAGACCATGGTGTTATGGATGTTACTTCCGGCGCCACTTCCGGTCTGGACGACCGACGCATCGGGAAGAACCACCTTTACTCCGGCAATATGCGTAGCGTTGAATCCCGCAGACGCCATTTCCATGCCGTTGCCGCCTCCCGCGAAACCGGCTAGCTGCCCGCCAAGGGTATCCGGGTACCAGGGCATATAGGCGGTATGCACGTCCCATCCCATATCCCAAAGACGGGTGTTGAACTCCGCTGTGGTCATGCCAGCTTCAGCGGTGGCTGTGAGATTGGCTTCGTCGACCTTTAGCATCTTATTCATGCGGGTCATGTCGACCACAATACCCTTACCGTGCAGCCCCTTGGGAGTACCGTAGAACGAAGCCCTACCTCCGCTGGGCACGATCGGGATCTTAGTCACGTTCGCCAGCTTCACGATATCGACCACCTGATCCGTGTTGACGGGACGTACTACGATACCTTGCTTGTTCGGCGGTAGAGGACTGGTATCCCTGCTGTAGGTCTCCAGTGTGAAGTCGTCGTCGGATACGGATGCGGGACCGACTATCCCAGCCAAGTCATAGTACAAGGGGTGATGTGCTTTCCGAATCGCCACAGCCATTGAAGAACCCTCCTCGTGATGAAATCTCGGTATTTGAAAGCGTCATTCAGTACGCTAAACACCCCTGATTTTGTCGGGTGATTTGGTATTTACCTCGTCGGACCTGCGGAACCCGGCGAGGAGGACATGGAGCAAGCTCAACTGATAGCGATCGGGATTCGTCCCGACTCGCCCATGGCGGGAGATATCTCGGGCGCCGGATTCCGACCAACGGGCGTGACCAAGGTCACCCGGATGGTGCAGTGTGGCACACTGGATTGTCTCCGTACGTAAGTATGGTGACTGCATCCTACAATACGGTCGCGCGGGCGGACACTTCTGTGCGATATCGTCCTTATGGCTTGGGCTCGTCTAACCCGTCGTGGAAATACATGATCGCTGGCCATATGCAGTGCACCTCAAAAAAGGAGCACATGAGCGAGCGCGATTCCTACGATCCAGCGTTTAAGGTCGCGAAGTTCTAAGCCACCTGGCATGCGTAAGATACACCCTATGCCGAAGCGAGCGACCTATCCCCCGGGGATAGGGGTTACATTGGTTTCGCGGGGCGATTTCATGTCCGGTCCAATGAATGCACCCCACTTATATCAGAATATTTCCACCATGTCAAGAGGGTGCGGCTACGGGTTGGAAGGAACAACTCAGATTGCAGGGGGCGAGATCTCGCGATGCCTTGGGCGCACGGCTTCGGGACGCCACGTCTGGCACTGGGCGGAGGCTGGCGTCCGGCTACATCTCGCTAGAGTTCGTCATGCCGGAATTTACACATGTGGAACTATTGCTAAGTAAGCCCTGGCGCGGAATTGACCTAGTTGTCTGTTTTTGCTATGATTAGCGCACTGTAGAAAGTTTCCAGCAGTATGCCGCAGGTGATCTCTCCACAAGCATCGTGTCCCAGGCATGCATGTTGGCCAATATCCAGGATACAAATGAATTCGGTGATGATCATGAGTAGACCAGGAATCCCAGATGATGCCAGACGCCAGGCAGATATCGACGAGGTGGCACGGATCTCCTCGAATCAGTTGCTCCAAACGTGGTTGATAATCGACAGGATGTTGCCCGAACAACTGAAGCCAATCAGGGACGGACTGAAGAAGCGCCGCACTCGATCGGGTCAGGAGACGCGGCTCGCCACGAACTTCATGATGTTTGTGACCACCGCGGGATACCTTCATCGAAATGGCAGCCTGACGATGGGAGAGCTCAGTCGGGCCACGGCAATACCTCAAAGCACCGCTACTCGGATGGTTGACTGGATGGTGGATAATGGCTACGTCGATCGGTTCCAGGATGACGAGGACAGGCGCGTAGTCCGCATCCGCCTAACGGAGAGTGGCCGAGACCTTCTCTTGGCTGCCCAGGCACAAGTGAGAGAGCTTTCTGCCCTCTTCCTTAAGCGCCTTCCTGCAGTACAACGAGCGATACTGATATCGGGGATGACAGATATTGTAGGCGTATGGCAGCGTGTTCAGGAGGAGCAAGTCGCCGCCGCTCACTCTGAGGAACAGGCCGCCACTGCTCACTCTGAGGAGCAAGTTGCCGTTGCTCGCTCCTGAGCATATGGCGTAGATCCACCTTTCAATGTCCCCCCGGCACAGTTGCATTATTGCGGCTCCTCCGCATTGGAAGTCCTTTGCCTCGCGCAGGTTCCATGGAACATGGTTCAGTGCGTCGTTTCACAAACCCAGCGGGCTAGTGCCCCATCGGTTCGTTTGGGGGCAGGCGCCAAGTCTCCCTCCTGGGCATCCTTCCGCGGAAGGATGCCCCTACATCGCCGTGGATTCGCGCGTCGGTCCCCAAGCCTTCATGCAAAACCAAACTGATTCATGACCATAACTCATTTGAAATAGTTTCAACGCGAAGAGATCAGACTCGAGAGCGGTCCGCGGCATTTCGGCCTCGGCTCAGCGCAATAGGTGGCGTCGGGACGCCATTAGCAGGGCATCGGCTATTTCCACCCCTCAAATCCGAGTAGTTACTTCGAGCGGCGACCACTTGACAGCGTGGAAATATTCTGATATAAGTGTGGTGCGTCCATCGGACTGGACGCGAAATCGTCCCGCGAAACCAATGTAACCCCTATCCCCGGGGGATAGGTCGCTCGCTTCGGCATAGGGTGTATCTTACGCATGCCAGGTGGCTTATAACTTCGCGACCTTAGACGAAACGCCGGATCGTAGTACTTCTACTTGCTCATGTGGTCCCTCGTGGGAGGCCATTTGTAGTGTGAATAACCATCAGAGCGCATGGCGTTGTTTACTGGCGCTTTGAAGCATCGTCGCTGATTGCACTTCAAGGAATACTCCCGAATCATCAAGCAACCAAACATCATCAACAAACAGGGAGGTCATAAGCATGGCAACACCACAGTTGAGACTGGGCAAGATGGAGAATGCGCCCGATTGGTATGGCAAGAGTCTGGATGAGCTGCATTTCGAGTGGAGTAAAGAGGAGGAGTTAGAGCTCGAGCGCTACTGCGAGAAGATCCTCAAGAACGCAGAAGAAGAGGAGATGACCCCGCTGCAGCGGTACGAGGCCACCTGGCAAGGCAAGGAAAAGGACCGCCTCCACATCGAGGTCAAGTACAACGTCCCCTATGCTGTTCGAACCCTCGATTCTTTTGCCGATGCCATCAAGCCGGGTGACCTCTACAAGCGTCCCAAGCTGCATATCAAGGGTCACCTGGCCGCGGCTGCCCGGCTCAAGCTCGACATCATCAACGTCTACGCGATTTCCTACACTGAGGAGTTGTGGGGAGCCGACGGAAGGATGATCGACTACGGCACCCCACAGCAAGCCGGTGGCCCACCGATCAAGACCATGGAAGACATCGAGAGCGTGGAAGTGCCCGACCCCAAAAAGGACGGCCTCTATCCCGGGTACCTCTGGACGGTCAGAGAGTTGAAGCGCATCATGACCAAACATGGGGTAGACAAGGTGCTGCCCTTGGAAGCCTGCTTCTGCGGGGACCCGTTGGGGACAGCTTTCATGGGCATGCTCGGCTTCGGCCCCGGCACGGTGGCCGTGAAAAAGAACCCCGAGCTGTTCAAGGCGTGCATGGACAAAGCCACCGAATGGTCGATCAAATTCGGCAGTGCTGTGAAAGAGCTCAATCCCAATGGCATGTACCTCTGTTCCTTCATGGGAGCCTTTCCACCAAAGATGAAGAACATAGATAACGAATGGGTCCTGGACTGCCACGGGAGGATTGGCAAGGCCGTGGGACCGAATGGCGAAGGGAAGCAGCCTTATCTGTGGCATACCCTTGGCTCCCCAGGATGGGAACTATGGATGCGTTTGTACGCGGAACATGGGGCGCTCGGGCCCGGTAGCTTTGGCGGATGGTGGGTAGGACCTCTGCAGCCCCACGAACAGGTTTTTGCGTATTCCCGGGAAAAGGACGTGTATTGCGGCTGCTCTATCGACGACCATGCCGTACTGGACGGAGATTTCCCCAAGATTGAAGAATTGCTCGCACCCCGACTAAAAGAGGCCAAGCTTCATCCCAAGCACTTCTGCGCACTCGGCGTTATCGACTACTGGACCCCCCAGCCGGTTGTCGATAAGCTGCTGGAACTTGCCAAGCGACTGGGTCGATTCTAGCCACAGATCCACATAAACAGGAGGAAGCGCACGTGTCCAAAGCTCAGCTTCTGGAACGGCTACGAGACGCGATCGTCGACATCGACGAAGAGCTGGTCGATGAGCTCATCGACGCGGGCATCGCGGCGGGAGTCAGCCCGATGGAGATGATCCTCGATGGGCTCCAGCCCGGCTTGACCATCATTGGCGAGGGATTCGACAAGCATACGCGGTTCACCAGCGACCTGGTGCTGGCCGGGGAGATCATGAACGACGTCATGACCAAGCTCCGTCCCGTCATAGAAGCCGGCGGAGGGGGCAGAGGCGACGTCATGGTGATCGGCACGGTCGAGGGGGACGAGCACTGTGTCGGCAAGCGTGTGGTGGCCTCGGTCTTCACCGGG
>SCTZ01000124.1 GCA_004297765.1 Chloroflexota bacterium | reverse complement strand
TCCAGCATCGTCTGCATCAGCTTGTGCTTGAGCAGCCAGGCGCTGTTGTAGCTGATGCCCAACTGCCGGGACAGGTTCAGGGCCGAGATGCCATCCTTGGACTGGGTCAGCAGGTAGATCGCCAGCAGCCAGGTGGTCAGCGGCAGCTTGCTGCCGGCCAGCAGGGTGCCGCTGGTCAGCGAGGTTTGCCGCCGGCAGCGATGGCATTGCAGCAGTCCCCGGCCGAGCCGGCAGTGACCCGCGTAGCCACAGCCGGGGCAGACGAAGCCCTCCGGCCAGCGCCAGGCGTGCAGAGCCTGCGCGCACTGCGCCTCGCTGCCATAGCGGGCCAGAAACCCGGCCAAACTCATGCCCTTCTGAAACTGAACTTGGTTCCGCGACATCGCTTATCTCCTTGTGAAATCAAGCGATGCCAGTCTGCTACCACCCCTGGCTCACAGGCTGAGCTACGTGGGTAATCAAGTTTCCATTTACACATGAACCTGAAGGCGGTCCGGGGTGGGCATCATCGGAGGATGATGATCGTGACCCTCGATCCGGGGAAGGCGCCGCAGCTCTTCGGATTGTGGAGCACGGCCTGTGAGTGCAGCTGTGGTGACTGGCGGAGGTTTGTGACGCTCCGGACGTGGCCTCCGGGCCGCGAGGGACTCACATTGGGTCGGTTCAACTACGTGAACGACGCGCTAAAACCACTTGACAACTCCGCCAGCCGCGCGTGATAGTTGGCCACTGGAACGTCATGCAGACCTCCTTGAGGACGCGCTGATATAGCCAAGTGGTGTTCCGGGCTACTCGAGCCGACGCCTCTGGCTGCGTGAGTCGAGACTGCCGAGGTCGTCGGGCGCCTGCCCAAACAGATTATCGATCCAGGTTCGTTCGAGAAGGGCGCGAGACTGATCTGATGTTCGTGGCAACGGTGGATCCAGCGACGACAGGGCCAGGACGTGCGCGCCGACGCTTCGATGTTGTGCGGCCGCTCACGGCGGGCAGGCGGTGCAGCGGCCTGCGGTCAAGCATCGGTCGAGACAGGAATAGGTCGAATAGGTCATTGACCTCGTGCTGGCCCTCGGCCCGCAACATCTGGCACTCAGGATTCTCTCGCGAGACGTTACATCAGCTCAATCTGCCTACGGAGTATTGTCGTGGGCCTCGGTCGGTCTCCCAAGACCGGGTCTACGCAGAGCAAGGCGCATGGGGACCACGCCTGAATGAGCATCGGGTGGCAGTCAAGGCAGTGCGTTATGGAGACATGTCGTGCACACAAGAGGCAAATCCGCAATGAGTGAAGATTCAGGGGACCGCAACTGTCGCTGGCTGTTATCAGCTGGCGCGTCTTCCCCAGCTCTAGTCGCGATTGCGCTCCTGGCGCCGGTCGGAGCCTTGGCGCAGGAGGCTGGAGCGGGCGCCGCCGCCACGGATGCTGCGGTCCTGAAGGAGGTCATGGTTACCGCACGCCGGCGAGGTGAAAGCCTCGCAAGCGTTCCGGCAACCATAGCCGCCTTCAGTGAAGAGCGGCTCGAACAACAATCGATCCGCAGCGATTCGGATCTGCAACTCGTGGCCCCCGGGCTCACCATACGCCAGACCCAGGGCAACAACTCGCTCACCTACTCGATCCGTGGGCAGAGCGCCGACACCTTCAGTGGCTCACCATCCGCGGTCATCGCCTACATGAACGAGGTGCCGCTGGCGGTCGCCGGCGCACAATCATTCTACGACATGGAGTCCATCCAGGTTCTGAAGGGGCCGCAGGGAACCCTGTTCGGCAGGAATACGACGGGCGGCGCCGTGCTCTACACCTCGGCCAAGCCGACGAGCGAGACTGCGGGGCTCCTGCGGGCCCGCGTCGGGAATCTGAACCTGCTTGACGTCCAAGGCATGCTCAACGTCCCCCTCGCGGATACAGTTCTGCTGCGCGTCGCCTTCGATATCATCGGACGCGATGGTTACATTCACAACCTCAGGAACGATCAGTACCTCGGGGAGCTCGAGCGCAAGAGCGGCCGCGTTTCGCTCACGATCAACCCGAGCGAAACGGTGAGCAACACCACGGTCCTCCAGTACACCGATCGTGGTGGCACGAACACGGGTGCGTCCTACCTCTATAGCGTCTATCCCTGCGGCGCGACCAACAATGGTTTCGCGCTCACCTGCTCCAGCGGACTGCTGTTCAGCCCGGCGCTCGACGCCGTCTTCCAGTTCCCCGGGGCATGGGCGGCCTATCTTGCAGCCAATCCCGATGCCTACCCTGCGGGCCTCGGGGCGTATGTAGACGAGCAGAAGCGGATCGGTGCCTTTGCAACCTATTATCCTGGCGACGCACATCACGACGGCACTGACCGGCTGCTACAGAACACGACCACCTTTGACGTGAACGGCAATCTCCAGGTCAAGAACATCCTCGGCGCTTCCAAATCGACGTCGGACTCCGACTCTGCGTCGCTCGGTGGGCCATTCGTGACCATCCTCACGCAGAATTTCGGTACCGGTGACGTCGGCAACGAGCTCGTCGTAGAGTCGGTCTCCGAGGAATTGCAGCTCCTGGGCAAGGCGGCTGGCGGCAACCTGGACTATATCGTCGGTGTCTATCTGCAGGACGAGAAGACCGATACGACCTGGCCGCAGACCTATTTCGACCTGCGACCGATCCTGGCACCGGCTGTGGTCACGAATGCCTTCCGCATCGAGAACAAGACCAGTGCCGTCTATGGGCAAGGCACCTGGGATCTCTCATCCTGGGTCGAGAACCTGCGCGTCACTGCCGGCATTCGCTACACGTGGGAGAGGGTGAGCATCAAGCAACTGCCCCGCTCGACATACACGTTTGGAGCGCCTGACCAGCACAACAGGTTCACGGATCCAAGCTGGGAGCTTGGCCTCGAATATCAGGCCACTCCCAGTCTGTTCGCCTACCTCAAGACCCGCGGCAGCTTTCGCAGCGGCGGCTTCAACGGCTCTGCGCCGCCAGTCGACGCAATAGCCCAGAACGGCGGCAACATTTTCGAGTCCGAGCACACGCGGGACATCGAGGGGGGCCTGAAGTTCCGCGGCGACGCCTTCGGACGCCCCGCCACCCTCAGCCTGGGCCTCTACCACCAGTGGATCGACGATGTGCAGCGGGTCGAGTTCCCGGACCCGGACGGTCCGGGCGGACTGGCATCGATTGCGGTGACGGCCAACGTTCCGTCGGCCAAGGTCTACGGGCTCGAACTCGATGCAGTAATCTTGGCGGCTGACTGGCTGCAGATCGGCATGACGGGTGCTTACACCCACGCCAGCTTCTCGGATGGCAATGTCGAACTGTTCGGGAACCCCTACCAGTACGGGCCGGTGGGAGACACCCCGAAGGCGTCTGGCACATTTTTCGCGCAGGCCACCTTCCCGACCCAGGGAGGCGAGGGAGATTTCAGCGCGAGGTGCGAGGTCTACGGTCAAACGAGCCAGTATTTCTCCAACGCCGCGGATTCCGTCGCGCCGGACACGGAATTGCCCGGCTATGCGCTGGTCAATGCGCGTCTCCAGTGGACGGGCATCATGGGAGGCAACCTGTCGGTGGCCCTGTTCGGAAAGAACCTGTTGGACAAGGCCTATTTCACGGGCGGCATGACCCTGGCAGCGGCGCTCGGTCACAATGCCGCCGCCGTTGGTGAGCCCCGTACGTATGGTCTCGAACTGTCGTACAAGTACTGACGGGAGGATCGCCTGCGGCAGGGCCAGACAGCACGCTCTCTTCTCGCCCCATATAAGAGCAGCAAGGCCTCCCAGTGACGAAGATGGCTTGCAGCGATCGTTGAGCCAGGAACGCGCGTGATGATCAGGCGTTGCCTGCATGGGAATGGGAGGCCCACATGGTCGATACGATGCTGATGTTCGACATGCGTTCGCCCTCTATCGGGGCGGCGCCACGCGATCTCTATGCCGCAGCACCCGAGATGGCGGCGTATGCCGACAAACACGGTATCGACAGAATATCGGTCTGCGAACATCACGGCGCCGAAGACGGCTACATGCCCTGCCCCATGCTCTTCTGCGCAGCACTTGCGACACGGACGAAGCGTGCCCGGATCATGCCGAACGCAGTGATCTTGCCGCTTCATGATCCCGTCCAGATCGCGGAGCAGATCGCTGTCACCGATCTCCTGAGCGGCGGCCGCCTCGATGTCCTCGTGGGCGCTGGCTACGTGCCCTCGGAATTCGCCATGTTCGGCGTGTCTCTTGCAGACCGTGGCCGCCTGCTCGACGAAAGCCTGGACGTGCTGATCCGGGCACTTTCCGGAGAGCGCTTCGTGGCCAACGGCCGGCCGGTCTTTGTTCGTCCCCTGCCGTTGCAGAGGCCGTATCCGCCGCTGTTCCTCGGCGGAGGTGTAAAGGCCACTGCAGTCCGCGCCGCGCGACTCGGGGCGGGCCTCGTTCCCCTGAAGGTGGAACTCATGGCTGTCTATGACGAGGAGTGCAGGAAGCTGGGACGAGAGCCCGGCCAGAAGCTCATATTCGGCCGGGCGTTCTGCGTTCACGTCACGGAGGATCCGGATAAGGGTTGGGCCGAAATCCTGCCACACGCGGCTCACGTCGTATCTTCCTATGCGCGCTGGGCGGCAGAGGGGACAAATTCTTCGTCACCGTTTGAATCGCTTGTAGACGAAGACGCCGTTCGGAAATCAGGCCTGTTCCACGTTCTCACGCCCGATCAGTGTATCGCCTACGCGGGTAAGTGTGAGGAGAGGGGGTACACGCTGACGATTCAGCCTCAGATAGGCGGCCTGCCTCCTGAGATCGGCTGGAAGAGCCTGGAGGTCTTCTGCACGAAGGTACTGCCCCGCCTGAGGGCCAACGCCGCGTGACGATGACCACATCGGGGCCGAAGGTCCCGGCGTCGACTTTGTTACGGTGGAGCTCGCCGGAATTGCGAGCGCCGGCCGCGAGAGTAATGGCCGGGAAATTCGCTGACAAGGTCCCTGATACCTTGCAAGATATTCATTTACCAGAACGACGTTCAACAAAACACAAGAGCTCGAAGAAGGTCTCTGGGGTGGCCGGGGAACGGGGCATCGGAGCTGCCCCTTCTCCGTGGGCAGTCTGTGGTCGAAGCAGCCTGTCGGAATTCACGAGCCAAAATACACGATAAGCACCGGCAGTTTCCTCGTCGCTGCGGGATCTCATGAGCAACTTTCGCACCATCAATCGCGACACGGCGATTCTGCTGCCACCCTCGGTGGATAGTGGCCACCCGATCGGGACGTGCGCGCTTCGTGGTGGAACTGATCGATGGGCTGGATATGTCGGAACTGGTGAAAGTGTTGCGATGCGCCGCCGTTCATCAACGGCTCTCCCCGAAGCACTCTCTTGGACTTTTCGGACGCGGTGCCCATAGTATAAGTCTTATCGGATTGCCAACCGGCACCCACCTCCAGGTCAGAATCAGGGAAACGACGCGACAGACCTCACCTTTGGCGAGTCCCGCCCATCTTGCGCCGTGATTCTATCCTCAATCAAGAACTGTCCCATCGTTGGTCGGCCGCTCATGTGTAACCGACTGTCCATGCTGCGTCACATTGCAAGGTTCCGCGAGACGGGCTGCATGTCCGGCCGGCTCTTCCACCTAGCGATGGTTTGGCTCTTTCGAGGAACGCCGCGCCGCCGTCACGGCTACGGGAAGAGCACCCATCCGGGGCATACCGGTGTGGGGCTCATAGTCATCGCTCCAGGCGGTCAGCTGGTTCACGTTCGTGCCATCACGGCGCGGATCGTAGCCGCTTCCGGGGCTTCCACCAAATCCGTGCATCTGGGCGATCACGCCCGGGCGCAGGCCCGCATCCTCCTCGACAAACGCGGTCACCGTGCCATGGCGCGACCGGATCTCTACTTCGTCGCCTGACCGAAGGCCGAGGTGCTTCATGTCATTCGGGTTCATGAAGGCCGGGTTGTAACCCCACTTCACGACGCCCGGCACGCGGAAGAAGCTGTTGGTCGAATTCTGCATGCGGCTCGAAATCAGCAGGAACGGGAATTCAGCGTCGGTCTTGCGGCGACCCAATATCGACTCGGACGCGACCAACCGAAGCTCGGCCATCATGTCGGGATTGGCCAGCTCGAATCGATCACCGCAATCGCGATCGCGTGGCCTGACCTTCTCCCTGGCATGCTCGAAGATATGGCCATCGGGGTATTGCCTCACCTGCTGCAGCGGTATGGCCGAGCCGGTGCACATCAGATCATAGATCTGTTCCGTAGTGGGCTCATGCTCCATGTCGATCAGCGGCTTTTCCCTGGCCTCCGTTCGCCAGTTCGTGATCTTGAGCCGCAAGCCCAGCTTTTTCGCCACCCGGTAATACGTTTGCCAGGCTTCCAGCAGATCGGACCCAGCGGGTGGTTCCACCAGCGCCGGTTGGCAAAAAGCGAAGGGATCGGCATATCCATAACCAGAGTGCCCCGCGGCACCGACAATCTCGTTCAGCAAAGTGAACGCGGGAAGCTCGAACTGCATCTTGGTCGCGATGACATAATTGGCCATCCGCGCGGTCGGTGACAGCACTATATCGTGGGTGATCAGTAGATCGAGAGCGCGCAGAGCCTCGATAGTCTTGCTCTGCTGAGGCCAGGTCAGCAACACTCCGCCATGCAGGAACAAGGCGCGGACCTGACCTTCGCCTGGAGTCAGTATTTCCTCCGGAAGGGCGGCGACCGGCATACCCGCCGCTGTTTCCTCGAACCCGCGAATGCGGGTCTTCTCGCCAAAGCCCCAAGCCGGCCGGGGTGGCGAAGGCTGAGCCTTGAATTCCCGGCGAGGCAACAGCACACTGGGATGCATCGCCTCGTCGCCCTCCGAGGCCCAGAAGCCGCGCAGTGTGTTCAGACACAAGGCCAAATAGCTGCTCAGAATGCCGCGTGTAGCCATGCTGGGACCGGTACCGAGCCCCAGGTCGCCCGTATTGGCGTCCCTTAGGACCCTGGCGACGGTACGCAGCTGCGTCTCGTCTATACCAGCCCGCGCCGCCACATAGTGCGGTGTAAAGGGCCTCACTGCCTGCGTCAGTTGTTCAAGCCCGCGCGCATTAGTTTCGACGAATACCCGGTTCACCCCTCCTTCGGCGATGATGAGATGAATGAGGCCGGCGAGAATGGCGGGGTCTTCCCCGGGAATGGGCTGCAGATGAATGTCGGCAAGCCGTGCTGTCTCCGTGCGGCGCGGGTCAATCACGATCACCTTGGCGCCCCTCTTGCGCATCGCCTTAATCTGAAGCCCGGGATTCTGCGGCAGATATTGTTTGGAGTTTATTGGGTTGCCGCCGACGACCATGTAGACGTCCCGATTCTCGGGTCTAATTCGGCCGCCGAGCCACTTGCCGTGGAGCGCATAGCTAATCGACGAACCGGGCTGATCGATCGTCGCCGCGGTAAACAACATCGGTGAGCCAAGCGCCTCGAGAAACGAGATCATCATGGCTGATGCCGCCGGCTGCTCCAGAACCGCACCCGACAGATAGGTGGAGATCGAGCGCGGACCGTGCTTTTCGAGCAGCGCTCCGATCTTGTCACCGATCTCATCGATCAAATCAGCGCTGGAGATCGGCTTGAAGGAGCCGTCGGCTTGCCTCTTTAGACTTGTCAGAAGCCGGTCTGGATGGTTGTGAAGCCGAGGAAGAGCCCGACCCTTCGGACACGTATAGCCATGGTAGAGCGGGGCCCGGCCATCGCCGGCGACCTTAATCACGCGCTCTTGGACAACCGTGACGTCGACGGGACAGAATGCATTACAGCTGCGGCATATAGAGGTCCGAACTTGCATGACGAAACCGCTCCTCTCTCACTCACGTTCCTGACAACCCATGTAGCTTAGCCAGTGAGCAATGGGTAGTAGCAGACTGATATCATTCCGGTCGGAATCAAGGTTATGAGACTTGGACATCTGTCAAAACGAGAGAAGCCCACTTCACATAAGGTGGCACCAGCCGCCGACCTGACCGGAGCAGTCAAATGATGCTTCCCCCACCGTCGACATGAAGGACCTGACCGGTGACGTAGCCACAGCGCATGAGGTACAGGAACGCCTCCGCCGCCTCAGAGGGCTCGCCAGCGCGCGGCAAAGGTTGGCGTGCGATCATCTGCCGAAAGTGTTCTTCACGACTCTCCGGCGGTAGCGACTCCCAGACCCAGGTTCGGATTGCTCCTAGGCACACACAG
>SCTZ01000123.1 GCA_004297765.1 Chloroflexota bacterium | reverse complement strand
TGCATGGGCGTCGGCAGATAGCGGTCCTTGTTGGACAGGATGGCCTTGGCTAGCTTGGTATAGGCTTCCGACTGCGCCGACCCCGGGAACGTCTCCACCACCGTCTTGCGCTGAATCTCCGCCGCCTGCACCAGCTCCGAGCGCGGAATATGCGCCACGATCGGCACGTTCAGCCGCTCCGAGAACTCCTTCATGAGATCCTCTTCGCCCTTCACGTTGCGCTGGTTGTCGATGATCCCACCAATGGCTACCTCCGCCCCATCCGCCTCCATCTCCCGCACGGCCTTGGCGATGTTGTTGGCCGCGTACAGCGCCATCAGCTCCCCGCTCGTTACCAGGTATATCTCCGCGGCGTAGCCCCGCCGCATCGGCTGGGCGAACCCGCCACACACCACGTCTCCCAGCACGTCGTACAGGGCGAAGCTGATCCCGTACTCCTCCAGAATCCCGTACTTCGTCAGCAGCTCCAACGCCACGGCCACGCCCTTGCCGGCGCAGCCCGTCCCGGGACGCGGTCCGCCCGCCTCAGCGCACAGGATATCGTTGAAGCCGCGGGCCAGCACCGATTTCACGGTCTGGGCGGACATCCCCTTGACCCGAATAGCATCCAGGATGGTGGTCAGCAGACGCCCTCCCAGCAGGGTGGTGGTCGAGTCGCTCTTGGGGTCGCAGCCCACCTGCATCACCTTCTCACCCAGTTGGGAGAGAGCAGCCGAGAGGTTAGATGATGTCGTGGACTTGCCGATGCCCCCCTTGCCGTATACCGCTATCTGTCGCACGCTCATTTTCCCGCTTTTTCCTCCCGAGCCCGCCCTGGAGTGGCGGGCCCCGTTCCTTCGGCGGTTTGCGAATAGGTCAGCCCCGATGGGCTCAGCTCCTGCCGATCTACACCCAGACATTAGAATGGCTCGACCGCCCCTACGCAGTCTCCCCACGCGGCTTTATATACGAGAGGGCCCGCCAGGAATCCTTCTCGTGCTTTACGTCCTCCATCACCTTGGACAGCTCGGTCAGCAGTCCGAGCACGCCCCGCACGCCCAGGTATGGCCATGGAATGAAGTTGAACTGGTTCAAGAAGTAGAAGCCGCCTAGCGGCAGATGTGGCACCTTCATTCCTTCGGTCAGCACCCTGTCCTGCTTCATTCCCACGACGAAGTCCGCTACCGAGTCCCGCACCGCGGTTCCCCACTCGAAGAAGGTCG
Source organism: Chloroflexota bacterium (assembly GCA_004297765.1). GTDB lineage: Bacteria > Chloroflexota > Dehalococcoidia > FW602-bin16 > FW602-bin16 > FW602-bin16. Next base: position 12,083 of record SCTZ01000123.1, on the reverse strand, counting down.
GATTCTCCATTATCTGTGGATGCGCCAGGCTCTCCACCTCACTGAGCAGCTTCCGTCCAGCCGCTATGGCACGCGGCGACTCGCCCAGCAGACCGATCAGCACCGGCCGCAGATTGAAATCGTACAGTAGGCAGCGCGCCATGGCAGCCGCGTAGCCAGCCTGGCCGATGACAGCCACATGCTTGCCCGATAGATCGTGCATCACCCAGCTGGCGTTGTAGTCCCACTTGAGCCGGCTTCGCAACAGGTCCATGTCTTCCTTGAGCTGCCGCTTAGCCTTGCCTTCATCCCCAAAGCGGCGGGCGATCTCCAGGTACCACTCCTCCGTATTAGCCATCCCGATGGGGAGCACCAACTCCTGTCCCCAGTTGGGGATCCCGAGCTCGTCGCACTTCTCCTCGAAGTCCGGCAACTCCTCCGGGGTCAACACGTAGTTGGCGGCCGCCTCCAGGAAATGATCGCGAACATCATCCACTTTCGTCTTGTGGGTGAGGACCAAGTTGGGGCGGATATCCGCCGACTCCATAAGACGCATCATCTCTCGATAGTCCCAGGGCCAGTTCTTGGATCCGATGAGATGCGGTCCGATGAGGTTCAGGACGTTCGATTGACTGCCAGGTCCCGGCGCTTCTACAAAGTGGTCGAGTAGGGCACGATAGACCTTTTGGAATCCTTTCGTAAAGCCCCCTCCGAAACCCGGGGTGTCGATTGGGATCACTTTCAGTCCCGTTTTCTTTTCCGCCTGCTGCGCCGCCATCTCGATGTCGTCGCCGATGATCGACGCTGCACAGGCCGTCACTAGCCAGATAATCTTGGCCTTGTGCCGCGTGGCCATCTGCACGGCAGTCTCCTGTAGCATCTGGCGCAGCTTGTTGGTCCCACCATGGATCACGTCTCCCTGGTCCACGCCCGAAGACAGCACCATCGTATAGATCCCGTCCGGCACGTTGTCCGACCGGAGGTGCTCGATGGTCATGCGACAGCCGCCCGGTCCGTGGTAGCTGACCACAGAGTCGGCGATGGCCGTCGCCGCTGTGGTGGCGCCCATCAACTGGCAGGGCTGGTAGCGATCCTCGTAAGCGCGCTGGGCACAAGGGGTCGTCGCGGGCATGATCTCGCTTTCGTCTAGTAGCGTCATTTCCCCTCCTCGTCCTTCAGGCGATGGGTCACTGGTTTAGTGTGCTTTGGGCGCGCTCTTCTCGAACTCGAAGGCGTCTCCCAGGAGTCGTCCGTATAGCGTTGGCTTGCTGTGCCGCTCAGCTGCATCGCAGGCCTCCACCAGGTCACGGGTGATCGCCCACGTGCCCCGGAAGCCCAGATAGCGTGGCGCATGCCGAGCGCGTCGGAAAGGCTGGCCGGTGTTGACACGAGCCGAATCGGATGGGTCGAGTTTGCCCGCCCGAGCGTAGTCGTACACGTCCGTCGGGAAATAGACGACGTCGTCCTGGCCAAGCCCCAGCTCTGCCATCACGTCGGTGATGTCCACCGGGAACCCGAAGAGGTAGGGACCATCCAGCGTCTGTGGGTTCACACCATCGCTGTTGAAGTAGTTAACCACGTATTCCTTGGAGGTGATGAAGACGCCCTGCAGGTTGAAGATGTAGGGAATCATGCCCAGCTCTTCGGCATAGCGTGCCATGGCCAGGGCCTTGGTGGTGGCGCACAGGGCGTTCCGTACGCCCTCGATCAGGGCCACCCTTCCCTTCACCATCTTTTTCGCCTTGTCCCAGAGCGGCTGCAGATCCTCTACCTCCTGCTGGACAAAGCGGTTGGCTTCGTTCGTGCGCCCGGTGAAATCAGCCAGCTCATAGATCCAGCGCTTGGTGGCCTCGATCCCGATGGGGAAGGCGTGGTTCAGCATCGGCGTCCCAAACTTCTGCTCCATGGCATGTCCCAGCGGATAGCCCCAGGCTGGGCAGTTGTTGACGTTCACAGCTGCCTCGGGGGCGCTGCGCACGTACTCGTAGCGCCCCGACATCAGGACCCGATGCACGGTCAACCCCAGGGCCTCCACGTAGCGCGCCAACTCGTGAGCGTCGGTTGGATAGCGCCGTTCCCACTCGGTGAAGAGGCCGTCGCCGTGGGGCTTGTGCTCCTTCTTGATGTGCCCGCACCCGCTGAAGACCTCTTTGTAGGTTCCAAGAATGTTAACGCGGTCCTTGCGCACCTCTTTGGGCGGCTCCATAATCTCGGCGAAGTAGGGCATGTTCATGGACATATTGTCTGCAAAGCACGTCGAGAAGCCCTGGCTGGGCAGGAACAGCAGCTTGGCCTTAACCTTGGGCTGAGTGCGTCGCACCACTCCATCGATGTCGTCCATGATGATGCCGGCGCAACAGTTGTCATGAATGATAATTAGCGGCGGATGGTAGTCCCGATCCACTTCGAGCAGGGTTTGCTCTAGGTTCTTCTCCCCACCAAAGATGACCTGATCCTGGGTCATGTTGGTGGAGGGCATGTGGAGGAAGCCATGACCAAAGTTCTGGTTGTAGTGTTCCAGAATGAAGGTGCGTGCGGCGCCATTACAGCCCAGGGGTCCGTGCTGGACGATGATCGCATCCTCGATCATCTTGCTGACCGTGACAGCCATGAAAAAACGACACCAGTAGCCGAGCGCTCCGGGAAATTTCTCGGAGACGGTTAGCCCCGCGCTAGGCGGAGGATTCTCCGTCAGCACCTGCGAGATGGGCTTCCACGCGTAGCCCTCCAACTTGCCCATCGCGACCTCCCTTCCTCTGATGATTGCTCTGGGTAACGTACCTTCCGGTCGGGATATTCCAACCGGTCGGTATGTATTCTAGCATGTTTTGTGCGGATGTCAATAGGCAGTTTTCGATAGGCTCAGAGGTTGCTCAGTAGTAGTTGAGCAACCGAGTCCGCCAGTTGTACTGTCCGCTTCTGGCGCTGACGACGATATTGGGGCGACCCGGCGGTCGCCCCTATTCACAAGTAGCTCCATATTCAGCGCGGAGGACGCGCGGCAGACGCTGCTCAGCGAGTCAGTCTAAACTAGGCTTCGCCTTTCTCTTCGAGCTTAACGGATCCCCGTCTGGCACGAGGAAGGGCACCCTTGCCACGGCGAGTTGGGCGACCATCTTTCCCCTCGAGTTGAAAGGCTTCCAGCCCGGGGCGGTACTCACGGCGAGCGAACTGCGCGAGGCCTTGTCGGACCCACTCGTTCTCTGTTAGGTACCAGAGTTCTGCCAATTTGGCCATCTCGAACTCAATCGAGTCGTCGAAGGTCATCCCGACACTTTTTTCGTAAGCTTGCTTGTTGGCGCGGAGGGCAAGCCGACTCTTCTTGACGAGACTGTCTACCACGCGTTGAGTAGCGGCGTCCAGCTCAGCGGCTGGTACAGCCTGATTGACCAGTCCGAGGGCCACTGCCTCGCGCCCCGTGAACGTAGCACCAGTGAGGGAATAGTAGAGCGCTTGCTTACGGTTAAGGTTATGCGTTGTCGCCCACATGGCTCCGCCGCCTGGGAAGACCCCGAAGTTGATCTCGGAAAGGCCGAAGACAGCCTCTTCGGCAGCTATCGCGATGTCGCAAAGCCCGACTAATTCAAACCCGCCTCCGAAAGCCCAGCCGTTCACCTTCGCCACTGTGACGCTTGGCGAGTACTTGAGCTTCTTGAACCAGGTGAAAGCAGTGACGTTCACGCGCTCGAACTCGGCCGGATTGCTAAAGGGCTCGAGAAAGCACTTCTCGAGATCCATTCCGCCGCAGAAGGAGTCACCGACGCCGGTTAGTACCGTCACTTTAACATCCCCGGCCCGTTCGACTTCTGTTAGCGCATCGACCATGTTCTGGTGCAAGGTCGGGCTCATTGCATTCTTCTTCTCGGGACGGTTAAGCTGTACAGTCGCGACGGGACCATCGATGGCGAGTTTGACGCATTCGTAGTCGGACATTCCGTTCTCCTTCAGTTTGATACCCTTGCGGGGGAGTCAGAGGCTACGAGACCCCAAAGCGCTTGCGCTTGTATGCTGGCGATCACCTCCTCAAGGGTCAGCGGATCGTTGGGACGAAACCAGCGGTACGGCCAGTTACAGAGCGCCAGGACATGGAGGACGGCAAGCTTTGGGTCTTGCTGGCGAAAGCTCCTGTCGGCAATACCTGCGCTGACAATCCGCTCAAAGCTATCCCTTATCGAATCCTCTAAGTGCCCAAAATCCTGCTGGGCACCCGGCGGTAGTTCTCGGCGCTCCTCGAAAAACACACGTGCGGCCGTCTCACTACTCAGAAGTCCCGCAACATGAATCCCGATAGCGCGTCGCAGCTTCGTGGGCGGATCAAGCGGTGTCTCTGCCAGTTGGATAATGTCTTCGGTGATGGGGACGAGCAGCGAACGCACGATCTCGACGAGCAGATCGATCTTGCGGGAGACGTGATAATGAATAGCTCCTTTACGGACGCTGAGGACGTTGGCGATGTCTTCAATTGAGGTATTGGCATAGCCGCGTTGGCTGAACAATTCCTGAGCGACTGCAACGATCTTGGAGCGGTTCAATGTTGTCATGGGGTTAGTCCTTTTGGGGAACGGATTGGTTGGTCAGCCAACCAATTTCTACAGCAGACTATATCACAACCGGTTTCCTGTCGTCAACACTCGGTTGTGTCCGTCAACGACGCATTGACCATCGCAAAATGGGGCTTGACATACGGCTTCATGTCCGTGTAATATTCAGTAACCGGCTGACTAGTATGTTCAGTCCGCTGACTAGTTTTCGCGCCCCGTGCTCGCTTCAGTCGGTAAGACTGCCGCGGGACGATCTACAGCCAGCTCACGTATCGGATAGCTTTCGCCATATCAAGAGCGACGTGCTTCGAGACCAACGTGGAGTCCTTTCGCAGAAACCGCAGCGCCTTTTCCAGCGAGAACAGCTGACGCTTCCCAATAGTACTTGCCTCTGGCCCCGAGTGAAGCTTGACCGGCAGCCTTGTAGCTATATAATCTGAGCTGTTAGCCAGTCACCTGGCTATGGCGACCGGTCATCTAGTTCGCTCGCCCAACCCCACTTCGGTCGATCTGACCGCGGCGGGGATCCATTATCAGGTCATGAGGTGGAAATGGCTCAGTACAAGGACAACGACACGCCCCGGAAGAAAGAAATGCTTCGCGATGCGGCCGTGAGGGTCTTTCGGCAGAAGGGCTACGCCTTCGCCACCATTCGCGATATCGCCGCCGAGGCGGGCATTCAAAAGGGCAGCGTCTATTACTACGTGACCAGCAAGGAAGATATCCTTGCGGACATTCTCCAATACGACATGCACATACTGATTGCGCGACTGGAGCAGATTTGCGGCAGTGAGCTGCCCGCGGAGGAGAAGCTACGCCAGGCTCTGACCGCACATCTCACGCGCATGATGGAGCGTCAGGATGCGGCCATCCTCGTGAACCGAGAGCTGCATATGCTGAGCCCGGAGAAGAGAGAGGTCGTCGTAGCCTTGCGCGACCGCTACGAGGGATTGCTTGGCAGCATCATCGACGAAGGAGTACGCACTGGCGACTTCGACGAAGTCGACGTCAGGTTGACCAAGCTCGCCATTGTCGGCATGTACAACGCCGTGGCCTACTGGTTCTCTCCGAGCGGTCCGTGTTCGCCGGAGCAGATAGCGGAGAGCTTTACGAATCTGATCTTCTACGGGCTGCTGCAGCCCCAAGGTGATAGCTGTCCGAAACGTGTGCGACGCCTGGGGCACGAGCTAAGACAGCACGTCACGGCGCTTCAGAGCACCTTGCAGACCTTTCATGCGACACAACTCGAAATCCTGAGCGACGTGCACCGGGCGCTCTCCGACACGGACAGCACCCTTTCAAGCACTCGCCGTCTACCGTAGATCGACGCCCAACGACACGCACGGGGTTACCCAATCTAACCCTCAAGCGGTCCAATGCGCGGTGTAGGAGCAACTGTCAAGTCCTGATCGTCGTACAAGTGAATAGGCGACCTCGGCGTCCAAGACACACGGGAACGCGACATGGGTTTTCCACGCGCCTCATGGTACCTTCTGGATCCTGGCGTCTCTAACGATTTGGGAAAGGGAGGATCGGACAGTGGTCGTCGGCGACATCCTACGATTGAACGCATGCAACTACCCACGCAAGGTTGGCGTCGTATTCGGACAGAAGCGATTCACCTGGCTGGAGGTAAACGAACGGGTAAATCGCCTCGCTAATGCCCTGGTTGGACTCGGGCTCGCTCGTGGCGAGCGGTTGGCCATCGTGTCCAACAACTGCAATGAGTTCGTCGAGACGTACTTCGCCGCCGCCAAGGCCGGACTGGTGGTGGTGCCCATGAACGTGCGGCTCGCCGCCCCGGAAATGACCTACATCCTCAACCAGGCCGGCGCCAAGGCTCTCGTCGTTCAGGCGCCGTTCGCCGCCACGATGCGCTCCATCGCGGCCGACGTGGAGACGCTGCACACGATCATCGGCTTTGGCCCGGACCACAACTGCCGGCAAGATTACGATGCCCTTCTGGAAAAAGCCTCCGTTCGCGACCCCAATGTGCCTGTCGACGAGAACGACCTGTTCGTCCTGTTCTTCACAAGCGGCACGACAGGACGCCCGAAGGGGGCCATGCTCTCGCACCGTAACAACATCATGGCCGCCTGGGTGCACTCCTCTGAGTATCGCTATACCCCGAAATCCATCGTGCACAGCATACCACCCTCGTTCTTCACGGGCGGCTGGCACGCCTCCCTCGTGAGTGGCTCGCTCCGGGCCAGCACGTTGGTCATCGACAACTTCGACCCCGCCACCGTCCTGGACACCATGGAGCGAGAGCAAATCACGCACACCGCGCTCGTGCCGACCTTGCTGAACATGATTGTCAACGACCCCAGCTTCCCACGACGCCGCTATCAGTTGCTGCGCACCTCCGTGATCGCCGGGTCTCCGGTGCACCCCAGCCTGCTGCTCTCAGCCGAGAATGTTTTTGGCAAGACCTGGGTCATTCCCTTCGGGATGACGGAGACGTGCGCGACAGGCTGCATCCTGCGCCAGGAGCAGGCCACCTACGAGGGCGAGAAGGTAAGCACCTTGTCCTCGGTGGGCATGGCCGAAGCGGGCATGTCGGTGCGCGTAACCGATGACGACGGCCAGCCCATCCAACCCGGCAGCGGAAAGGTCGGAGAGATACTCCTGAAGGGTCCCACGGTGATGATGGGCTACTGGAACAGCCCAGAGGTCACGGCCGAGGTCCTGGAGCCCGACGGCTGGTTCCACACCGGCGATCTCGTCCGCGTCGACGAGGAAGGCCTAGTCTACGTGGTCGATCGCAAGAAGGATATGATTATCAGCGGCGGCATCAACATCTTCTCCCGTGAGATCGAAGAAGTGCTCTTCAAGCACCCGGCTGTCCTCAATGCCGCTGTGATCGGCGTTCCCGATGATAGGTGGGGCGAAGCCGTCATGGCGATGATCGTGCCCAAGCCAGGGGCACAGCCCACCAAAGACGAGATAACCGAGTATTGCAAGCAACACCTTGCATCCTACAAGAAGCCGGCCCATGTCGAGTTCGTCGCCTCGCTACCCACCACAGCCACGGGCAAGATCCTCAAGCGAGACCTGCGGAAGCCCTACTGGGAAGGTCGAGAACGTAAGGTTCAGTGAGGCAATCGATGGCTATCCTGGAGGTTGTACACGTCAGCAAGGAGTTCGGTGGATTGCCCGCTCTCTCCGACGTGTCCTTTGCGATTCAGCGCGGAGAGATCAAGGGCCTCATCGGACCAAATGGGGCCGGAAAAACGACGCTCTTCAACGTGGCTACCGGGTTCGTCGCCCCGACCAGGGGCAAAGTGCTCTTCGAGGGCAACAACCTGACGAACCATCGACCACACGAGATCGTCCGGCGGGGCGTTGTGCGGACATTTCAGCTCCCACAACTGTTCCCGGACATGACCGTGCTCGAGAACGTCATGGTCGGTCGCCACGTGCACAGCCGGGCGGAGTTCGTGGCTTCGCTGCTGTGCCTTCCCGGGCAGCGCCGGGAGGAGAAGGACATCCGGACGAGATCAGAGGAGGTCCTTGCCCTGACCGGGCTCGGGGATCTAGCGCGAGCGATGGTGGCCAACCTGCCCTACGGACTTCAGCGCAGGGTAGAGTTAGCCCGCGCTCTCGCCGCCGATCCGCAGTTGATTCTGCTGGACGAGCCGGCCGCGGGGCTGAACAGCCAGGAATCCCTGGAGTTGATTGATCTCCTGCGCCAGATCAACCAGCGGGGAGTGACCATTCTGCTGGTCGAGCACGACGTAGGGCTGGTCATGGAGCTGTGCCATAGCCTGGTCGTCCTCAACTACGGCGAAGTGATCGCGGAGGGAGGAGGCGCGGAGATTCGAGCGAACCCGCAGGTCATGGCCGCCTATCTGGGAGAGGAGCTTGACCATGCTTGAGGTGAACGACCTCAACACGTTCTATGGGCATGTACGCGCCATCCGCGATGTGAGCATCTCCGTCCACCCAGGCGAGATCGTGGCCATACTGGGGGCCAACGGCGCTGGCAAGAGCACGCTGCTGAATACGATTGCGGGCATGATTCCGCCGGCAGCCGGCCGTATCGCTCTCGATGGACTAGACGTGACCTTTCGCCGGTCCCACGAGCTGGTCCAAAGGGGACTGATCCTGGTTCCCGAACGCCGTCAGTTGTTCTGGCCGCTGACCGTGGAGGAGAATCTCCGTCTTGGCGCGTATCGCTGCCGAACTGGAACGCGACAGCTCGGAAAGAACCTGGAACGTATCTACAGCCTTTTCCCTCGGCTGGCCGAGCGCAGAAAACAAGGAGCGGGTACATTGAGCGGTGGCGAGCAGCAGATGGTCGCTATCGGTCGTGGCCTGATGTCCCAGCCCCGGCTTTTCTTGCTCGACGAGCCATCCCTGGGTTTGGCTCCGCTGGTCAGAGCGGAGATATTCCGCGCGCTGCGCCAGTTGAACGGGGAGCACGGGCTCACTCTTCTCCTCGTGGAACAAGATACGAAGCTCGCACTCAGCATCGCAAATCGCGGATACGTGATGCAAACCGGGCAGATCGTACTGCAAGGACAGGCGCAGTCTCTACTGGCAAACGCGGAAGTCCATGACATATATCTGGGAAAAGGACCACGAACCGACGCCATCTCGATTACACAATAAGAGGAAGGGATAACGATGAACAGAGTGGGTCTGGCTATCACGCTTGCCCTGGTGGCGGTCCTCGTCCTGGTTACTGCCTGCGGAACGTCCGCGCCGGCACCGTCCGCGCCAGCACCATCCGCATCCGCGCAACCAAGCCAGGCGGCCAAATCTGAGGCGCCAAAATCGGAGGCAAAGCCATCGGTCATATCGGCTCCGATCAAGCTGGGGCTGGACCAGCCCATGACAGGTCCGGGCCAAGCCCTGGGCGTCGGAATCGTTGAGGGCGTGCGGTTTGCCATCGATCAACTGAACCAAAAAGGCGGGGTCAAAGGACGCAAGATCGAGCTCGTAGAGCGCGATACCAAGAGCGATCCCCAACAGGCTCTGGTCCAGGTCCAGGAGCTCATGGCGAACAAGGAGATCGTTGCGCTCCTGGGTCCAGCCCTATCCCCAGAAGTTCTCGCGGTCAAGGCTGCCGTTATGGCAGGCAAGACCCCTATGATAGCGTACGCCGCAAACCCGAAAGTCTCGGAGGCTCCCAACGACTGGGTTTTCCAGCTCAACCTCAATAACCTCCTGGAGAGGGACACGGTGTTGACCTATCTTCAGAAGGGACTCAAGACGCAGAAAGTGGCGATCTTGAGTGGCAACGACGCGTATGGGCAGGGTGGCCGCGATACGTTTGTTGCTGGTGCCTCCAACTTCGGCCTTCAGTTCGTGGCTCAAGAGCAGTTTGGCAGCGAAGATACTGATATGACGCCGCAACTCACCAAGATCAAGGCCACCGACGCGAGCGCGATTTTGTTGTGGGGCATCTCGCCGCGGCCGGAGATCGCCGCCAAGAATGCCAAGCAGTTGGGCATGCAGCAGAAGCTGGTCACGGCAGCTGCCATGGTAGTGGACGTCTTCCGCAAAGTGGCAGGCGATGCGGCGGTAGGTGTGGTTTGGCCCACGGTTTACCTGTATGGCAACCCGCACTCTGACGCGGGCAAGCAATTCGCCGCGGTCTGGAAGTCCAAGTTCGGGCGTGAAGCCGACCTCAACGCCGCTGTCGGATACGCTTCAGTCGTGGTCATGGAACAGGCGCTTCAAAAGGCCATGAAAGCCGACGGCAGCATCGATCGGCAGACGCTACGCGACGCGCTCGAGGCGGTCAAGATCGACACGCCCGTCGGCCTCACCGAGTACAACAAGGACAAGCACGCCGGTCTGAGCCTGGACGCCATGATCATGGGGCGGATAACTCCCGACGGTACCGCTGTCGAATGGCAGGCGAAGGGGCAGTAGATCAGTAATCCGCTCGCGAAGAGCGCTCGCGCACTGCGTCGTCTGAAGTAGTTGACCACGCCGGTTCCCAGCAGACGCACGGGATAGACTCGCCATCGCGCACCTGTGCAAGACCTGCGTGGTCGACTATTAGATCGAGGCTACGTCTGGTTGGAGGAGGATGGCTTGGTTTCCCTGGAATCTGTTCCCCAACTGCTGGCGTCGGGGCTAATGGTCGGGCTCATCTATGGACTGGTGGCGCTGTGCTTCCACGTCATCTTTAACACGACGGGCATCATGAACTTCGCCACGGGTGAGTTCGTCGTGCTGGGCGGACTCCTGTTCTACACCTTCAACACACAGATGGGGCTCGGCTTGGGTCTGGCCTTCGTGCTGATGTTGATCATCACCACCATCGCGGGCGCAGCCTTTGAGCGCATCGTAATCTTCCCTCTGCAGGGAATGCCACATCTCGTCCCGGTCATCGCCACTCTCGGCGCGATCTTCGCCTTCCGTGTGGCGTTCGGATTGATCTGGGGGAAAAGCGCCCTTTTCGTCGGCTCGTTCTCCGGGGACCAGCCCATCCCACTCCTGGGCGCCATGGTCCTTCCGCAGGCCTTCTGGATCCTGGGAGTTACCGTGCTGGTCCTCGGCGCGGTCTACGTGCTGTTTCGCTTCACGATGTTTGGACGTGGGTTGCAGGCCGTGGCGCTGAACGAGGAGGCCGCCAAGATCATCGGCGTGAACATGAGCAACGTCACCCTGTACGTCTTCATCCTGGCGACGGTCTTGAGTGCCACGGCTGGGGGATTGATCGCGCCCGTTACGACAGCCAAGTACGATCTGGGGGTCGGCTTTACCCTCAAGGGGATGGCCGCATCGATCCTCGGCGGAGTTAGCAATCCCGTGGCTTCCGTGGCCGGCGGCATCCTGATTGGACTGCTGGAGGCGCTCGTGGCCGGGATGGTCTCCTCCGCCTACCGGGACGCGGTGATCTTTTCGGTCATCATTGTCATGCTGGCCCTCCGCCCGACAGGGCTGTTCGGGCGGCGCGAGATCGTGAGGGTGTAGTAGATGATGAAGCGAACACGAGATCTCCTGATCACTCGGCATCTTCTCATTTATCTCCTCCTGGGCCTCGTGCCATTAGTGACCCCGGTCGACTATGTCGTGACGTACTTCCTTTATATATTGCTCTACGGCATGTTGGCCATCGGTCTCTGTCTGCTGATGGCCTACGCCGGCCAGATCTCGGTCGGACACGCGGCTTTCTTTGGCATCGGAGCCTACGTCTCCGGTCTTCTCTCCATTCATTATCACATCCCGTTCTGGGCTGCCCTCCCAGCCGCGGGAGTTGCGGCGGGCGTGGTTGGCTACCTGGTCGGCTTTCCGGCTCTTCGCATCAAGGGGCTCTACCTGGCCGTGATGACCTTCGCCTTCGGAGAGCTGGTCTACGTGCTAATGCGCGGACTGGATACCTGGACCGGCGGTCCCAACGGATTGATCGGCATTCCGCGCGCCGAGCTGGCCGGCTACACGTTCCCCACGGTCCAGGCCTATTACTACCTTACCCTGGGCGTATTCGTGCTGGTGTTCGTGTTAGCGCAGAACCTGGTCAACTCCCGGGTCGGTCGGGCCCTCCGGGCCCTCCACGGTAGCGAACACGGCGCAACGGCCCTGGGTATCGACGTCAATCGGTAC
>SCTZ01000122.1 GCA_004297765.1 Chloroflexota bacterium | reverse complement strand
CGCCGAAATAGGGAGGAGCGCCACGAATAATGGCATTTTGCCGGGGACTTCCCCCACCGGTCATTCGCGAGGGACCTTCTTTCAGTAGACACATGACAGGTAGCGTCTTCTCTGTGGTCGAACACTAGTCAAATCGTTGACCACCATCCCCTATCGCTCGTGCGGTAGGGGGTTCGTTTTTGCGCTGATCTCCGCAGAACGAGCGGTCCCGCGATGAATCCTGCTCCGGCCAGCAGGAGCGCGAGGAACTGCGCCCAGGCTAGTGGGGGATAGGCGTAGATCACGGCCGCCAGGTCCAGCGGATACTGGCGCTGCAGCAGGCTGACGGTCTCCACCAGGACGGGGGAATAGGCGGGGTTCCACAGGAGTCGGTCGAAAAGCTCCGGGCTGGATTCCATGCTCCCCTCGTACGGTATGTACGGGACCAGAACGCTGACTGCCTGTATGAAGACGCTGATCGCCCCCAATCCGGCAAGCAGAATCCACCCTGGACGCCCCAGTCCCTGTTGGACCATGGCCGCCAGCCCGAGCAGGAAGAACGGCAGAACCATCACCATGAAGCGCGGTCCCCAGACTCCCCCGCCAAACCAAGCGTAAAACTTCGCGTAGAATAGGATGTACAGAACCACGACGCAGGCCAGGACCGCGGCCACGGCGGCGTGCGTGCGGCGCAGATGAAACCAGCTGAGAACGCCCGCTAGCAGGATGGGCGCATATACGAAGACGCTCTTGCCGGAGCTCAGCAGGAGCCCGTAGAGACCGACGTGGAGGGGCGTTGTGAAGGCGTGGGCCTCGGCTCCGTAGCCGGTCTCCAGGACGCTGCCGAAGCGCACCAGGTTGTACGTCCCGATAACGGCCAGCGCGACCGCTATGGGAGCGGACCAGACCAGGATATGGAGCACGCCCCCGCGTACGTTGGGACGATGTAATGCTCGCAGCTCCCAGAGTAGCCACAATCCGAGAGGGGCCAGCACGATGGCGTTGTTGGTGCGCAGGAGGATAGCCAGTCCGGCTGCTCCGCCCGAGAGGAGGAGCCAGCGCGCACGGTGCCCGCGCCTGTAGCGGACCAGACCGTAGAAGGTCAGCAGAGCCGTGAACATGCTTGTTGGCTCGCTCATGAACGTGCGTGAGTAGTGCCAGGCGAAGGTCCCTGCTCCCAATGCCAGAGCCGTGAGGACGGAGGCCAGGTGCCCGAAGCTCAGCGCCCGGCTGGTCAGGTACAGCAGGCAAACGGTAGCCGCCGTGCTGACGATGCCGAGGGATGTGAGCACAAAGATAAGGGGCGCCACGCGCAGGAACCCGTGGTTGTCCCAAACCCTGGCGCTGGGATAGGCGCTCTGCAGCAGGCTGCCGACGTAATAGAAAGGCAAGGCCAGCAGCGATTGCCCGAGACCGTACTTGCTGTAGCTGCGTCCGTCTATGCCTATGCTCGATCCAGGGGTCGTGGGCGGCACGTCCACCGCCATGCGCGTCGCGATCGCCTCGGTCACCTGGAGCATGGAGACGTCGTCGCCATAGTCCAGCGCACCTTTGGCTGTGGACAGATACAGGAAGAGGAAGCAGAGAAAGAGCCAGATGGCGATCTGTGCCGTGCGCCGACTACCCTGGCGCGGTGCATGCCTCGCGGTGGCTTCGACCGATGACGCAGGCGCGATATCAGCCGTGTTCATGCGCTCTTCCTTTCATCAAGGCACTGTTGACGATGAAATGGACATCACCTGTCGTATCCTCACGCCATTGCAATCGAAGGCTGGCTGTGTGGCGAGCGGAGCGAAGTCGTCGGGCCTGAAGCCTGTCTGGGCCGTGAGCCAGGTCCAGTAATCGGCGGAATACGCTGCCATATCCGAGATGAAGACGCGGTTGCCAGCTGCCAGTCGCTTTCGGATCAGCTCGCCCAGGGCGGTCAGCGCGGCCTCCTTGCTGCCATACTGCGCCGTGGCTCCCACGAGCAACAGCACCTCTCTACGGTAGAAGTAGGTCACGTAGCCATCCCAGCTCCAATCGCCGGCGAGGATGATATCGCGCTCTGACATGCGCTCTGAGATACAGCGTGCCGTGGCTAGTGAAGGGTTAGCCTCTGCGTGCCTGGGCCAGATGGTCGTGAAGAAGTTGCTTGCGGCCACCACCGCCACGCAGCCGAGCAAGACTGGCTTGTCATAACGCTGGAGCGGGCGACGCACCAGGAGGATGGCCAGGATAGCGCCCAGCAGGATGTTGGGGATGATGAACCATTTCGGCTCCTGTGGGTCCCACCAGACGATGAAGACGAAATACAGCAGATAGCCCAGGAGAAGCCAGGCGATGGAATCCGCTTGTCGTGCAGGACGGCCGCGCAGCCGCGAGACGAGAAGCCACACGGCCACGACGCCCACGGCAGCAATCGCCAACCGGTCGAGACGAGGGCTGACAAGAACCTGGGTGAGCTGGTCGAGCCGCATGCCCGCGCCGAGGGGGAAGACGCTCGACATCTGGTGTATGACCGCCAGGGGCAGCCTGTCGAGGCTCCAATGCCCCCAGGTGGGCAGCGAGGCTCCTCCGTATCGCAGAGCCCATGTGACAGCTCCCAGGGGCGTCGTCTGTCCGTGTACGACGATCCCCACGCCCACGTAGCTCAACCCAGCCGCCAGAGTGGCGACGAGGACGAAGACGCTGGTCTGTGGCAGGCGGGCGCGGCGTGTCCACAGCAATCCCGCGGCCAGCGTGGGGATCAGGAACACGTTGGCTTGCCAGAAGAGGACGGCCAGAGCGGCGATCAGCCCCAGACCGACAGATGCTGGCGTAGAGAGGCGTGGTCTGGTGCCGATGGCCAGGGCAGCGGCCACAACGGCGGCGGCGGGCACGATGTACGAGATGTCGGTGCTGAAGCTCCAGTAGGCCCAGGATGTCGCCAACATGGCCGTCACCGCCAGCCCGATGCCGACACGTTTGGACAGGTGGTGATAGGTTAGAAAGACGAAGCCCAGTCCAAGCGCGCCGAAGAGGGCCGTCAGAACCTGCAGGACCGGTGCGGAGGGACCGCTATATCCCAGGAAGCCTGCCAGTTGGTACATCAGAAAGCCAACGGGCTGATACAGCATGTGGTTAGGAGAAGACGGAACACCGCGACCGGTCTCCACGCCCCTCGCCTCCGGAATTCCATTCAGGTCATACCAACCGGATAGGAGCGGCAGGTAGAGGACCAATCCCAGGGCAATCGCGCCCAGGAAGCCTATATAGACATGTCGTCGCATCGAATGAAAGGCGCCCTTTCTTTCCTGGTAGGACTTACTGCGTCGTTCCTCAAGTATGGCGAACTGGCGAGGCTGTTCCCTCTCCCTTGCGCACAAGGGAGAGGGTCAGGGTGAGGGTTCAGCCCCTGACGCCGATGGATCGCCGTCCCGGACCGATGAAGACCCGGGGAAACCCTCATCCTCGCCCTCTCCCTTTGCGAAGGGAGAGGGGATGGCACGTCAGCTATCCCGATGTCATCGAGACCGAAGCCTGCCCGCTCTTGATCCTTCCGCTGGAGAACGTCCCTCGAAGGACACCTCACTTGAGGAACGACGCACTTACTGCGTCGTTCCTCAAGTCCGGCATCCAGTCGGAGAAGACCGCTGCGGTTTCGGAAACCGCGGCGGTCTGCGGCGGCGGTCCAACCGCGCCGTCTCCGCCAGGGGTGGGGTAGGGCGCGCCCCTCAGGAGTGGGCAGATATTGGGGTTGGCTCGTTCCCTCCTCTCCGCTGGGTGAGAAGGTTAGGGTGAGGCTAGGCGGGGCGAACCCTTACCCTGACCCTCTCCCTTGTGCGCAAGGGAGAGGGAACTGGCGCGGCCCCACCCCAGCCAAGGCAAGACGAATCCTGCCCACTTCTGAGGGGCGCGTTCCACCCCACCCCTGGCGGACAGAGCCGTCCGCCACTACGGATGTCGACTAGACTTGCCGGATGCAGCACTCATTGCCTCTTCCAGCGGCAGATCAGAGTTCGGGGCAGAAAGACGGCGTTGTGCAGGTAGGCCCGGGCCAGGGGGCGCACCTGGTTGGGTGGGCAGTGCCCCAGCAGCCAGCGCAGCTCGTGCGGTAGAAAGCCGCCCACGATCTGGCCGATGGAATAGTTCTTCAAGACGAAGCGCAGCCTGTTCTTGTGATAGAAATAGAAGAAGCTCGGGCTGAACTTCTGCGTGGACGATGACTCGTGGTGGACGGCCACCGACCGAGGGATGTAGACCACCCGAAAGCCCGCGCGTCTGACGCGCTGGCAGAGGTCGAGCTCCTCGAAGTAAGCGGGAAAGTAGCCCGTGTCCAGGGCGCCGCAGCTCTCGATCACGTCCCGCCGGATGGCGAGAGCCGCGCCCGTCACGTAGTCCACGTCACGGATGCCGTCGTGCTGTCCGGCGTCTGCCTCTCCGGCGCCCAGGTGGTTGGTGAGGGCGTTGGGATGTACGACGCCGCCGGCATGCTGAATGGTGCGCTCGTCGGGATCGAACAGCTTGCAGCCCGCGATGCCGATGCGCGGATCTTCGAGCATGCCATCGATCAGACAGCTAAGCCAATCCGGCCGCACGTGCGCGTCCTGATTCAGCAGCACGATGATCTCGCCCTTGGCCTCTCGCAGACCCAGGTTGTTGCCGCCCGCGAAGCCCAGGTTCTCTGCGCTGCGAACGACGGTTGGCCGCAGATGGTGCTGAGTGGCTACCGCGACCGAAGAGTCGGTCGAAGCGTTATCGACGACGATGGTCTCGAAACAGGGGTAATCGCTCTGAGCCAGGCTGTCGAGACAACGGCCCAGGTAGTCCTGACCGTTGTAGGCCACGATGAGCACGGAGACCAGTGGAAGGCCAGACTGCCGGGACATCTATCCGGACCTGACGGGAGGATCGGCATTTGCGCGCGACTCGGAAATCAGCGGAGGCTCTTCCCGCGTATCCGTCCCGACCGGCTCCGAGACACTGTCTGGGGCACCCTGGTCGGGGGACGGCGCAGGCGCCTCCGTCGGATGGAAGGCGGGATCATGGGCGCGAAGGAGCTCGTGGTAGGCATGGATGACGGTCGTGGGGTCCCCCTGCGCCGCGATGTTGCCGTCGTTGAGAAGAACCAGGCTGTGGCACAGCTTGCGCAGCGTGGTGGTGCTATGGGAGACGACGAGCACGGTCTTGCCGGCGTTCTGAAGCTTGTGAATCCTGCCGAAGCATTTCTGTTGGAAATCCTCGTCGCCGACGGCCAGGATCTCGTCTATAAGCAAGATATCCGGGTCTACGTGGATGGCCACCGAGAAGGCCAGCCGCATGTACATGCCGGAGGAGTAGTGCCGCAGGGGAGAATCGATGAACCGCTCCAACTCGGCGAAGGCCACGATTTGATCCAGACGCTCTCGAATCTCTCGGCGCGACATGCCGAGGAGGAGTCCGTTGAGTAGAATGTTCTCCCGGCCGGAGAGGTCCGGATGGAAGCCAGCGCCCAGCTCCAGAAGGGCGGCCGTACGGCCGTTGATTCGGACTTGCCCTGAGGTGGGGTGGATAATGCGGGCGATGAGCTTCAGTATGGTGCTCTTGCCGGAGCCATTGACGCCGACGATGCCGACGGTCTGCCCCTGTTCGATGGAGAGGCTGACGTCGTGCAGAGCCCAGTACTCCTCACGGGTGGTGTTGCGCCGGAAGGCCGTGACCATCATCTCCTGAAAGGAGCGCGGCTTGTCGTGCTCGATGATGAAGCGCTTGGAGATGCGGTCGAGCTGGATGACGGTGGTCATAGCTCATCACCGAAGCGCCGCACCCGTCGCAGGAAGAAGGCGTAGCCGACCACGAAGACGAGCAGCGAAGTGCCGAAGGTGCGCAGCAAGAAAAGCGGCTCCGGCCAGGCACCGTCCAGCAGAATCAGTCGGTACGACGACACCAGCGAAGCGGCAGGGTTCACAATGTACATCAGCCGCCCGTACTCGGGAAAGAGCTGATGGATGTCGTAGAAGACCGGGGTGAAGAAAAACCAGGCCATTATCACCACTTCCATGATCACCGCCGTGTCGCGAAAGGACACATTGAGGGCGGAGAGGAAGAAGCTGGCGCCCAGCAGGAAGATGAGCTGCACTATCATGACGACGGGGAGGAGCACCACGGTCACTGTAGGTGTCAAGCCAAAGGCGAAGAAGATGGCGAAGAACGCCACCATCGCCAGGAGAAAATTGATCATGTTGGCCAGGGCGGCCGAGATGGGGAGCACCTCGGCCGGGAAGTAGACCTTCTTGAGCAAGTTGGCGTTGCCAACCAGACAATTCACCGAGCCGCCGATGGTTGCGGCGAGCCAGTTCCAGGGCAGAATGCCAGCCAGCAGGAAGGCGGGGAAGTTCTTGACGCCATTGTTCGGCATCATGACCCCGAAAACAAGCAGGAAGACCGCCATCATCAGCAGCGGATTGAGGAGCGACCAGACGAAGCCCAGAACACTGTTGCGGTAGCGCAGCTTGAGCTCGCGCACGGCCAGGGTGAACAGCAGCTCGCGGTACTGGAGGATCTCGAGAGCACGCGGCAGCATGGGCACCCGCTGTTGGCCGTGCTCCAGCATCTGCGTAGTGGTCATCTGTGTTCTCCTCGTGTCATCTCGCCCCCAACCCCCTCCATTGCGCGCCTGCCGGCCGCGCGGCGTTACGGCCGTCACATGGTACCATAGCGGGGCGAAGATGGCAAAGGCGGCGGCTTGGTGGCTGGGCTTGGGTTTATGCGTTCTCCGGCGCGTCACGCCATGCTGCGACCACCCGGGGCTGAAGCCGCCGGGCTAATCCAACGAAGCCCCCTCGAAGGGGGCTGGGTGCCGTGCTCAGCCGGCTTCTAGCCGGCTTCGTTGACTCAGCCCGGCGGCTT
>SCTZ01000121.1 GCA_004297765.1 Chloroflexota bacterium | reverse complement strand
CTGACGTAGGGGCGGACCGCCGTGTCCGCCCCAGGGGCGCGCGGGCGGACACGGCGGTCCGCCCCTACGCGATGCCCCCGCGTAAGAGAGCGCTGGGCTACTCAATCCTTCTGGGGACCGCTGTAGTGTAACAGGTGATGGCAAACGGGTTACGAAGAGGGTTGCCGTGCCTCGCAGGCGCCCGTGATCAGAAGCTCGTAGAGACGATCATACTCCTCGGCGAGCACGTCCCAGTTGAGGTTTTGTCTTACCCATTGTTGGGCACGCATGGCCCGATTTTGCATGTCATCGCGGTGATCCAGCGCCCACTGGAGCTTGTTCGCCAGATCTTCCGAGTCTCCAGAGCGGAAATACAGCGCATGTTCACCCAGGGCACCGGTGTTCTCGGGAATGTCGCTGCACACGATGGGCACTCCCAGCGAGGCCACCTCCAGGAGCATCATCGACATGGCCTCGACGGTTGACGGAAAGACGAACAGACGCGCCCGCTGGACGATGCCGAAAAGCTCTGCCTGTTGCTTGACAAAGGGAACGAATCTGACCCGAGGGTCGGCCATCCGCTGGAGCTCGCGACTGTACGCGGGTAGGGTCGAAAGGTCTCCTACGACTGTCAGTTGCAGGTCCACGTCGAGCCCGCCGAAGGCCTCCAGCAGGAGATGGCAGCCCTTGGTGGGGTCCACCCGTCCAGCGGCAAACAGGACGTAGCTATCCACCACACCGTTTTCGCGTAGCGTCCTTTCAGCAGACTGCGCATCGACTATGGGGTACGACTCCACGCCATTTGGGAGGTAGTGCACTACCTTTCCAAACCGCTGCGCATACTCGTCGGCCAACGGCTTCGAAACACTGGTCAGCATGTGAGGAAACCAGGCGTAGGCATTATCGATCAGTTGGATGAGCTTCTTCGCCGCGGATCCCCACTTGTCCCTCCTGTAGGCCTGACCATGGGATGTGGCGATTATCCGGTATTTGCTTCGCAAGAGGGGCACAACGAAGCACGCCTCGGTGTTGTGAACGTGCACCAGATCGTAGTTTCCCCTGAAGAGAGCATGCAAGGCGGAAAAGACGAACAGCGATAGAGCCTGAAAATGCTTGCCGGGAAGGGTGGGGATGCGGATAAGTCGCATTCCGTCCATATGTGCATCGGGATGAGTGTAGCGGGCATTGCAGTACACGATTACCTCGTGCCGCAGAGCCATCCTGCGAACGATGGCTTCGACCACACGCTCTGCCCCACTCTTCGAGGGCAACCCTTTGATACCCAGGTAGGCGATCTTCATGAGCAGAGAACATCCCTGCCCAGCGCGATGCGGGCTTTATTCTTGAGAATCCACCAAACCGGCACCCAAACCTGCTTGCGCATAGCGGGAACAGCGGTGCCCGTCATCCAACAGTTCTGGCCGCAATCGCGCACTTTATGCCGCACGGACTCCGCTTGTGGGCTACCCCAGATCTCGTCGAACGACCGCGTCTTCAGGTCGCCCATTACCCATGGCTCCGGCGAGCCGTTGCAGGCGAGTATCTCCCCCCAGGGCGAGACGAAGAAGGTGTCCGTGGCCGCACCACAGGTAAGAGAGCGCGTCTCCTTCTGCATATACCGCAGAAGTCCAAGGTTGATGTAGGCCCGTCCCCAGTCCTTAACGCGCATGCGTAGATTCGAGCGCTTGGACGTCAACAATTCGCGAATGAAGCGACGCATTTCCGTGGTGACTTTGTCCAGGTCCTCAATCTCGTTGTCAAACTTGTGGAAGTAGAACGAATTGTGCATGGTGGCATTGCCAAATTCCAGACCCATGGACGAACAGAGCGCGTACACGTCTAGCAAATCGGCGCAATTGCGGTCCGAGATGACGATGGCAAAGCCGGCATCCTTGATGCCCAGTTGTTTCACACGAAGAAGTGTGCGCATGGCATGATCGAAGCCGTTTCTGATGCCACGCTGCTCGTCGTTCAGCCTGGGCAATCCCTCAATGCTAACCCGAATAGTGATGCGCGGAAACTCCTGGCAGACTTTGACAATGCGATCGGTGAAGTACCCGTTCGTGCTGATCTCCAGGCGCTGGGTTTTCTTGTCGAGGATGCGTACGATATCCTGGATATCCTGGCGCACCATGGGCTCACCGCCGGTGATATTCAGGCGCTTCATGCCAGCGGGAAGCTTCTCGAGGATCTCCGGCAAGAATTCCTCCGACTTCCGCGTGGGATACCGCCAGGTATCGCACATCCGGCAACGGGCATTGCAACGATACGTCGTGATGACGGCGCATTCCATTTATTCCGATCATCCTCTCGCCTGGTGCAAACTGTTCAGGTATTGCTCTATGACCGATGAATCGACACGTGGCAGTCCCAAGCAGGCCCTGTTCGATGCTGAGCCACTTCTCTCCTGTCATCCTGAGCCGCAGCGAAGGATCTCCTCGTGGCTCTAAACGAGGCGCCCAGGGGAGATTCTTCGCTGCGGCTCAGAATGACAGAAGGGAAGCCGCGGCTCGGAACAGACGAACAGGCGCGACTGTAAATGACGCGTATCAGTACATCGGTATCACCGCACTACTACGAGCCGCCACCGCTTCGGCGGGCACGGGCATGGCGATAGATCTCCATCAGTCGCGTGTAGTGCACGTCAATTGTATGCGTTTGCCTGGCGTATGCCAGGGCGGCTCTTCCCATTCCTTCGGCCTCGATCGGATGCGCGACCATCCAGCGCATGGCCTTGGCCAGGGCCGCGACGTCCCCGGGTGGAACGAGTATCCCCCGCTCTCTATCCTGGACGAGCTCGGTCATACCCCCGAGATTGCAGGCGATGACCGGCTTGCCAACGGCGAAGGCTTCGAGGATGCTGAATGGCTGGTTCTCGTAGCAGATTGACGGCACAACCATGGCCATGGCGCCGCGCAGCAACGCGTGCAACTCCTCGCCGTGCTTCAGCCCCACGTACTCCGCGTTCGGAGGCATCAACCGCGATAGCTCGGGCTCGAGGGTTTCGTCGATCTGACCGGCCAACACTAGCTTCACCTCGGGTGTTCGCCCAACGGACTCGAGAAGACTATGAATGCCCTTTATCGTGGTCAGCCTACCGGCAAACAGAAGATAACCCTGGTTCTTTCCTGTAGCCTCAGCAAACATGTCTTCCCGTAAGAAGTGCGGCACGTGTAGCACTTGCCGCGGTGAGAAACCTCTCTCCAACAACTTGCGTTGCAGGAAAGCGCTGGGAGCCAATAGGAAATCCACTTGGCCGCGCACACGCATCACCCGATGTGCATAGGCCTCCAGCGCGGCCATACCGCTGGCAAGCAGCGAGCCTTTCTTGCAGCGATGCAGGACAGCCTGATAGTAACTGTGCTTCCCGCACCTCTCGCAAACTTGCTGCGTCGTGTCGATGAGAAAGTGGCTGTTTGGGCAGGCCAGCTTGTAATCATGCAAAGTCCACACGACGGGCAGGCCCCGCTTGCGGGCCTCGAAAATGACGGAGGGAGTGATGTGGGCGTGGATATTCTGCAGATGGACCGCCTCGGGCTGGAAACGATCCAACATCTGACCGAACCTGCGCCTGGCATCGCGCGAGTAGATGACGCGGCTCAGTACCTGCGCACCGCCCACGACGCTCTTGCGGCGATTGAGTCCTCTGAAGTCGACATACGGCACAAACAGGTCGGCGTTGGGATCCGGCAGGTTGCGCTCGTCCTGCATGCCGAAGAAAGCCACCTGATGGCCTCTGCTCCGCAGCACGTCCGCCAGGTTAAAGGCGTATGTGCTGTCGCCGCCTGCGTAGAAGTGACGTGTGTTGACCTGAAGAATCCTCATGTTCCGCATTGTATGTTCCATCAGTCTGACGGGGAGTTGAGCAACGGTGGAGAAGCTGTTGAGACCGAGCGTTCAGGACCGATGTCGCTCTGCCGTATCGGCGTGAAGCCAGAATCGGCTAACAGCGGTCAAAACCCACAGCCACAGAGCCCCGACTATGTAGCCACCAAGCACATCATTGAGCGAATGATATCCAAGGTAGACTTGAGAGGCGCCCACGAACAGAATCAGGGTCACGCATATTCCAAATAGAAGCATGAGAGCAAGCCGTATTTGCGGATGCTTGGCTGAGGTCGAGTGAAGACCACGCCACAAAAGGAAACTAATCGTCCCGAAGAAGACGACGTAGTGCACGACGTGACCACTGGGAAAGTTGAACCCGGCGCTCCCGTTGCCACCCTGATAGATGCGCACTATAGACCTTGTGAGGTCCTCCGAGCGGGGCTGAGCAAAGACAAGCTTGGCCGCGAGAGCCAGCATGTCACCAGTGATAGTGAGGGCCATTAGGCAGGCCACCCCCCACTGTCGCCGCAGCGCCGGAACAACAGCGCCCAGCACGAGAAGAATCTCCCGCTTCGGTGCATAGCCTGGAAAACTGACGGCGGTCATCAAGGGCAACAGCACGACATCGATCGATCGCACCTCGTGTATTCTGCGCACGTGAGACGCGGAGCCAAAGTCAGTATGTATCATCTGGGCAACGAGGGCCAGGAGCATAGCCCCAAGCAGTAGTGCAACCCAGGGAATAAGGAGCATAGGGCCTCGAACACCCACGAGATGCGTCATATCTGTCTCGCTCGCACCCATCCAGCCAGGCAGCTCGCGAACACCAATCCGGTCCAGGCCACCCCGCGAGTCAGTCTCAGCGCCATGCCAACCGGTCGCCCAAGAACGAACGGTCCCTGAAAAACCACGGGCGGAAACAAATAGTGAATGTAGGCATCGAAGGAGCGCCTCAAAGAGCTGAGCATGATGGAGTAAGCCAAATCAAACCGATCCGAGTGCACATGCCCTTCACCAGGCGCGCGCAGAATGACGTCGGGGCCAATGAGTAGGCCAACCATCGCGCGCCGCCACGTCACCGGCTTGAGTCGCGCCATTATCCAGGGCTGGACGGGCGTGGACAAAAGCGTCTGAGCGTGCAGCAAGGCAAAATACAGCAAGGACGACACGCGCCATCGCTCTGCCAGCGCCAGAGTGTACTGCCAATCTATGCTCGGTCCTTCCTGTCGCACGAGTCGATCGATATCTGCCAGCAAACGAAGGACTCCTCTGGAGTGCTTAGCTAGATGAAGTGCAAGAAATAGGAGCGTCTCCTCGCTAGGCAAAGGCCTCAATGCCTGTTCAGAGCTACCGGCGGTCAGGACGCGCTGCCAAAGGCGCTCGTAGTCGATGCTTACGAAGCGCGGGTTGTTGAGCTCCCAATGTAGCTCCACCGCGTATCCTCCGGCTGGAGTGGAGCGCACGTATGGCACACCATGGAAGGTATGCTCTCCAGGGTGTCTCAAGACGCCCGTTGCCGGAGCATAGCCCAATTGCGCCAGAACCGACCGAGCCGTCTCGAGCGCGGATCGTGGGACGAGGATGTCTATGTCGCCAGTCTGGCGCGAATCAAGACGATGGTACAATCGCTCAGCCAGATGGGTACCTTTCAGCGGAACACAGGGAACGCCACGGGACGCCAACAGCGATCCTATCCGCGCCAGCTCCTCGCGCGCAGACATGTTGGAGAATATCGTTCGGAGGCGAATGGCTCTGGCGTTATCGATAACGGATTGCGGCAGGGCTACTATGGTCGAAACAGAAAGGAGCACTCTTGCGAACAGAGGGAGGACCTGATTCACGGATGCCCGTTCCCACAGGAACTGCCAATCGATGCTGCCTTCGCTGAGCAGGCTGCGTAATCTTTCCTCTTGCTCGGCATCTCGCTCAGCCAGGGAGGAGAGGAGCACGATTTCTTCTTCCGGACGCATCCTCATGCCTGGCATCACTCCAACCGTGGCGCTGGGTGTTCAGCCCCCAAGTCAAACGGATCATCAGGTCGCCTGGTATCGAACATGCAGCGACGTTTCCCAACAGCAGACTACGCCCTCAGCGTGCGGCAATGGGTTAAGCAACGGTAGAGAAGCCGTTGAGACCGAATGCTCTTCCGGATGTGCGTGCCCCGCAAGCCGCGCAAGCGGAGGCAAGAACCTTCCGCAACGTCTTCTCAACCCACGATCAACGCAAAAGCACCACTCGGTTTGGTACATAATGTTGGTCGGACCTGCAGCCTTCAGCGCGGTCCCACTGCGCATAGTATACGCGGCGCTCTACTCAGCGACCCAAAGGATGGCAGCGAGGGCATACGCGATCCCGGGGCGATATCGGACCGCTGGGTACAACGTGGGCAAGGCGCTCCGCTTACTTTGGGGGCAGAAACCCGATCCTAGCCTAGTGTTCGACCACACTGGTTTTGTCATTCTGAGGCGCGCACGCCGAAGAATCCGCGCCCTGGGGATACGGATTCTTCGCGCTGCGGCGCTCAGAATGACAGATAGCGTCTTCTCT
>SCTZ01000120.1 GCA_004297765.1 Chloroflexota bacterium | reverse complement strand
CGAAGAATCCGTATCCCCAGGGCGCGGATTCTTCGGCGTGCGCGCCTCAGAATGACAAGAGTCGTCTGAAAAAAGGTCGATTCGGCGCTTTTCGCCGTGCGTTTGGCGCTTGTGGACGCCAGTCACACGGCGCTGAAGACCCTTATTTCAGTGAACTCATGACAAGAGTCGTCTGAAAGAAGGTTCCTCGCGAATGACCGGTGGGGAAAGCCACCGGCAAAACACCATCATTCGTGGCGCTCGTCCCTATTTCGGCGCCCCCTGGGTGCCAAAGTGGGGATTGCCGTCGAGCCTATTCGCGATCTCGACCTTTTTTCAGTGGACTCATGACAAAACCAGTGTGGTCGAACACTAGATTGCCCCTAGGCGTCCGCTGCAGTCCAAAACACACATCTGGTGTTCCTCGCAGAAGGACGCCACTATGTCGATGATCCTGGCGGGGTGCTCGCCCTGGGCGCCACTCCGCTGCCCCTCCCCGGCGGGCAGGATGCCCGCGCTCCCAGGAGAGGGATGTTCAAACTCCTCTAGCTTCCGGCCATGCGGACGCCGAGGATCTCTAGCTCGGAGTCCGTGAGGCCGATGCCGCGCAGGTGGAGACGGTTGCCGCGCAGGCTTTCTAAGGCGTTGACGCCCATCCCCCCCAGCATTTCCTTGATCTCATGAGACCAGCCGCGTAGCAGGTTGGTCAGGCGCCGCGAGGCGATCTCCGGGTTGATGCGTCGCGTGAGATAGGGATCGGTGGTCGCTATGCCCCAGCTGCAGCGACCGGTGTGGCAGTTCTGGCAGACGTGACAGCCCATGGAGATCAGGGCAGGCGTCGCGATGTAGACGGCGTCGGCGCCCAGGGCGATGGCCTTGACGATGTCCGCGCTGTTGCGGATGCCGCCGGCCACGATTAGTGACGCACGGTTGCGGATGCCCTCCTGGCGCAGACGTGTGTCGACGGCGGCCAGGGCCAGCTCGATGGGGATACCTACGTTGTCGCGGATCATCTTGGGAGCGGCGCCCGTCGCTCCGCGCAGACCATCGATGGCCACGATGTCGGCCCCCGCGCGGACGATGCCGCTGGCGATGGCCGCCGCGTTGTGCACGGCCGCGATCTTCACGGAGATGGGCTTGGTGTAGTTGGTGGCCTCTTTCAGCGCGAAGATAAGCTGGGAGAGGTCCTCGATCGAGTAGATATCGTGGTGCGGAGCCGGCGACAGCGCGTCGGTGCCCACGGGGATCATGCGTGTTTGCGAGACGTCCTCGCTGACCTTCTCGCCGGGGAGATGACCGCCGATGCCGGGCTTGGCGCCCTGTCCGATCTTGATCTCGACGATGCGGCCGACGTCCAGGTAATCCTGGTGCACGCCGAAGCGTCCGGAGGCCACCTGGACGATGGTGTTTCCGCCGTAGGGATACAGGCGGCGATCCAGTCCGCCCTCGCCAGTATTGAATAGGATGCCCGCCTCTTTGGCGGCGCGGGCCAGCGACTCGTGACAGTTGAAGCTGATGGCGCCGTAGGAGATGGCCGAGAACAGCACCGGCATCTCGATCGGCACCTGGGGCGGAACGGGCGTGTCCAGCTCGAAGCCGTTCGGACCGGGCTTCACCTCGATCTGCTCCGGCTTGCTTCCCAGGTAGGTGCGGAGCTCCATCGGCTCGCGTAGAGGATCGATGGACGGGTTTGTCACCTGGCTGGCGTTGAGGACCAGATGATCCCAGTAGATGCGGAAGCCTTTGTCGTTGCCCATGCCGGTGAGCAGAATGCCGCCGCCCTCGGACTGGCGAATGATATCCTCGATGTTCTCGCGACGCCAGTTGGCGTTGCGTCGGTAGTCCAGCGGGTTTTCGCGGATGGTTAGTGCGCTGGTGGGGCAAAAGGCCACGCAGCGGTGGCAGGCCGTGCACTTCTCGTCCAGAGCGCGCACGACGTTGTCTTCTTCGTCGTAGTAATGCACCTTCCAGCCGCACTGGCGAATACAGACCTCGCACTGAATGCAGCGGGCTTCGTCTCGCTCGACGATAAAGCGGGGCGGTAAATAAGTCTTCACGACGTATACACCTCGGAACCAACCGGATGCTGCCGACCATTGGAGCCTGCCACGCTCCCAAGCCGCCCGATCACAGGCTCGCCGCCCAGCGGCGTCCAGGTCTCGTCCAGATCGCGGCAGATCAGGCGGATGGCGGACTCTTCCGACGAGAGGTAGAGCATGCTTCCCTTCGTCCCGGCTGAGAGTGGACGGAGCCGGATGCGATCGGTGAGCCCGATTATCTCGCCCTGATGGGCGATGATGATCGTGAAGGGACCGTTCATCAGCAGGCTACCGTAGGATTGTCGTAGCGCGCTGACCAACTGCCTCTCTTTGGGCGACATGCGCTCGATCTCCGTCCACAGCGGGGCGGAAAGCACTTTGGCCGTGATCTCCATGGGGAGCTTGTGCTTGCGCATCAGGAGATCGACGGCGTAGGCGATGACCTCGGTGTCCGTGTGCATGGTGCACTGGTAGCCGTACATCTCCAGGAAGCGGCGGTTGATGCCATAGGACGAGATCTCGCCGTTGTGGACGACGGTCCAGTCCAGGATGTTGAACGGGTGGGCGCCACCCCACCAGCCCTGGGTGTTGGTCGGGAAGCGACCGTGAGCGGTCCACAGGTAGCCTTCGTAGTTCTCCAGCCCGAAGTAGGCCGCGATCTCCTCCGGGTAGCCCACGCCTTTGAAGACGCCCATGTTCTTGCCGCTGGAGAAGATGAAAGCGTTCGGAATAACGGTGTTGACCGTCATGACCTGCTCGACCACGTAGTCGTCGGCACTCTGATCGATGGGCTGCTCGCGCAGGTGGACGAAGTAGCGCCACACCAGCGGCGGGTGATGGATGGTGGGCAGCGGGAAGGTGGGCACCTCTTCGTCGTAGGCCACCAGGAACCGCTCGTTCAGAAAGCTCTCGGTCTCCGTCTTGGACGAGCCGCCCAGATACATGACGTGCAGGGCGTAGTAGTCCTCGTACTCCGGATAGATACCGTAGACCGCAAAGCCACCGCCCAGTCCATTGCCGCGATCGTGCATGTTGCCGATGGCGCGGGTGATGTCGCGGCCGGAGAATCTCCGTCCGGTCGTGTCCATCATCCCGAACAAGCAGCAGGCGTCGATGACCTTATCGTCGCCCCACGTATTACAGGTCTTGCTTAGGTCCTTCATAGTTACCCTACCCCCAGCCGCTGCTTGCGCATCTCCTTGGGGAAAGAGATGAAGCCGAAGTTCTCGGTGAGCAGCTTGCTCTTGAAGGCGCTCACGTCGGTCTTGTCCCGCATCAGTCCGTAGACGATGCCGGCCTTGTCGATATCTTCGAAGAAGATCAGACCCATCACAACGTCGTCCTTGAGGACGACCTTCTTGTAGACCCCGTTTTCGGGGTGGACCTGGGTCAGGATCTCGTAGTCCTGCGACGCTTCCGGGCTGACCACACCGCCAGAGATGATGGACAGACCGAAGTACTTGAGGGAGTTCATGGAGGTGCCGCCAGAGAACTCGGCCTCTCCCCCGGCCATGTTGAAGCCGGCCACCCGACCGCCCATGTAGGCGCTGGGCCAGATCGGCACCACGCGGTTGGTCTGGATGACGAAATCGTAGCCCTCGCAGACGTCACCGCAGGCGTACACGTCGGGCACGCTGGTGGCCATGTGGCGATCGACGACAATGCCACGGTTGACCTTGATCTCCGTTCCAGCTGCCAGCTCGGTGCGGGGTATCACGCCGATCGCGGCGATCACGGCGTCGCAGGGGATCTGGCGTCCGTCGTTGAGGAGCACGCCGCCGACGGCCTCCGGGTTATCCTCTCGCCCGACGATCTCGCGCACCGTGTTGTTGACGACCACTTCCACGCCCCGCTGAGCCAGGGCGGCTTCCACGCGGCGGGAGCCTTCCTCGTCCAGCATGAGGTTGAGCACGCGTTCTTTGAGCTCGACCACGGTGACCTGGGCCTTCAGCTTGGTCAGGGCCTCGGTCACGCTCATGCCGATCAACCCGCCGCCGATGACGACCACCCGCTGCAACTGGCCGATGCGCTCTCGGATGCGCTTGGCGTCGTCCAGGGTCGTGAAGGTGTAGACACCCTCCTTCTCCTGGCCGGGCGTGCGCGGGACGAACGGGACGCCGCCGGTGGCGAGCAGCAGCTTCTCCCAGGTGATCGCGGCGCCGTCATCCAGCTTAGCCTGCTTGTTGGCCAGATCCAGCGAGACGACCTTGCGGCCCAGGACGGTCTCCACCTGATTCCTGGTATAAAAGTCCTTGGGACGATAGAGCATCTGGTCCAGTCCTGCCTCGCCCGCCAGGTACTCCGAGATCATGGGGCGGGAGTAGACCGGATAGGGCTCTTCGGAGAGGATGACGATGCTTCCCTCTTTGTCCACCTGGCGGATGGCCTCCACGGCTCCGATCGCGCCGGCGGAGTTGCCGACGATAACGTACTTGGCCATCTACGCCTCCTCCTCGCGCAGGACGAGCGCCTCGTTCGGACAGTTCTCCACACAGGCCGGCGTCTCCCGACCGGGGCAGAGGTCGCACTTGAAGGCGATCTTGTGGCTGTTGCCCTTGCGCTCTCCACGTTTGATCGCGCCGAACGAACAGACCATGATGCAAGTCCAGCAGCCCATGCACTTCTCGGCGTCGTGGCGCACGGCGCCGTCCGTGTCGATGTACATGGCCCCGTTGAGACAGGAGTAGACGCACACGGGCTCGGTGCAGTGTCGGCACTGGAGTCCGAAGGAGAGCGGTCCGTCCTCCTCCACCCGCACGCGGGCGCGGTTCATGCCGCGGGGGAACTCGCGTTTGAAGGCCTTGATGATGTTCTTGGATTCGGAGTGCTCGACCAGGCAGTGCACCTCGCACAGCCGACAGCCGATGCAGTACTCCTCGCGCGCGTAGATTCTTTTCATGCTGACGACCAGCCTCGGGTGGTAGGTTCGGGGCGGGGTGTATCCCGACATCCCGGGCGGGGGCACTTCCCCCGTGCTGCGATCTCGCGGTCGACGAGAAGATGATGGGTTCCGGGGTAGTCCCCGGGACTGCTGTGGCCGCATCGAGAGGGCGCATAACAAAAAGGACACACAAAGTAGTGTCCTCGTACGTCTTCGGACGTGACCCCAACGGCCATCGGTAACCGATTGCCTACGCACCAGGATAAACGACAAGGTAGGAGTTTGTCAAGGGGGAGAAACGGCAATTTGGCTGAGTCCACGTCTGGAGCGAGGGGGATGCTCCCAGCCAAGTAGTACATCCACCGAGTTCGTGATCTATTCGTAGTGGCGGATCGCCGTATCCGCCAGGGGTGGGATAGGGCGTGCCCCCTGCCCCACCCCTGGCGGACAGTCTCCGAAGGTCGCCAGAGGCGACTCTGTCGACCGACTCGCCTCTGGCGAGAGCCGTCAGCCGCTACGGATGTTGATTTGAGTTGGGAGACGCACCACTTAGCCGAGCGACCTGTGGGTACGACGGCGGAGCCAGACGATCAGAACAGTCGCGACGGCAATCACGACGGCCGCCAGTCCCAGGAAGAGGTGATGCGGCCACAGGCGTGACACGATCCAGCGTGTGTTGTCGCCGAGAACGATCCCCAGCGCCATAAAGAACAGGATGTACAGCGACGAGCCAATGGCCACGTTCAGCAGAAAGATCGGATAGGGAATGGCGAAGATGCCGGAGATCAGGGATGTGGGCATGCGTAATCCAGGAATGAGACGTCCCAGAAGAATGGCGGTAGATCCGCGTTGGACGAACCACGCTTCGACCCGTGCCAGCTTCTGCTCGTCGAGGTGCACGTAATGTCCGTAGCGAAGGATCAGGGGGCGTCCACCGCGTTGACCGATCCATCGTAGGATGGAGGCGCCGATCAGGGTGGCGACCTCCATGCAAACAAAAGCGGGGAGAAAGCTGATGCGTGCCGTGGACACGCTGTAGCCAGCAAACATCATGACGCTATCACCCGGCAGCGGCAGCGGGACGCCGCTCTCCTCCAGGAGGAGCAGGACGAACAGGGCCAGGTACCGGTGCTCTTCCAGCAACTGGAGCACCTGCCCGGCGAACGGAAGGACCATGGCTCAATTCACCAAGGTGAGCGCCTCGCGCACGAACTGCTCCTCGGCTCCGCGTGGGGCCGCGATCCAAACCGTGACAGGGCCTTTGTAGTAATAGAAGTGGCGTTGGCCCTGGCCGGTGACGGTGTAGATGGTGGTGCCCTGGATGGTCAGGGTCTGGAGATCCTGAAAGGTGGGGTTGCCCTGGGAGATGCGGTTGGTCATGGACTCGATCAGCGCCCGCGCCTCGGCCTCGCTGGACGTGGTGCCGTACCAGATGGTGGCTCCGCCGTCGTAATGGGCGATCCAGCCGCCCTGGATGCCCACCCCCTTGCCGTGCATCTGCCGGAGCTGGGCAATCGCTTGGTCACCGGTGACAACTCCGCTCACGGTCCGACCGGCGATCTGTTGTGGCGCGCTCCCGGCGATGCTGCCGGGGGCAATCCTGGGCCAGGCGACAAAGGCGCCCAGCATAGCCACGACTACGATGAGCTCGGTCGCGATGACCATCAGCAGAACCCGGCGCTCCGTACGGCGCTGGGCAGCGCTCCGCGATCGACCCGGACCTTTGCTGCTCTCCGCCCACTTCATCAACGTCCTGGACACCTCTCGCGCTGAACTGTTGCCCAGTATACCACAATGGGGGCTAGGGGTTGGGGAAAAGAGAAAAATGGAAGAAACGCCCCCCTTTCCCCCTTTTTCCCGCCGTTCAGCCCCTAGCTCCCTACGTCAGACGGCTGCGGAAGAAGGTCACTATGCGGCCCCAGGCATCTTCTGCCATCTGGGCGTCGTAGGCCTCGGGGCGCCGCTCGTTCATGAAGGCGTGTCCCACGTTCGGGTAGATATGAAACTGCGTCTCGATGCCTTCTCGCAGCAAGGTCTGCTCCAATTGGTTCACGGCCGCTGGCGGGAGGCTGGTATCCTTCGCGCCGAAGAGACCCAGCACGGGAGCTCCGAGCTTCGCGTAGTCAGGCTTCGCGTTGGGGTGGATGCCATACATATCAACCACAGCCCCGTACAGCTCGGGGGCTGTGGTCGCGCCATAGAGGGCGAGTTGCCCGCCCATGCAGAATCCGATGACCCCGACCCTCTTGCTGGTCACGTCGGGTTGAGCCAGCAGATACTTGGCCGCTCCGGTCAGGTCCTGGGCGACCTGCTTCATGTTCAGAGCCATCATCAGCTTGCCGGCCTCATCGGGCTCTCGGGCGATCTCTCCGTGGTAGAGATCAGGCACGAGGGCCACGAAGCCGGCTCTGGCCAGACGATCGGCAACGCCGCAGATCTGATCGCCCAGTCCCCACCATTCATGAATGACTACCACCCCGGGACCCTGGCCGCTCGGTGGAAGGGACAAATAGGCTCTGGTCCGACCGCCGTTGCTGCTGTACTCCACTTCCTTGCCACTCATGGCCTGCTCTCCACCTGTCTTATTCTACCATGCCAAGTCACACGCTACGTGCAATACGGTTCGTTTGAGGCAGACGCCAGGCCTCCCCACCCGGGCGTCATGAATGCCGCCCCTACGGACGGGCCATGGTAGGGGCGGCATTCATGACGCCCGGGGCGGTGGGGGAGACGCCTCGCCTCTCTGTACCACGCTATTTTCTTAAACGCCATCATCGCGCCCTGTGGGGCTGTGGCGGGAGGTCTCACGCATCCTCTGCCTTACCGATGCTTCGTGTGGCAAGGACGATGCCAGTCCCACATTTGCCCGCGTCGCGGGGGCATGATAGAATAACATAACCCAGCGAAGGTGGGGGCAAGTAGTACGCACGCCTGAATGCTGCTGGCTGCGAGCCGGAGACGGGATGACCGACGAGGGAAGACTAGCGGAGATCATCGAGAAGTTGGATCAGGTCTATGGCCGGCACGTCTGGCGCCCGCGAGCTGATCCGGTCTCCGAGCTGGTGCTAACCATCCTCTCGCAGCATACCTCAGACGTAAACTCCCATCGGGCCTTCGAGGGACTGATCGGGCGGTTTGGCTCGTTGGAGAGGGTGCGCAGCGCCGCGGTCGAGGAGATCGCGGAGGCCGTCCGTTCGGCCGGTCTGTCTAACGTCAAGGCCCCGCGTATCAAAGAAGTGCTCAACCTGTTGGTGGAGCGACACGGCTCGCTGGAACTGGGGTTCCTGGCCGAAATGGATCTGGACGAGGCGCGCCGTTGGCTGACGGATCTGCCCGGCGTGGGACCCAAGACGGCAGCGTGCGTTCTGCTTTTCTCGCTCGATCGACCGGCCCTGCCGGTTGACACACATGTCTATCGCGTGGCACGGCGCCTGGCGTTGTTTGATCCGCGGACGACGCCGGACCAGGCCCACCGCATCCTGGAGGGGATGGTGCCGCCCGCGAAGGTATACGATTTCCATTTGAATATGATCGCCCACGGTCGGCGGGTCTGCAAAGCGCCTGTTCCGATCTGCCCACGCTGTGTATTGGAGTGTCTCTGTCCAAAGGTCGGGGTGGACCTGTCCGCTGTCGCGGCCCGGTTCGGCTCGCTGGTCTCAGGAGGGACTCTCGGGCAGGGATAGGTGCGCGCGGTGGTCCGTGGGATCCGAAGGAGCAGACCAGGGATGCAACAGAGACGTGGCCTCAGTTTTCGCTCCATGGCCATCATTTTCCTCGTGCTGGTTATCGTGCTGGCCGGGGGACTAGTCGCGGCGCTCGAGCTGCCCATCTACCTGCAGGAGCAGAAGATGGCCAAGACGTCACAGGAGACGCCTGTGCCGACGGTGGCGCCCAGGGTCGACTATCTCGGTGAGGCGGAGTCGTTATTCGATCAGGGCAACTTCGACGATGCTGCCAAGCAATTCGAGCAGGCCGCCCGCGAGAAACAGGATAGTGCCGTGGTCTGGGCCCACTGGGCCAAGGCTCTCACGCTAGCGCATCGTGAGCCGGAAGCGGTGAAGGTGGCAGAACAGGCTGCGCAGTTGGACGGGCGCAGCGCGGAGGTGCAGGCTACTCTGGCGCTGTCCTACGACTGGGCCGGGAGCTACGACAAGGCTCTGGAGGCGGCGCGGCGCGCTACCCAGATCGATCCGTCCTACGCAGAGGGCTACGCCTTCCTGGCCGAGATCTACAGCGACCAGGGTACAATCGACAAGGCCCTGGAGGCGGGGAAGAAGGCCGTGGAACTGGACGCGAAGAACGTCTTTGCTCACCGCAACTACGCCTACGCGCTGGAGAGCTTTGGCGACTACCCGAGCGCGGTGGCCGTGTATCAGAAGGCTATCGAGATCAAGCCCGGCTTCGCCTATTTGTATCGAGATCTCGCCAAGGTGTATCGCTCGCAGGGGAAGGACGAGGACGCCATCGCGGCCTTCCAGACGGCTGTCGCCATGCAGCCTCGGGAACCGCGCAGCTACCAGGGGCTGGGTCTGGTGTACTACTCGAAGAAGAACTACGATCTGGCCATACAGCAGTTCCGCAAGGCGCTTGACATCGATCCCAATTTCGTCGACGCTCAGAGCTTTATCGCCTGGTCCTACTATCTGGCGGAGGATTACCAGTCGGCAGCGCCGGAGTTCGTCAAGGATACGGTGCTCGAGCCGAAGAACGCCCGCAGCTTCGCTGGATTGGGCTGGAGCAAGTTCCAGTTGGGCAGTTACGCCGAGGCAGCCCAGGCCTTCCAGAAGGCGCTGGATCTGGATCCGAACCAGGCTCTGGCCAAAGATGGGTTGGCCAAGACTCAGGACAAGCTCAAACAGCAGTCGGGTCAGCCGGCTCAACAGCAGCCGGCGCCATCGCCGTCACCATCGTCGTCACAGCAGCCGAAGCCACAACAACCGGCACAATCGCCGGCACCGTCGCCAGGGCCATCGCCAGGACCCTCGGCGGCGCAGCGGCCCGCAGCATCGCCGGTGGAACATCTATCGCACTAGGGGCTAGTACTACAACCGTAGTTCATCGAACTTCTCATCTTGAGCACCGCCTCTGTTGGTCATTCTGAGGCGCGCACGCCGAAGAATCCGCGCCCCTCTCCCCCGGAGGTACGGATTCTTCGCGCTGCGGCGCTCAGAATGACAAGAGTCTACTGAAAGAAGGTCCCTCGCGAATGACCGGTGGGGGAAGACCCCGGCAGAATGCCATTATTCGTGGCGCTCCTCCCTATTTCGGCGCCCCCTGGGCGCCAAAGTGGGGATTGCCATCGACCCTGCCCGTGAGCTTGACCTTATTTCAGTGGACTCATGACAAAGTACGG